>NZ_NJAU01000003.1 GCF_002886255.1 Alteribacillus bidgolensis
AAGCAGGCCGCGCTGATCATGGGACGAAAGTAGATGTGATCCGAAACAACCGTCACAAATACTCGGTATCAGCAATGTGCGACGTCCTGCAAATTCCAAGAAGTACGTATTATTATGAAGCCACGTTCGTGATGATCAGGCGGAAGAATTGACGAGATTGATCGTTAACATTTTTAAAGATAGTCGAAATATTTATGGACAGAGAAAGATAAAAAAAGAACTTGAAAAACTTGGCTGGACGGTTTCCCGTCGCCGTATCGGACGGATGATGAAAGAACAAGGACTAGTCTCGAAGTATACAGTCGCTCAGTATAAACCTTCTAAAGCTGCTTGTAACGAATCAGAGGTAGGAAACACGTTAAATCGAGAGTTTGATCAGGACAAAGATTGTGAGCGATTTAACGTATGTTCGTGTCCAACAGAAATGGCATTACATCTGTGTTCTTGTCGATTTATATAACAGAGAAATCATCGGCTACAGTGCTGGTCCTCATAAAGACGCAGCTTTGGTTCAACGTGCCTTTGCATCAGTGAAATATAATCTTCATCAGCTCGAATTGTTCCATACCGATCGAGGCAGTGAGTTTAAAAATCAACTTATCGACCAGGCCCTTCAAACCTTTGGTATTGAGCGATCCTTGAGTGAGAAAGGAACGCCATATGACAACGCCGTCGCTGAAGCTACCTTTAAGACCATCAAAACAGAGTTCACCCACGCCCGTAGCTTCCCCAACCAGTACGAACTTGACCTTGAACTATTTGATTACGTTCATTGGTTCAACAACATTCGCATTCACGGATCATTGGATTACTTAACGCCGGCTGAATACAAGTCTAGAACGCTGCACGACTCTTGGGATCAATTCCCAACTCCATAATTCCAGCATCAGAGCCATTATCGAAGGTTAGCAACCACCCTATTTGATCCTTTTTCAAAACTAGTGATTAGCATGAAAGATTCAGCAGGATTCCGTACCTACCTTGTTCTCCCCCTGTCAAAAAAGAGCTGGCCTGAAGGTCTATTCCAAGACCTTGCAAGAACAGCTCTTTAGAGGCAATAGCATTATTTAGAGTCTTTTAGAAAGGCACTTAATCCCTTTTCACGCAAGACTCGTCCCGCTTCGGCTATTTCTTGTTCTTGGTTTAAAAAGAACATTGAAATGGCCGTTTCGAGGTTATAGTCAAGTGCTTGCTTTAAGTTCATCATTTCATATGTTTTATTAACCGTCATTTTTGTAATTTTTAAAGCTGATGGTGGGATTTGCGCCATCTTTTCCGCCATTTTCATTGCTTCATCCATTAACTGTTCTTTCGGAACTACACGATTAAATATACCTCAAATCGTCATGTCTTGTGTAACATGATCAAAAATAGTGGGCCCTATAAAGTAACCGGTTTCGTCTGTTTGATCCTGGCGGCCATCACGAACAAGCTGTGCCTCTTCCTTTTCACCGGTGTGAATGTAATACTCCGTACGTTCTTTATGCGTATCTCGAATAACCGGGCCTAGAAAGACATTCTTTATTAATCCGTTTCCTATTTTAATTTCATCTGCCGCCTTTTTTAAACGTCCAACTAATTCATCCACAATATCACCTACAGGGACAACTACTGAACAAGCCATACAACGTTCCCCAGCAGAACCAAATGCAGCACCAATAATATTATTCACAGCATTATCCAAATCCGCATCCGGCATAACAATAGAGTGATTTTTTGCGCCGGCAAGTGCTTGAACACGCTTTCCATTTGCAGCAGCCGTTTTATAAACATATTCTGCAACCGGCTGTGAACCGACAAAAGAAACAGCTTTTACTTCTTTGTTCTCAAGAATTCCGTTCACGACATCATGTGCACCATGAACAATATTTAATACACCATTTGGAAGTCCTGCTTCTTGAAACAGCTCCGCAAGGCGATTGGCCAGTAGTGGTGTTCGTTCAGAAGGTTTTAAAACAAATGTATTGCCGCAGGCGATCGCAAGTGGGAACATCCAGCATGGTACCATCATTGGAAAGTTAAACGGTGTGATTCCTCCTATAACCCCTATTGGATAACGATACATCCCAGATTCAACACCTGTTGCAATGTCCGGCAGCTGCTCACCCATCATTAATGTTGGAGCACCGGCAGCAAACTCGACACACTCAATACCTCGTTGGACTTCACCATATGCTTCTTCATAGCTTTTTCCGTTTTCAGTGGTTATAAGTTTGGCCAGTTCTTCCCAATGTTCGATAAGAAGCTGCTGATAACGGAATAAAATTCGAGCGCGACGAGGCACTGCTGTTTTGCTCCACGTTTTATAAGCTTCCTTTGCAGCTAAGACAGCTTGATTTAGATCGTCTCTTGAAGAAATAGGAACATGAGCAATAATGTTGCCTGTTGCAGGGTTTGGTACTGCTTCAAACTTGTCAGTATTTGCAGCTACCCACTCTCCACCAATAAAATTTTTTAACGTATTTACACTAGTAGCCATTGCCATTCAAAAATCCCCTCTATTCATACATTTATTGTCTACTTATATTTACATCCATACTGAAGTCATAGCTATAGCATGTTTCATAAAGCTTCATAACCTCTTCAAGAACTGGTACTTTTGGATGATTATTAGGACTTCCGCTTGCAAGTGCATCGTGTGCCATTTTCGAAAGCGATGCTTTAAATGGTTCCTCATCAATGCCATATGCTTTCATATTCGGAATATTTAAATCCAGACAAAGCTTTTTCACTTCATAAATGACAATATTGGCGAGCTCTTCATTTGACATTTCTTTTGCTTCAGGTAAAATTACCCTTCCAATAAAAGCAAGACGCTCTTCTGCTGCTTCTTTTGTAAATTCAAGTACCGCCGGAAGCAGCATTGCATTTGAAATACCATGCTGGACATGAAAGAGTGCGCCAATTGGACGTGAGATGCCGTGTACAAGGGTAACCGATGCGTTTGAAAACGCTATTCCTGCAAGCATTGCTCCGTATGCCATTTTCTCTCTCGCTTCCATATCATGACCATCATTATATGCACGGCGAATATATGTCATAATGTTTTCAATGGCTGATAAAGCTAATGTGTCAGTAACCGGCTGTGCTTTTTTCGAAATGAACGCCTCGATTGCGTGACAAAGTGCATCAACACCTGCCGCGGCTGTAACACCTTTGGGACAAGAAATGGTCAGCTTCGGATCAACAATGGCAACTTGAGGTAACAGTTCAGGTCTTGAAAACATCATTTTCACATCTGTTTGTGTATCTGTGATCACCGTTACTTTTGTAACCTCTGAACCGGTTCCGGCCGTTGTGGGGATTGCGATTAAAGGTATCGGCTTACGCTTAAACTGTTTTTGTGTGCCGAAATAATCGGTAATCGTTCCCTCATTGGTCCGTAAAACAGCAACAGCCTTTGCCGTATCAATGCAGCTTCCCCCGCCAATTGCGATAATGATGTCGCATTCTTCATTCATACATTTCTCTAAAGCTTCTGCCACATGAATATTCGTAGGCTCTGTATCTACGCCTAAATATTTTTCGTATGGAACACCGGATTGCTGTAAATACGTTTCACAAGTATCAACATTACCAATTTTCTGCATGATTGCATCACTTATAATAAGAGCTTTATTACCAAGCTTTTTTGCCTGTTCGCCCACTTCGTTCAGTGCCCCGCTCCCATATAGTACGGCATTTGGCATTAACAGCTTGTATACCTTATCCATGACCATCCCCCTTTAGTTTTGGAGATATGCGGCGTCAGCCTCACATGACACCCCATATCTATTTCTTACTTGTCTGCAAATTCAGCCTCCCGCTTTTCAATAAAAGCGTTCACCCCTTCTTTCATATCCTCGGTCGTAAACAACTTCGCCCAAAGATCAGATTCAATTTCTAACCCTTCATCCAATGTTGTTTCCAACCCTTTATTTAAAGCTTCAATGGTCGCTGCAACAGAGGGTTGGCTTTTATTAAGAGCAATGGCTTCAGCAAGTTGCTTTGCTTCATTTATTAACTCAGCAAGAGGTACAGATTTATTTACTAAACCAATAGACTCGGCTTTTTTACCGTCAATAAATTGACCGGTCAGAATTAATTCAAGAGCTTTCGACTTATCTGTTAGGCGTGCCAGGCGCTGTGTGCCGCCAAATCCAGGAATTAACCCTAAGTTCAGCTCAGGTTGTCCAAGTTTCGCTTCATCTGCAGCAATACGCATGTGGCAACTCATGGCAAGCTCTAAACCACCACCCAGGCATGCCCCATTAATCGCCGTAATGACCGGCTTTTTAAGTTGTTCAATCTTATTTAAGACAGCCTGTGCATTCACAGAAAGTGCTTTTCCTTTTTCTTCACTATCAAACGCTGGTACAAATTCCTTAATATCAGCACCCGCTACAAAAAACTTTCCTTCTCCTGTAATCACGATGACTTTTACTTCCGGTTCACTTGCCACATAATCAATACTTGCTAATAATCCGCTGACGGTTTCCGAACTAATCGCGTTTGCCGGCGGATTATTAATCGCAATATACGCGACACGATTTTCCATTTTTAGATTAATATTTTTGAAATCCTTTATAATTGTTGTCTCCATTTTTTTCCCCTCATTTCATATTTATCGTTAATAGAAACGTTCTTAAGCCTTTACACGATCAGCCAATTAGTGTACCAGCTTTAATGAACTGGTTTGTTTAGCTGATGCAAGGACTTCGAGTGCCATTACTCCTTTTCCTTTTGTGCGGACACGTAATGGATTGATTTCAAACTCTACAATTTCTTCATAATGTTTTTCTGCCATATTCCCCATTTTTACAATGGCATCAAGCAATGCTTCTAAATCAAGCGGCGGCTTACCGCGGTATCCATTAATGTTCTTCCATAGGACCTCGATGCTTTGTACCATTTTCTCTGCCTTTTCGGTTGTAATTGGCGGAACGGCAAGAACAATGTCTTTTAGCAGTTCCGTATAAATCCCACCCAGTCCAAAAATGATCACCGGCCCGTAGTGCGAATCTGTTTTATAAGAAAGAATCGTTTCAAACCCATCATTAATCATAGCTTGGACCAAGTAGTTTGGTGAGTTTAAGCTTGTCATGCTGTTCCACGCTTCTCTTAATTCTTTCGCATTTTGAAGATTGAGCACTACTCCTCCAACATCAGATTTATGGGCTAACCCCTGCGCTTTTAATACGACTGGATAACCGATCTTTTCTGAAAATTCAATAGCCTCATCCATACTTGCCACTATTTTTTCAGGCGGTGATGGAAAACCGTTATCTTCAAGGAGCTTCCTGCCGTCATCATCATGAAGTAAGATCGGCTGTTCTTCAAAATTGACTTCATTAATCGAATAGATCGGCGCCTGTTCTTTCTTCTCTAAAAACGCCTTATACTGGAACAATGCCCGGCATGCCGCTAATGCGTTGCGGGTACCTTGTATGGCAGGAATGCCCGCTTCATCTAAAATAGACAGGACACGCGGATCAAACTCGGTATGAATGTGTGCAAAATAGAAAAGAGGTTTAGCTGTATTCTCTCTTAATTGGGCAAGATGTTTGGCCGGCGTACCTGTAAAACTAAATTCATGATCTCCTTGACCAATCGGCGCATCAATCGCAACAGAGACAATCCCGATATTAGGGTCCTTAGTAAGATATTCTAAGCACGTTTTTGATACTTCAGAAAACTCTTTTTTACTTTTCCCCCAAGCATCAAGCGGATTAGAGAATGGCGCAAGTTCAGGCAATTCGTTTTGCAATTCCTGCTGAATCGCAGCTGATAATTCCGGAAAATCGATGTCATATTCTTCAGCTAAATCAAGAGCTATGCCAGATTGTCCTCCTGATACAGTAATGGCAGATAACGTGTTTTTGAAGGTAAATACGGCTGAGACAGCATTTGTGCCGCTGCGACAGCTTCATCGATATCATTAACGAAGATGACGCCATGCTCCTCAAGCACATGTTTCTCAACTTTATAGTCACCTGTAAGTGCTCCGGAATGCGCATTTGCCATCGCTGATGATTTTTGTGTTTTCCCAGTCTTCAATACAATAACAGGCTTTCTGTATTCGCCACATAAATCAAGCGCTTTCAAAAAATGTTCATGGTTGCGAATCGCCTCAATATATAAAATAATGACAGATGTTTTCGGATCTTTCGCGAGTACTTTGACATAGTCACTCATTTTAAGATCTGCTTCATTTCCTGTCGAATAAATTCGACTTAAACCTAGACACGAAGCAATAAAGGAATCGAGCACTGAACCACTCTGTGATACGATGGAAACCGGTCCTTTTCGAAGCGGACGCTTGGGTCTGTGTAATGTTCCAATATAGGGAGTAAATTGATTATGCATATTAAAATAACCCATGCAGTTTGGACCGAAGACTCTTATCCCCGTTTTTTCTGCTTCTTTAAGAATAGAATGTTGAATTTGTTTTCCTTCTGGACCGCTTTCACCATATCCTCCACCTGGAATGACGAGAAGCTTTGCCCCCATTTCACCAGCAACACGGGTAACATCTAGCATCAAATTTGGATTGACAAGCCCTACAACGATATCAATTGGCTTTGTGATTTCCTGAAGTGTATGATAACATTTCATACCATTAATATCGTCATACTTTGGATTAACTAAGAAGATATCTCCTTTAAATTCGAAATTCTTTAAGTTTTCCATTATTACCTGACATGCGAAACGATAATTTGCACCAACAATTGCAACAGATTGAACAGGATGTAATAATGCCTCAAGCTCTTGCCCTTTCATATGTACACCTCTTTTCATCGTTTTTATTTTGTTCATTTTACCCCTTTTATCTATCTCTCTTGTCCATACCATTCCTCCAATCAAACAAGTGCGCATGAATTTTTTTAATATTTTCACTTTGATTATATTTTATTTTTTTGACCAGTCAATATAATTTTGGCCAGTCAGAAAAAAATATTTTGTCTGGTCATATTTTGTGTATAATATATTTATAGAGAAAGGATGGTGCTTTTGAATGAGTAATAAAGCTGAGGAACGTCGCAAGCAAATTTTACGTGCTGCCTTTCAAGCTGTTTTTGAAAAAGGGTTTGACAATGTGACCTTGCAGGACATTGCCGATTATGCTGATGTAAGCAAAGGTGTGACAAGTTACTACTTCCAAAATAAAGAAGATGTATTTTGTCATCTATTAGAGTGGGTTACAGGAAAAATTTATAAAAATGAACATGCAGCAATCAGTAATGAGTATACTGCACTTGATAAATTGCGTGCATATGTCAATGCAGCGTTTGCCAGTCCAAGTGATAACCGCAAGTTTTATCGAGTTTATCTTGAATTTCTTTCCCAATCCAATCATAATGAACAGTTCCGTCAAATCAATGATCAATTTTATGAAAACTGCTGGTCAATCGGACGTGAGATCGTTCAACTAGGGCAAAAAGAAGGAACTTTCGCTAATGTTAATGTTGATAAAGCCTCCTACACAATTCGTGCTCTAATTGACGGATCCCTTATTCAATGGCTCATGCGTAATAATGATAAACTGCATGCTTTCTACCGCGATAATTGCTTTGAAGCAATCTCTAGTTACTTGACAAACAAAAATAGTCAAAATAATGATCAACTAAATTCACATTCTTTTCGATGCGCCACCACAAATCAACCTTGCCAACACGATCAACAGTTATAAGACGGTCACTTCTCGATATATACGTAAAGAGTTTGCAAAGGAATTATCCCAATACTTTTGGAAACCTTATTTTTGGAGTCGTAGTTATATGGTGTTATCTACTGGTGGAACAACAATTGAAACGATAAAAAAATATATAGAAGAACAAGAAAAACCGCCTAACCCCCACTAAATCAATAGATTTTGAAGGGGAATGCGGCGCTAATTTTTGTTCAACTTTTTTAACTGCTGCATCAAGTGTAAATCCTTCTTCAATTAACTCCTGAATTAAAAGAATTTTTTTATGTTTAAGTAATTATATCTTCGAGTTGTTCCTTCTTCTTCTTTTTCAGATTCAATAATTCCTTTTTCTTCCCAATAACATATTCTTCTCGTAGGTACCCCTGTTATATCGGAACCTCTCCAATGCCAACAACAAGTTTCTTTCTTCTACTTCACAACCGAACTACCTAGGATTCCCTAATACTCCTTACACATTCCACCTACTTAAGTAAATAAAGGAATAAGCAAACCTGCAAGTAATAAAATTAGTGCTCCACCTAAACGTGACGAGATTTGTGCAAAAGGCATTAGCTCCATTCGTTTTGAAGCTGAAAGCACAGCAACATCACCAGTACCTCCCATGTTTGCCATACACAACCCACCTGTAATCGCCGCTTCAATTGGGTAGAACCCAACAAGTCTTCCTAATAACCCTGCACCGATAATTGCTCCTAATACAACGCCAAATACTGTTAAAATATATTGTAATGTTAGAGCTTCCAATACTGTGCCTAAATCCGTATAAGCTACACCAATTCCGAATAATAATGCAAACGTCCAATTTTTAGCCACAAACTGATACCATTGACTTGCACCTTCAACTACTGTCGTTGGAATTAAATTGGAAATTTTAGAAAAAGCGACAATAATAATCATAATGGCATATGCATGAATCGGGATTACAGAAGCTAATAGAGTTCCCACTGTAAAAAATGTTAATGCTGTAAGTAACCCTGCTCCCATTTTTTGAATATCGTATTTCATCTCTGATTTATCGTATTTAAATCCTTGAATTAATTGACCATTTCCAGTTAATGAAGGAAACTTTTTTCCTAGTATATCTAATACACTTGCTAACACTATTGCGAATACATTTCCAAGTGCTAATGCTGGTACGAGCATTGAAATGTAATAGCTTGGTTCATTTCCTAGTAATTCAGAATAAACTTGACTCATAGGAACAGCACCTGCACCCATTCCGCCACCCATAATAGGCATGGCAATAACTAATACTGCTTCCTGAAGTGTAAATCCAACCATTGCACCAATTAGAGCTGTAAGTGCAATTGATCCTAATACGGCTCCTCCAATAGGAAGAAAATATTTCAATCCAACTTTAATAAGTATTTTTGAGTTCATCCCTAAAATACTACCTGTAATTAATGCTGCAATATAGAAATTTAGAAAGCCCCCATCTTTCATAAAATCTGTAATTGAAGTTGTAATTGTTTCTGGTAAGAATCCACTATACACCATGTAAGCGGAACCAAAAATGGCAACAATTGCTCCTCCACCAAGGAATGTCTTGACTATAGGTAAACGATCCCCTGTCCAACCAAATACTTCACCTAAAACAATCATAACGAGTAAGCTACCAATCATACCTCCTGGAAGATTTCCTGTATACATACTTAATAGTGTGATCGCTGCAAATACTCCAAACCAAACAACAGGTGTATTAAAAATCATTATTCTATTTTCTTCTAGTGATGAAACATTTGTCTTTTGGACATTTTCACTTGAATACTTTTTCGCTGCTTGTTCCATGTTTTTTCCTCCTTTTTGTTTTATAGAAGTTCGATTTTATGAAACTCAACTTCTACCCTTTTTCTGCTGTATTGCTGTTGTTCGAACTGCCTTTGCTACTCTTATATCTAGCGCCTTTGGAATAATAAACCTGGATGTAACTCTTTTTCCGAAATCACATCTGCTGCTGTAATTTAATTTTTCACTATCTACACTAATTTTACTTACCACTTCAATTTTTCCTGAATGGTTACGATAAAGCTCGATCGTTCGTTTCACCCTTCAGATTAGGATCAGACATAAAATCACCTCTAGTAATCGTTTTCAAGAATGTGTTTTCATCTTATTTAATTTTCTGAATAAATAATAGGTTAAGAAACTAATATAATCTTTTTGTAATTAAAAAAAGTAAAAAATTAGGTCAGTTAATTTTCGATCCCCTATTTCCATGGATGATTTGCCTCCTCTATAAGGAGTTCAGAGCAAAAAAACGCGAATTTTGTAAGCTAAACAAACTTCGAAAAAAATAGCCGACATCCTATACGCTAAGGACATCGGCTTTTATAATTTTACTTGTTCTTCCCTACAAAAACTTGGATTTCTGTTCACTTTAGCAAAATGAGTAATTAATGATGGTCATGGTCTCCATGAGGATGTTCAGATTTTTGTTACATTGAACTACTCCCACTTAACAACCTTACGTCTGTTTGAAGTGGGAGATTCCTAAGAACACCAGCGTAACCGCTAGTTATTGATTAGGCTATCCCCGCAGTTCCTGCGGTTAATCGTATAGCTTCGTTACGAATATTGATACTTGCGTTAATATCTCGATCATGATGGGGGCCACATTCTTTACACGTCCACTCACGTAATGCGAGATTCTTAACGTCTTTGTTTCGGTAACCACAACTTGAACATAGCTGACTGGAAGGAAAGGTTTTCGCAACCGTTACAACCTGCTTTCCATACCATTTTGCTTTGTATTCAAGCTTGGTACGGAATTGGGACCACGATACGTCACTGATCGCTTTAGCCAATGTATGATTCTTTAACATGTTCGATACTTGCAAATCTTCTATCCCAATAATGTCGTGGTTTTTAACAATATCGGTAGAGATTTTATGCAAGTAATCATTTCGTGCGTTTGAGATTTTCTCGTGAAGTCGTGCAACCTTTATTCGTTGTTTTTGCCAGTTAGAAGAGCCCTTTTTACGCCTTGAAAGAATTCGTTGTGCTTTTGCTAACTTCTTTTCGAGCGTTCGAAAATATTTATGATTTTTATACACCGTTCCATCCGACAAAATAGCAACGTCCTTTATGCCAACATCCATTCCAACGGATGAATTTGTTTTGGGCAGCTCGTGCACTTCTGTTTCTATCAGAATCGATACAAAGTATTTGCCGCTTGGGTTCCTTCTAACCGTAGCACGAAGAATGCGACCGTCTACATCACGGCTTTTTGCAAATGTAATGAATCCAAGTTTCGGTCATTTGATTTTGTTGTCAACAATGTTGATATTACCGTTTGTATGTTTTGTCGTGTAAGACTGCACCTTATTATTTTTCGATTTGAACCGTGGAGCGCTATTCTGCTTCTTGAAAAATCGTGCATACGAATCCGCAAGGTTTTTCAGCGAGGATTGAATGGCTGTGCTGTCACTTCTTTTAACCAAGTCCATTCTTTCTTGAGTTGCGTTAATTGTTTAGAACAAGCATTATAAGTCAATCCTTTTCCCGTATCTTTATAGGTGTTATTCCATGTAGCGAGGAAATGATTGAACACAAAACGACTGCAACCAATGGTTTTCGCAATAAATACTTCTTGTTTTTTGGTTGGATAGATCCGGAATTTATATGCTTTGTGAACCACCATTTCCCCATCTCTCCCCATGAAGAATGTAAGCTACTCTTATTATAAGACATTGGCACAAAAAAAGGGAACATATATTCTCTTTTTTGTTTTAAATATTTTGGCCTTCTCAACAAGGAGACGGAGGGGAGATAGTCGGACAATGGAGATAGCTAAAGCCATCTCTTGTCCGAAGGCGATTCATCTCCCACTTACTCGCTAACGCTCCTTGAAGTGGGAGTTTTCTCGCCTAGGAACGATAAATTTAATTTTTCTTCAGAAAGATTGCCTACGATCACTTGTGTTTAGTGGGCATAACATGTAAATCGCGGGCCCTAACATCTGCTTTAATATAATATAAGCCGTCTTCGTTGAACGTCTGCAAAATAAATTTCGTTCCCCTTAGGTTTGGCTTTTATCACTTCATGATCTTCATGGTTCTCTTTTTTCCATATGTCAACCTGAATATTAGTCGCATCATCTACTTTTTTACCCTCTTGCGTCCGTTTAATCTTTATAACTTGTTCTTTATTCAGAGAAGGACTTTAGGTAAAAAATACAGATAGAAAAGAAATAAAAGAGGTGATCTGACATACAAAAGTAATTTCTCTTTCTTCTAACCATGGGGATATTTAAGCTAGTTTTAAGCGGATGTGCTTGGTTGTATCAAAGTGGTCCATCTTCTGCTGAAAACGGTATGGATTTATCAGAAGCCAAGATAGTGATGTTGTTTTGATTTCAATTTATTTACTTCCAATTTTTGTTTAAAATATCCATATACTGACCCTTCCATGTTTGGGTCTTTGGCAATCCGTATGCTTCTGCAAGAAAAGAACCTGCAGTATCACGAACATTCCCCTGTTTAGACATGACAATACGAGACGGTAACCTAGGATTTTCTGAATTATCCTTTACGAGAAGACCAGTAGAGCGAACCCTAGAGAAAGAAGCCCTGGAATTATGGAATGAAAAGAGTGACGGGGAACGAATGAAAAGAAATAGATTCTTTATGAAGGAAGAGATACAGAGAAAAAACGCGAATTTATAAAAAATTATGTTGATCTTCATTTTGAAAGACCGTTACGAAAAGAGTTTGGACTAGAAAAAAACAAACATAAAAACAGAAGGGCTACCCTCCTGTTAATGTTTTACAACAAGTTATTCTTATCTATATCTTTTCATCTGTTTTTCGGATATACGTTCTTTTTTTCCGGTGTTTCTTCTTGTTTTCTTATGTGATTATTAATAAGTGTTTCTAAGAATTTTGATATTTCTTCTGATACATCGTTCTAAACCTTTACCAAAAACGTAAAAAAACGTCCCCTTGTATTTAATAGAGTACCACACACTACTAAAAGGAGACGCTTTTTAAACAATCTAAGATTGCTTATTGTCTATAATAACATGTAAATACAATAAATTTCTATTAAAATAAGGTTTGTAACACAATTATAACCTTTATGTATTGGTAACGAGTAGTACTTTTAATCAAAACAAAACAAGAACCAATTTACTATGACTTATTTGTATTTTCAATTTTTTCATGGTATATTTATTAGGTATAATTCACTTTATAGAGCTTGATTTAAAAAATGGTAACAGAAGAAAATGAAGAGGAGTATATTTTATAATAAAACCATTTGGTGTTTTTGGTAGTGTTCGCACACTACCATAACTCATATAGAGTATATTCTATAGACAAAGTAAATAAAAAAGATTAGATCTAGTGGAAGTACATCTTCATTATAAGTATGAACAGTTATTTTTCGTGGTAATGTTTTAGTGTGATTAATAACCGCTAATTGTTTATTACCCTTCCAGAAAACAACTTTATTCTCTGCAAAGTCCCTTGTTACTTCAATTGGTGAGTGTTCTTCCATATCAATTTGAAATCTGATATTCGTTTTTAATTTAGTTTTATTTGTTATAATCACATTATCATTTTCTTTTTTGTATAACCATCGAGAACGTATATAATCTTTTTTGTTTTCTTTTATGTTCTTAATAAAAGATATACGTTCCCCTTCAGGATTGTAGAAATTATACTGGAAATATAACTTGTCTAAAAATAAGCTCACATACCTTTGAACGTCATTATCATACATTTTCTGTATATATCCGACTTTACTTTCGTCAGCCTTATATACCGTTGTTTTATGTTTAGAAGTCAAAAAAAAGGGTTCCGTAAATTTATATGTATTCACCCCTACCCCTCCAGTAATGATTTAAGATGTTCTTTACTGATTAATGCTATTACTCTATTTGATAGGGTACTTTGAAACAAAGAAGGACCTAGTCTTTCAATTTTAAAAATGTATTTAGTATTCACTATAAAAGACTGGTGCGTTCTTTTAAAACTTCCTGGTAAATGATCTTTCATTTTATTCAAAGAGTAACGTAACTTCACCTCTTCCTTGTTCTCCAAGTAAATGATAATTCCCTTTTGTGAACGCTCAATCATTATGATGTTATTAACGTTAACTTTATAAATTTGACTTTTCTTGTATATTATTAAATTTTCTTTCTCTTTAACTACTTGAGCCACCGGATAAACTCCCCTCCTACTGTTGTTTAATTCCCTTTTGTTTATAGTTTTCATTTAGTTGCTTTGAGATCTTAACAACTCTGTAGATAGAAAGTAGCAGAAAAATTACTAATCCCACAAAAAGGATATTAAATTTAAGACTAATAGCAAAAATAAGGCTGCCTGTTATAAAAAACAACAACCCTTCTAAAGGCTGACCTAAGTAAAAATGTCCTGAGCCAAAAATAATAACCGATAAAACTATAGCCTTAAAACTACTTTTCAGAATCTCACCCCCCAAAAAAAGAGTATAAAAATTGATAAAAGCCGAGTTATGGAAACTATCAAAAGATAAGGGGTTCTATCTTTTACTCTTAATGCCTTTTTTAATATTTTTATTACTTATGGCATTCAGTACTGATTTAACAAATTCATATAGACTCCTTTATTCCTTCTATATTATAGGAATTTTTTATACTTATACCTCTCTCATAAGACAATTCTTAAGGATTTCACTTCAGGTATGATATTTAATATTAAGACAAGCGGCATCACTAACTAGTAGTATATCTTAGCAAAATATACTCACTTAGCCGTGAGTAGTTCTTTAGTTTATTTATTGATTTTCATATTATCTATTATGAATTTTTATTTTAAAATAGGAGATAAGGACCCTGTTACTTTCTTGGAAACGATTGATATTCATTGGACTACCAACCCTATAGCTTATTTCACATTAGACTTTTTCTCAAAGTTATTAGTAACTCTATTATTCATCTCTCTATCTTTATTTATGACGATTTTATTTAAGAATAGCTTCTCTCTGTTTATTACACTTATAGTGTTGGTATTATCACCTTTTACCGGCATATTACTGGATGAAAGTGTCTTGAAGTTTTCATTCTTTTATATGTCTGATCCTATTGTCGCTATTTCCACTAATGTGCAAAGTTATTATTTATATAGCCTTAAAAATTTAATTTATATTTTAATGTTCCTGTTAGTAAGTATAGCTGTAATGAGTAAAAGCAAAATTGGAGTGTGATCGAATGGAATTACTTTGGGGAGTTCCTATTGCTTTAGGATTATTTGGTTTAGTATGGCTTTTCAATCGTATTAATAACAAAGAATAGATAAGAGTAAATAAAGAAAATCATATATAAAAAGCAACGTACCGGTATTTAGTGCACTGCTTTTTATTACACATTATTTTTGTGTAATAGATTAAGGTATTCTCTACTTCTTTTATTTTCTGCATCAGTCAATCCGATGAATTCATTAATATCTAAAACATTTGGTATCACTATTACAAGCATACAAAAGACATTATAAAATTGGCTGATATACTTAATCGTTCAGCTCCAAATATCACTAAGCGTATGTTTTTCCATCATTCAATTGTATTATTTAGTGTATTACACTGCAACAACAAGAGAAAAAACGATTCATCCCACGATTAAAACCGTGGGCTTTCTCGCTTTCTGTAATGCCAGGGATCAACGATTTTAACTCACCAAATCGTTTGGTTCCCTCTTTCCCTAGATACCACAAATAAGCATCTTCCATTTACCACCAATCACTGAAAGCATCAATTCCTTTTCACAGTTAAACGTCTTATTACAATGATGTCCCATTCACTTTCCCCTCCCAATTTAATAGAAAATAGTGATTTTTTTTATACTATATAATAAAAAAGTGCGTACTTACAAATGGAATTTATAGATATTATAATGTGACTGAAGATTATGCAGCATTTTTCTATTATTTTAAGCAATAATTTATTATAATTATAATGTAATAATGAATATTTCCTGTAGTTTATAAGTTTACTACGTCAAAGGCATGTTCATTTATTGATTACTCAAAACAGAAAGGGGAACGTATAGCTATGAAAGACATTGAGAACATTGGAAAGTGCCCGGTCATGCATGGAAGTGCCACTAGTAATACCTCTACTGCTACTTCAAACAGAGACTGGTGGCCGAATCAGCTGAACTTGAATATTCTTCATCAGCATGACAAGAAGACAAATCCAATGGGAGAAGATTTTGATTATACAGAAGAATTTAAAAAGTTAGATTACGATGCGCTAAAAAAGGACCTTTATAATCTCATGACAGACAGTCAGGATTGGTGGCCTGCGGACTACGGACATTATGGTCCATTCTTTATCCGCATGTCCTGGCACGCAGCAGGTACGTATCGTCAAGGAGACGGCCGCGGTGGCGGAGGAAGCGGCTCGCAGCGTTTTGCTCCTCTTAACAGCTGGCCGGACAACGGCAACCTCGATAAGGCCCGCCGCCTGCTTTGGCCAATAAAACAGAAGTATGGCAATAAGATTTCCTGGGCCGACCTGCTCCTTCTCGCAGGGAATGTAGCGATTGAATCAATGGGCGGAAAGACCATAGGGTTTGGCGCAGGACGAGAAGACATCTGGCATCCGGAAGAAGATGTCAACTGGGGGCCTGAAACAGAATGGCTCGAGAATAATCGCTACTCCGGGGAGCGTGAGCTGGAGAATCCGCTTGCTGCCGTTCAAATGGGCTTAATCTATGTGAATCCGGAAGGTCCAGACGGTGAGCCGGATCCGGTCGGAAGCGGTCGTGATATCCGTGAAACCTTTAAACGTATGGGGATGAACGATGAAGAAACCGTGGCACTCACAGCCGGCGGTCATACATTCGGTAAGGCACACGGTGCAGGAGACCCCTCTCATGTTAGTGAAGAACCTGAAAGAGCTCCTATGGAAGCACAGGGGTTAGGCTGGATAAGTACATACGAATCCGGCAATGGTCCTCACACTATCACCAGTGGAATTGAAGGGGCCTGGACTCCTACGCCGACAAAATGGGATATGAGTTACTTTGATCTGCTGTTTGGATATGAATGGGAGCTGACGAAAAGCCCTGCCGGTGCCTATCAGTGGACTCCTGTAAATCCGGACGAGAAGTATTTTGCACCTGATCCAGAAAATGCAGCCAAACGCGTTCCAACGATGATGACTACGGCGGATATGGCCATGCGTATGGATCCGGCCTACGAAAAGATTTCCCGTCGCTTCCACGAAAATCCAGACGAGTTTGCCGATACCTTTGCCCGTGCATGGTTTAAGCTTTTGCACCGTGACATGGGTCCTCGTGATCGGTACCTTGGACCGGAAGTGCCGGAAGAAGAGTTCATCTGGCAGGACCCTGTCCCATCCGTTGATTATGAGTTAACCGATGCCGAAGTCGAAGAACTGAAAGCGAAGATCCTCGACTCCGAGCTTACAGTGAGCGAGCTCGTTACAACAGCGTGGGCTTCCGCTAGTACCTTCCGCGCCTCGGATAAGCGAGGTGGTGCGAATGGCGCCCGCATCCGTCTTGCTCCCCAGAAAGACTGGGAAGTGAATCAGCCGGAGCAGCTTTCGAAAGTATTAACTGTACTGGAAGGCGTGCAAAGTCAGCTGGATAAAAACGTCAGCCTGGCCGATTTGATTGTACTGGGCGGCAGTGCAGCCATCGAAAAAGCAGCAAGGGATGCAGGATTTGATGTAAAAGTGCCGTTTGCGCCCGGACGCGGCGATGCTGCACAAGAACAGACGGATGTAGAAAACTTTGAAGTGCTGGAGCCTTTCGCAGATGGGTTCCGCAACTATCAGAAGGAAGAGTATAGTGTCAGCCCAGAAGAACTCTTGATAGACAAGGCACAGCTGTTAAACCTGTCCGCCCCTGAAATGACGGTCCTGATTGGCGGCATGCGTGTTCTCGGGGCCAACTACGGCGGCACACAGCACGGCGTCTTTACAGATCGTGTCGGCACACTCACGAACGACTTCTTTGTGAACCTGCTTGACATGGGAATCGAGTGGAAGCCTGCAGATGGCGGAATTTACGAAGGACGTGACCGCCAGACAGGGGAAGTCACCCGTACCGCAACGAGAGTGGATCTTGTCTTCGGTTCCAACTCTGTTCTGCGTGCCCTTGCCGAAGTATATGCGCAAGCCGACAACCAAGAGAAGTTTGTCCATGACTTTATCGCTGCCTGGGTTAAGATAATGAATGCCGATCGTTTCGACCTTAATTAAAAGAGCTTTTAAAAGATTGAACTACCCCCACTTCCAAAAGAAACCCTCTTTTGCTGAAGTGGGGGATTCCTATAAACCGGCTTACCGGTCGATTATACATAGGCGAACCCTTCGACTCGATGGGTTGTTTTAGCGTTTTTATCGAGGTCGTGGTCGTAGTCCTCAGAAACACGTTTGTAATTTTACTATTGCTTGCTTAATAATTTTCCAGTTCAGCATTTCAATTATTTTAAATTACATCATAATGGAAACTTTTAAATTTTTCATACCAATAATTTAAAAAAATTCTTTATGAATAATATTTAAATCAGAAAATAAATACAATATAAGGTTGGTGTTCATATGAAAAATGGATACTAAAATTTTGAGTGCCCTTTCCGAACCTAACAGGCTACACATTGTTGAACTCCTTTGTAATGGTCCTCTCCCCGTAGGACAAATCGAGTAAATGCTTGGTTGGAACAATATCGTGAACTTTGGAAAGAAAATTTCGACAGCTTGGATCGTTATTTGCAGGAGTTGCAAAAGAAAAAGAGAAATAAACATAAGTGACAACAAACATTCAATACTACCCAAGAAGATTTTATGGTTCAATTTAATCTAAGAAAAAATAATTTTTGGGAGGAATGAAATGGCAGAAGGCCAAACAAGGAGGAACTCAAAATGAAGAAAATCAACATTACCTACTGGGTTTTTACGGGACTGTTGTCAGTATTAATGCTTATCGGTGCTATTCCTGATATCTTGTCTGCTCCCGAAGCAGTTGCTTTATTCAACCATTTAGGTTACCCTGCTTACCTTCTTCCCTTTATTGGGATTGCTAAATTATTAGGTGTAGTAGCGATCCTAATCCCTGGTTTTTGGCGAATTAAAGAATGGGCTTATGCCGGCTTTACATTTGATTTGACGGGCGCCATGTACTCAACCATATCTGTAGATGGCCTTACCAGTGGCTTGGTCGTTTTCTTCATCGGATACACGTTAATTGCTGGCTCCTATGTTTTCTATCATAGAAAACATAAAGAAGTTTTATTGAATCACACAACCAGTGGAGTACAAGAACACATAACCAATTAGATAGTCTCCTTGTGTATTAAAGAAAAACACTGATAATCGGTGTTTTTTCTTTTGGCTGAAGAAAGGTTTAATCATACTTCCTCATAAAATTCCATTCTTCTCTTATTCAAGAATAAAGACGCTTTTGTAGAAAAACTAAATCTTGAGTAAGTAAGGGACGATTACCTTTATTGGATAATCGTGCCCTTTTCTTGAATAAAGTACAAATGCTAAGGAGTGCTAAAAAATTGGCACTATGCCAAGTTACAGTTGCCTCTGATAAATGAGTATTCAGATTATCTGTAGATTTAACTTTCTGTTTAACTCGGACTAAAGGGTTTTAACCGGTCCCACCACATCATGTAACGAAAGAAACACCGCTAGATAGGCGGTGTTTTCTCGTTAAAACGTTTATTAATTGTGTACCTTTAACAGATAATCAGCTAATTGATCGAAGGTTCCTTCAAACCCCTTTTGTACCATCTCTTGTGATTCCTCGAAGGTCTTGATTTCTTCCTCAGTAGGGGAGACCGGAACACCAATCATTGTAAGTGTTGTTTTGCCATCATTCTCGATGAACGTCAAAATATTCTGAATTTCTAATGGCCAGTTAGCGTTAAAGGGAGCACGTACGATATTACCTTCCTCGTCAGAAAATGAATTGGTATAAACAAGTTTCTCTGGAGGTTCAATTTCATTATAAACAAATTTTCCCCACATAACGTGGCCATCTTGAGACTTCTGGCTGTAATGAAAGACACCATCTGGGCGGAGTTCTAGTTTAGTAACATCAATTGTCCATCCTTTCGGACCCCACCAGTTTAAAAGATGTTCCTTTTCGGTAAAAGCTTTAAACACAAGGTCACGTGGAGCATCGAAAGTACGAGTGATTTCAATTTTAGCAGACATTTTAATACCTCCAAAAGATTATTTTTCCATAGTCCAAATCGATCAATAAAATACTTTGGTTGCAGTCACTTATGTTTATTTCTCTTTTTCTTTTGCAACTCCTGCAAATAACGATCTAAATTATCGAATTGTTCTTCCCATAGTTCACGGTATTGATCCAACCAAGAATTTAATTCTTTGAAAGGCTCCGACCGTAGCTTATATATGCGGCGATTGGTTTCAGCATAAAATTCCACTATTCCTGCTTCATATAGCACGCGCAGATGTTTTGATGCTTGTGGCTGTCGTATGTCAAGCTGATCCGCAATTTCCCCTACAGTAAGAGAACCGTCACGAAGTAATTCTACAATGCGTAATCTACTGGGTTCGGCAAGAGCGCTTAGAATTTTAGTATTCATTTTTTCATTTTAACACCAACCTTTATTTTGAATTTATTCGTTAACTATAATATATCTAACTAGGAATATTCCTGTCAAGGAATATTGTAGAGTTTTTTATAAATTTATTCATGATTCCGATAATAAACATCAGGGGACATTAAACACCATGATTTATAGGTGCTTAATGTCCCCTAATATGACAAAACGAAACTGGATATTTGTGGTGTGTTTAGTTGGGTATATTCAAAATATCCTGACCTTTTCTGGCATAACTTACATTCAAGATAAACTATCTAATAACCTTCCTTACTCCATAATCTGGCCCTAAAATGAAAAACGGACGCATTTCCTTGTTCCGGAAATGCGCCCGATGATTGAATAAAATAACAGCCGGCTTTCATCACAAGTAGATAGTTATACCGGAGGGACCCCCTGGGTTACGGCTTTTTGACAATAGTGCAGAAGGTAGTCTAGGTGCCGAGATCGTCAGAGCGTCCGGCTGCCAGGCGGGACCACTGGGCGGTCGGGCGGCCGTCCATCTGAAACTGACCACCTTTTGAGCCCCAATGCTGCGGCCAACCCTCGGGTGAATCCTCCCAAAACTCCTTCCGACCGTAGACAGTCAGGTCCAGCAGTCCGTACGACGGTGCCATCCGTTCGTTGCCGCGGCCTGTGGTCCAGTAGGTCTCGTAGACTTTGTCGCCGTCCCGGAGATAACTGACCAGGATGCCGAAGTGCCGGTCAACGATCAACTGGTCCGCGGCGTCCTGGGGAACCGAGTACCAGGGAACCGTCCAGCCCATGAAGTCGCGATACCGCGAACTCTCCTCATACGGCCCCTCACAGAAAGTCGCGTAGCTGACGTCCCGCGAGTTCAGATAGGACAGCTCGTTGATATGGGTCGTGGAGAAGGTGCAGCCCTCGCACTGCTCCGCGGCGGGTCTGCCAGTGTGCCACATATGAAAGTAGGCGATCAACTGGTGGCGGCCCTCGAACGTCTCCAGCAGCGTGACCGGGCCATCCGGGCCGATCAGCGGGATACTCGAGTCCACCTCGACCATCGGCAGCCGCCGACGGGCTGCCGCAATTGCGTCACCTTCGCGAGTATGCGCCTTCTCTCGGAGCCGCAACACATCCAGTTTGGCCTGCCAGGTGGACCGATCGACCACTGGAGGCTGCTTAGAAGTGTTGTAATTTTGATTCATGTAATTATCCCCTCTCGTTATAGTTTACTTACACATCTATGTTCAGATCATGCGTAAATACAAATCCCAAATGGATAGACGGCACCACTACCAAGTCAACTTCACGGTCGCCGTTCACGTTTGTAGACATTTCCTTCGTCAAGGGACGATGAACCCCTGCCCGATGTTGAAGCGCTGATTCGCAAAAACATTTTGCCGATTCGACCCATTCGCCAAGGGCAGAAGAATACGCGCAAAATCCACTATAGATCAGCTGTTAGCTTCGTCTACAGAGTAGCATAATGCTGTGTTAACAGACGGTCCATTGCACTTTACCAACTGGGTAGCTGTTTGTGTTGACAGTAATGATCTGCCCGGTTGAGCTAAGCTTTAGCGGGTCTGTAGGTTACCAAGAGAGAACCCACCTTAAGTGTTTTGACGTCCACGAGATGGAATTCCTTCTGCTCCTTAAGATTGTCAAACAAATGCTCACCTACGTTGACCACAACCGGGTGCATGACTATCTGATATTCGTCAATAAGATTTGCATTTGCAAGTGTTCGCACGAGCGTTGGACTACCGAAAATAACAATGTCGCCACCGTCACCATTTTTTAAGTCCTTAATTTGTTCTTCTATATTACTGCCGGTCAATTGTTTTGGAGCTTCAAATTCTCCCCATTTTAGCTTGTCGAGCGGGCGGGCGCTTGTTACAACTAGTTTGTGGGCGTTGTTTATCTTATCACCCAGGCTTGAACCTCCATTGTCCCGTTTGGACCCTCGACTAGTCGGCCACTTTCTAGAGAGGTCTTCGTAGGTTCCGCGGCCAAGCAAAATGGTATCAGCTGTCTCGAAAATATTTAATAGATACTGAGAACCTTCCTCAATGCCAGCGCTATTTCTCCAGACCGCCCAGTTGGTTTTGTCCTCGCTTGGGTCGCCAGTGACAACTCCATTAAAAGTACTGTGAATGAATAGAATGATTTTACGCATGAACTATCGTCCTTTCTATCTTTGATAATCGTAATTTTGTTTCTCATTTATTTAGACGAAATTAGATTACGATATTCATCGGTGTATTTGTGCAGGAAGCCCAAATCGGGAAAATAATTTTGTATTAATGAAATTTTGGACGTGGTATATTTTCTTGTCCTTTATTTCAATAATGTGAATACCCCAGGGTACCAAGTAGGAGTCTTCACCGCTTAGCACATACTGTGCGAAAGCAGGATAACCCCCATTCGCCGTAATCGGCAAAAACCGGGAGCCCTCACAATGCCAGCGTGTAAGCGCAAAAAACTTGAACAAATCGTCTTTGCCGCGTACCCACATTGCGAAAGGCGGCATTGAAAGACGGCCTTCCTCATGAAACAAAGCTACCAGCGCATTGATATCAAATTGTTCAAACGCTTCCACATACCGTGAGAGCAATTCTTGATCGGGCTCGAGATCCATCAAGCTATATTCTTCAGAACGATGTTTCGAACGATCCATCGTCTCTCTGGCCCTTTGCAAGGCGCTGTTAACGGCTGCCGGCGACATTCTTAACGTTTCTGCAATCTGCTTAGAGGACCACTCGAATACGTCCTTCAAAAGGAGAACAGCACGTTGACGTGGAGGCAATGTTTGCAAGAGAGTTATAAAACACAGTTGAAGCGTATCTTTGCGAATGAGGATATCTTCCGGATTTTCCGAAAAGGCGGGAGCAGGCCAGACCCAGGATGAGTCAGGCAACGTTTCGCTGGGTGCGATAATAGATGTCGCGGGATCGGAAAAGTCAACGGGGCGAGTGCGGAGTTTCGTTTGTCTTAGCTTGTCCAGGCATAAGTTTGATGCAATACGATAAACCCATGTTTTGAATGAGGAATCCTGCCTGAATGAATGCCAACTTTGCCAAACACGAATAAAGGTTTCCTGAACAGCATCGTCTGCGTCATCGATGGATCCTAGCATTCTGTAACAGAACGATGTTAACTCAGGCTTTAAGTTCTCAAATAACTGAAGCTCTAATGCTGTTTCGTTCATCTTGGCCTCCTTTTGACGGGCAAAACACCCTTTTCACACACGCCCCAGAACAGATCGTCTCCATTTTATAAGCCACTTATTAGTCTTTAATAAAATGAGAAAGCACTACCTGAATAATGGGGGGAAACTTCCTCACGCATCTCTGAATATAACGGTAGCTTCGTCTACAGAGTAGCATAATTCGGTTCCCATGAATATTTTTTAAGCAGATATTCCATCCGCTTTGTTTGCTGTATGCTTTTTCCTTGCTTGCACAAAAAAACAAACCGCACAGGACTTTTTCCCATGCCGTTTCGGATTCCATTTTATTCCCGGTGGTGTCTTGGGCTTAACTTAATGACATTGCCCTAGGGGCTAACTTTTTTTCATAACATAAACATTCATGAACTCGCTTAAATGTATTTTTTATAGTGTTCGTGTCTTCCCCCACATAATGAGCAAAAGCTTCCACAGGCTGCAGGTTTGAAATTTCACTTTCCAAGACTCCGACCTCTTTGGCCCCCTCCATAAATACCTGCAAGTAAGAATCGACAGGGCGAAATCCATTTTTTTCATACCAATGATTGACCCACTTATCATCTCTCGTCCAGGCTTCAAGATAGGTTATCCCTTTGGCTTTAACTGTTTTTTCTGCTTCATTCAAAAGAAACTTGCCAATTCCCTTTCTTCGATGATCGGGATGGACAGCAATGTGCCAAATCATTCCACCTAACCCTCCACCTCTGGTACAAACCTTCTTCCGCTTCATATTCGATATCCAATAACCCAACAATTTGACCGTCGATCACTGTCACAAGTTCTATGGCTGGATTGTTGAATTTTTCTTTCTCTTGCAGCACGTGATCATAATAAGCTGTGTCTAAAAAGGAAAGCACTCTACATCGAATCCACCCTTTTTCATCTTTCTCTTCATACTGTCGAATTTCCATAATATTCTCCTCTGACATTTAATGATTAGAATCTTCTATACTTCTCTTTAAGTCCTTCTCTAATCAATAACTGTTCAATAGTTATAAAATGTTTAATAGTTAGTGTAAAGAACTGAATATTATTTGCATTTAAAAGGATTGCCACCAAGGCAATCCTTTTTTGTACAGCAGCGATTCTAGTAAAATATTATCCCACAATCTGGCCCATTTCAAAAAAAGAGAGCGCAAATCACCTATGAATCCAGTGATTGTTCTGGATGTGGCAAAAGGAAAAAGCCAAGTTCAAGCATTTTTATGTCTACCACCTACGGCAAACTATTGTGTTTAAAGATGGTGTAGTTTTTTTAGTTAAGCCCCAAAAAATCATAGTTTCTTTTGAGCCTTCTGTCGCTCCTTTTACAAAAGATTAAAATCCCCTCGATTTATTGCCTAAAAATAGCAACCGTTTGTGCAATTCCATGAAGTAAAATAATTGATCAATCTTGGATATTGGCTAAGAAGTTCTTAATAATCTGTTCATGCTTATCTTCATATTCCTAGTCAAGGTTCGCAACTTCCTATCGGTTGAAGTTGTTCCTCTACTGTTGCTCTAATTGTATTTAAATAGTAAGTATAATCATTAAAATGCTTTCCCCAGATGAAGGAATCATTTCAAAAATTCTTTGATCCGCTTCTCATAGTCCGTTCGATTTGTATTCCAGATTGCAGAATGCTCACCTTGTTTAGGCTCCCACAATGTCTTTGGCCCAGTATAGATGCCCTCTAAGTACTCCGTCTGGGTATAGGGCGTGTTATGATCGGCCTTACTGTGGATAAAGAAGATTGGTACGGAACTTGAGAGTCTCAGTGAGTTTTCTGGGCTACTCTGCCCATCAAATTTTCCGCGTATTTTTGTGAGTTGAATCAAATTGTTTACTGCCCAATCCGGAAGGGATTTGGACTCAGGTGCATCCATAATCAGCTGTTCGAAGCTGGAATATGGATTTTCGGCAATCACACTTTCAAGATCAGGCATTTCGGGCAAAGCAATCAAAATGGATGACGCACCCACAGAAGAACCCATCGCATATACCTTATCATATTGATCTTTTAGATAGTGGTAAGCCGATAACACGTCAGTCGATTCGCGTTCTCCGAATGACAGACCACTCGTTATACATGGGGCTTCTCCATGGCAGCTTAAATCGAAGGTAAGCACATCCATCCCCAGCCTATGATACATACCGATATATTTCGTTCCTTCACGCCTATCACTACCGCCAGCATGAACAAACATGATTGCACTATTCGAAGGTGGACCGCCGTTATCTTCAGCCCTAATTAACCAACCCGGCAGGACATAGCCATTCACAGAAAAGAACTTGACCTCCTGAAACGAATACTCCTTGGTTTGGCGCAAGTTGCCGCAAGATTCACCGAAGTATCGTTCCGTATCCGGGAGGCAGTGACTAAAATCTTTCGTTACTCCTTTGAACGATGGCGAAAGAAGCATATTACTTGAAACCCACAAACCCAAACTCATGGTTGCTACAAGTAAAATAACGGCGATTATTCCAATACGAATCAACAACTTGATCTTGAATCTCTTAGTCCATTTTGGAGGTATAGTACGATTAACTTCCAATCAAAAAACTCCTCTCATTATGATCTATCTCAAATCATAATCGATCGGAGCTACAAAAAATTGTATAAAACCGTCATTATGCTATAAACAAGAAAAGCCTGCTCCTGCACTAATTGAAAAGGACGGGATAACGTGGGGAATTGTACTTGGTTTATGAAATGCGCTTTCCATTCATAGAAACAAGACGAGTACTTTATTGAGCAATCCACCTTATACATGAAGATTTAAATTGTCTCTCTGAAGAATTATTGTCAATTCAACAAAAAACACCGATTCTTTTTATATTATACAAATGGAAGCAGTGTTTCTTCGTTTCTAACTATTATTTCCGTAAAATCTTCTCCATCGTTTTTTCCTTTGCTAACTCATCGGTCAGCTTATCTCAAATAGCGAATTTCCTGCATAGTTGGTTCTTCTATGTCTTCCACCCGTACACCGCAGACCACACCTTTGATCATTGTCCGTGAAGGATGTTTTTTGGACAATCTGGCTTTCTTCTTTCGCTACATCCAGACCGATGACTGGATTCATGTTTGTATCACTCCTCATTTTCCCATTTCGCCGGTACCTCTATCTCTCTCCCACTGGCCCGTTCGTTCTCCTCGGCTACTCATATTAAATCATGAAAAATGGCCAACCAGTAAATAACTGATTGACCTTATAATACGATATGGCCCTTTACACAAAGAATGTGCGCAATCCTTTACTGCAGAATTGCGCCCGTTTGTTGAAGATCGATATATAAGGATTTGGCTTCACGGTTACTACTGAAAGCCCCTTTACTTTAATAAAAAATTGCTATTTAAGAGTTTCTAACTCCTTAATCAAACTACTTACTATTATCTTTTTTAAGGAGAGATTGATATGTTTTTCTCATTCTTATTAGTGCTAAAGAATGCCCTAAAGAAACGATAACTAAAACTCCAATAACAACCAGAGACTCCAAAAATGTTCCGTTTGCCATAATACTTATAACTATGCCAATCACTACAGCAAAAGTAATACTTGGGATTATTAAAACACTTTTGTTAACAGCAAAATCTTTATTTTTAATGTATTTTAACGAGAAAAACGTAATTACTCCAAAGATCACAACGCAAGATACGTTATAAATTCGCGTTTTGCTGGCGATATCCCAAAAACAACAAACTACTCTTTTTCTTCCCTCTTTTCAAGGTATTTTAAATTTTTAAAGCCAAATTATCCGCTTAGTTTTTTCTTGTGAAACAAAACCAGCTAATAGTTTGTCAACATTTTTCAATAAAAACTTAAATACTTCATGCTGTACTAAAAGTAAGCATGCTAAACAACCTTCCGCTTAATCAATTCTGAAGGTTTTGTTGTATTTAGTTAGATATAGTTTCTAAGCTATATCTTGGAAAGTAGTCCTACTTTTTAGTAAGGCATAAATCCAGTGTAAGAGCTTATTAACACATGCAATAACTGCTACTCTGAAGGGTTTTCCTTCTTGAAGATGCTTAAATGCCATTCGATACTCTTTTAGAGTAAAAATGACAAATATGGCGAATCTCCAAAAACAGGAGAAAATGAAAGAATAAGAGGGTTAACTAATAAGGGCAACATAGATGCTCAACAAATAACTAATGTCTTAAAAGGCGAAGGTATTTAAGCTGTTATCTCGGGTCCATACAAGTGTTCAACCGTTAAGCATCTAGGAAACCAAGCACACCCTACTGTGAATTAAACTTTGATTTAAAACAACGACCTGCTATTTGGGGCTTTCTAAATAATCAAAAGTCCCAGTAGCAAAAAGGGTTTATCTTAGGTTTCGTCGAATTGATATGCAAGGATATAGTGGGTAGTACCTACAATACCTTGCATCTGGAGGTATGTAACATGTATCAACCAATACCCCATAGGAATCAGCAACTACCCTTAGCCGGAGGTTTTGGCAGGTTATGAGAACAATAAACTTTACAGTCTTACCGCCACCAAAGGTATTAAGACGCGATATTGAGTGCCTTCGAATTGCCTCTCATACGGGTAGTGAAGCACTTAATGTTAAGGTGTGTCCGAATGGCCTTCCTGGTATTGTGTTCCATCTTTCTACCGATGCTTTAGCTGCTATAGAAAGAATTAAGAGCCGTTCAGCACAAATCTCGGATATTCCCATACTGTTTCTACATGGACAAGGTTCGGAACCGAGTGTCATGCACTTCAGAAACAAGCCGTACACGACAATACAAGTAGTCTTCAAGCCTCACGCGCTCTATACGCTGTTTGGTATGGATGCATCCACGCTCAACCAAGGTTTCCTATTGCCCGACCAATTTGGCGCAAAAGAGCTTGAGAGGCTGCTTTTAGCCACCAAATCAAATGCCGAACGAATCACTATGCTTGGCGAATTCCTTATCACAAAGCTGGAGCAAACGAATAAAAGGGATGAACTCATCGAGCAGGCGCTGGGTTTTATTCGTTTGCACATTTCAACTGTCAAAGTGAAAGATTTATTGTCGGCATTTCATATTTCGGAGCGTCAATTCCAGAAGCGTTTTGCCCGAGTAGTTGGCATGCCACCCCAGTTGTACATTCGAGTAAAGCGAGTGAATGAGGCACTGAGGATGATGAATACGGGGCAGTATGAACGATTTTCAGATATCGCTTACGCGCTTAACTTTTACGATCAATCGCATTTCATCAGCGACATCAAAGCGTTTTCCTGGGTTACGCCGAAAAGGATTACGAATAAGGTAAGTGAATTCCATAGCGATGAGGCCGGGTCATCGTATTTATAGCAAAAATGACGGCTTTGTACAATTTTATATCACTCTTTCCAATTATAATGGGTATGTAAAGATAAAGGGAAGGAGCATGACGATGCGTAAAGTCAAAATGATTAACCGAGTTTCTATTGATGGTTATTTTGCCAGTCTCAACGAAATGACTGGAGGTATGGACTGGTTCGTCCCAGACAACGACGTCGATAAAACTACTCACGAGATGGTGAAGGCAGATACGCTCATAGCAGGAAAGGCTACTTTTGAGTTGTTCGAGGCTTCATGGCCGCCCGTTCTGTGCGATCCGAACGCCCCTAAAGAAATGAAGGCGCTGGCGCAAGAGCTGACTGACATGAGGAAAATTGTCTTCTCAGAAACGATGAAAAAGTCCGACTGGGAGAACACTGAATTTTATAGTGGCGATATCACTGAAGTTGTGAAGAAGCTAAAGGAAGAAGATGGATCTGACATTCTCATCATGGGCAGTGGCACCGTCGTGCAGCAACTTACTAAAGCCGGGCTCATAGACGAGTATGTGTTCATTGTGACACCAGTCATCGCTAGCGGAGGAAAGCAACTTTTCAAAGAGGTTAATCAAAACGAGCTTACGTTCCTCAAAGCCAAGAGCTTTGATTCTGGCAACGTGCTGCTGCACTACGCTGTTGCTGAATAGTTCACGGTATGCTGATAGAACCTTGCCTGTGGTAGCCGAGTGCTCCCGCGGGCATATTCAAAAAAGTCTTTTAGAATAAGTTACCATGAATACGAAAAACACGTTCATGGAATTTTTACCTAAAACCCGGAACAAGGGAAGTTTAATCAAAAACTGCTTTGGGAGGGAGCGATCGTACTAGCCCTGGAAGTTGTATTCTTTAACTGCGGGTCATTTAGGCAACAGATAATAATTTGTTCAGCAATACCAGCTAATAGAAGGTCAATAGGTAGGACTAAAAAAGTTAAAAAAGTCATGTTACAATAAATTGCGCATGCTAAATAAGCTTCAAACATGTCGATTTTAAGTTTTTCCTTAATTGGTTTTTCATGGAAATTAATATACCTTAAATGCCTCTTTACGTTTTAATAATGCATAATCCAATGAAGGAGCTTGTTGGAACAAGCAATAATAGCTACTTTATGTGGCTTTCCCTCTTCACGCTTTTTATCATAGTAGGCTTTTAGTTTTGGATAGCGATTTTTTGTGGTTCCACATTGCACAGCGGTATAAATCGACTACTCCTTTTTTTTCTACTCATGCCCCGTTTGTTTATTAAAGCACTACACTACATTTAATAAGACTTTAGCTGTTTAAGTATAGCTCTCCAGTGGTTTAGGTAAAGCAAATGTCCTTCCTTTGGATAGAAATAGGCCTCGGAATTTCTTATTACTTTGTTACTTCAAAAACCATTATATATTTCGACCATCTAGATTGAAGATTTCTTTGTTCAATTTTTCTAAACCCAACATCTCGAAGTATTTTTTGAAATTTATCTTCTTCGAACAGATTTGTTTTCCACCATAGCTTGCCAGTTAGGTTGGTAACAAAGTTGCGTCTTGTAATAAAGATTAACATTTTACCTTCTTCTTTAAGTAATTGTTTTAAGTTTACTAAAGCATTACTAATCTGTTCTTTGGGGATATACTCCAATAATGCTGATGAAATAATAAGGTCATATTCGTTCCAGTTATTTGGTAGTGAATCGAGATTTAAAACATCAGCCCTAGCTAATTCTATATTATTTAGTCCTTCTTCCGTTATTTGCTTTTGAAATATATCTAACATACCTTGAGTAAGGTCAAAAGCATTAAACACTAACTCATCGTATCCTAATTCATTTACAATTTTATTGAGAGTTCTTGTAATAACTCCTGTTCCACACCCAGCGTCTAAAACCTTTAATTGCGATTTTAAATAATTATAGTTCCTAAAAAAAGTATAAAGTTCTTTACCCCAACCTAGTCGATTAACATACAAAGATTCATATGTTAATGCCCTCTTTGTATATAATTTCTCAACCTTACCACTATTCTCCATCTGATTATCTTTCATAGAATCCCCTTTTCATTCACCTTATTTTTCTTCCGTAAAAATCACTTCTCTTTTAATACGTACGAACTTTAGTAAAAATGATTTCATTAAACTAATCTTCTTCAACTATTCTGCCTCGCTTAAGTGTAACACTTCACAAACAACCTTTAATTAATAGTCTTACTCCAACTATTTCTTCAAGAATATGGCCCTATTACGTAACAACATACAAAGGTTTTTATCCATGTTTTTGCAATTATCGATTGGTTCTTTATTAATTATCAAACTTTATTTTTAATCAATACGTTAGTAAAAAACGAATCTTTAAATAAAAAACCTTCCGTAAGATCAACGGAAGGTTTTTTACTCCTTTTCAGCAAAGTACTTTTTAACTCTTTCCTTTAACTTATCAGCACCAAACGCCTCTTCATATTGATATAGGGCATGTTGGATTTTGATTCCGCAATCATCTTTCTTGTATCAGTATTAGACAATTTATTGATTAATTGCTCAACAACGTCACGCATCAGAGCCGTCCTGGTAACACCCTTATTCTCCTGTACATATCCGTCCAGTTTATCAAAGGCTTCGGATGAACTGCACCCCGTCAAGTAGACAGTAGAAATAATAAAAAGGATCTAAGCGGCTTTACTCCTATATTCCATAGGGGTAAGGTCGTTTAATCGTTTTTGTAGCCGTTCGTGATTATAAAAGTGTATATAGTCATCGATAGCTTGTTGTAACTCGTCAAACGTTTTGTACTTATGTAAATAATACTTCTCACACTTTAGCGTACCCCAAAAAGATTCCATCGGTCCGTTATCAATGAATTTCCCCACCCGTGACATACTGGGCTCTATTTCTGCTTTTTGAAGCAATCGTTTAAATCCATGAGAAGTGTATTGAAAGCCGCGATCACTATGGAGAAGGGGGGCTGCATCGGGAAAGGCCTGGGTCGCCTGATTTAAAGTTTCAAAGACTAATGGATTGTTATTGGTCGTACTTAAGACATAGCTCACAATCGATCCATCATGCAAATCAAGAATGGCACTAAGATAAGCCTTGTGAGCCGAACCATATTTGAATTCGGTTACATCCGTCACCCATTTTTCATTCGGTTGATCGGCCGTAAATTCCCGATTGAGGACATTCTCAGCGATGTGTTGGGGATTTGACTTCCCATACTGCTTTTTCTTTCGACGAATCATCGATTGCAGGCCAGCGATGACCATTAAGCGGTAGATCCTTTTTTCATTTAAAGGCATCTGGAACACCCTTCGCATATTCATCGTCATCCTGCGATACCCATAGATCCCTTCCACTTTCTGATGCAGCTCGTTCATTTCCACCAGGATCGTTTGATTGAGTTGTTCATTTTCCGTAGGGGTGCGGTTCTTCCACTTGTAATACGCAGAGCGGGCAATGTCCGCCACGTCACATAATAAAGAAATGGACAGATGCTCCGATTGATGAATTTCTTCAATGGCTAAATAGGTATCTTCGGCACGAACCTGGTTTATTCTCGCCTCCTTTCGATTTCTTCCAACTTTTTTAACAATGCATTCTCCGCACGTAGCCGTTCATTATCTTTTTCCAGTTTCTTCATCTGTAATGCCGTTTTTTCTTCTGAAGTGAGTTCGGCTTCCGGCTTCACTCTCCCACGTCGATCTCTAAGGGCATCTTCTCCCCCTTCTTCGTATTTCTTGGTCCATTGATGCACTTGTTGATAGGACACGTTATACCGTTCAGCGATGCCTTGATAGTCTTTATTATTCTCCATGCAATCTCTGGCAATGAAAATTCTTTCTTCTAGTTTGGTTGTTCTTCCTTTGGTCATTGGACGATTCACTCTTTTCCCCGTGGTTTTCACGTCTTTTTGACCATTATACTGCTTTATCCACGTTCCCAAAACCGACTGGCTAGATATCCCGTAACGAATAATAATCTCCGCAAGAGAATACTTCCCCGAGAGATAGTCATGAACCGCCTGTAATTTTGTTTCTTTCAAATAGGTTGTCCAGCTTTTGGAAGGTTGTAAGCCTTCGAGGCCCAGATGATTGTACTTATTTCTCCAATCTTTAAAGGTAGATAAGCTAATCTGATACTGTTCTATGACTTCTTTGATGGAAAAATTCCCTTTTTCATAAGCTTGGATCACTTCAAGCTTTTCTTGTGCACTAAACTTACTTTTCGCCATAAAAAATACTCCCCCTCAAGGTCAAACAGATTTTTTATTTCATCTGTCTACCTTTTGGGGAGCATATCAGAGGTTAGGAGGAGGTTTTTTTATTTTCTACACAAGATGAAAACGGATGAATGGGATATTCAACGAAGCATAGAGAAACCCATGCTTCAAAAAAGCGTGGGTTTCTCGACAATCTGACGCCTCAAAGGCGTTTTTTTTCTAGGGGGTGTACAAGCGAAGCTGTTACCAGGGGGAAAGTAGATGGATTTTATTAACACATGATTTTTTCATCATAAGCTGTATACTCTACAGCTTAAGCCGATTCTTCGGCTGTTGATTGTAATATAGTTTTTGTCTATTAACCTAAGAATCTTTTTTTTTCAGACTTTCTAACTCCTTCAAACCATTTTCTCTAAAGTGTTCTAATCTATTTCCTTGTAGACTTAACTACTAAGAATACAACACTTATAATTATTACTAATACCAACAAAGTAATTAATATATTAGGAATATTGAAAGACGTCAGCATAATAAAGCCTCCTATTTACAACTCATTTAAAAATTAACATAAAAAGCCTCCCACTTCATTAAGTCGAAGGCTTTTTATAAAAATTAGTCTTTATAGACCACTTACTGTTACGTCAAATGATCTATTACCATCATGATAAATAGTAGATTTGATCACTTGAGAATAGTAAACAACATGAGCACTATAATCTTCTGAAAAATAGGAATAACAACTTTGTTCATTACTACATGAACGTGAATCATTTTTACTATAAACTTTTAAAAGACCCCCACTACCAACAGTTCCATAAGCTGTATGAGTATGTTCATTAGTTATTTTGTCAGCAGTTCCAGAATTCATAGCAGCAGTCATTGAGATTTTATACGATTGACTAATATATCCTTGATTTAAAGTGTATGTACCTAAAACAGCGGCACTTTCATTACTATTTGGCGCACTCCCAGTTCCATAAAATGTTTCTGAACTTGTTTCTTGACTTGATGATTGTACCATGTCAACAGATGTTTCTTCTGGTTGTGTGACGTTTGCATACTTTTTAATAAATTCTGCGTCTTCTTCGCTTAATTCTTCGTTTACATCGTATGTAGAATCAATTTCCTCGAATTTTTCCGCAATCTGTTCCTCTGTTAAATTTTCTTCTGCAAGAGTAGTTAGATTTCCCATAGTAAGGTATACAACGGATGTTAAAACAAATGCAAAAAGAATTTGTCTCAAAATAATACCTCCTTTTAATTTTATAACATCTTGTAAAATAAATGCAATATAATAGTAATCATTAATCCAAAATATGTAAACATTATTACTAGCATTTTTCTAACGCTAAGGAATCATTTTAGGGGTATCGCCACATGCCCATCAAGCTAAGGCAAATCATTTCCCCTAAAACGAAAAAAACGCTATTCTTTTTGTAATATGATGGAAAGGATGGTGTTTTTTTATAGGTAACGAGGTTTTAGATGAACTTACCCTCTTTTCACAAGAATTACGACGATCTTTGTCTCCAAAATATCTCCAACAGCTGGCCAAAAAGGTAGGTTTTGTTCAAAGGACAAGTAAGTACCAAGCCAAAGATTTAATCGCGTTGTGTGTGTGGTTAAGTCAAAAAGTAGCAAGCACTTCCCTGGCACAGCTATGTAGTTGTTTAGAATCTTCAACGGGAGTTTTAATGAGTCCTGAAGGACTTAATCAACGATTTAATCCTACGGCTGTCGAGCTCTTACGGCATGTTTTCGCTACCTTGCTTACTAAAAAGTTGTCTACTTCTCAGGTTCTTTCTCATCGTTACGTTTCACAGTTTCGGAGTATACGAATCTTGGATTCTACGACCTTTCAATTGCCAAATGTTTTTGCTAAAACCTATCAAGGATCTGGAGGCAGTAGCCATACAGCTAGCGTGAAAATTCAACTGGAATATGATCTTCTCAGTGGCCAATTCCTCCATGTTCATTCGGGTCCAGGTAAAGAAAATGATCGAACCTACGGTTCCACGTGCTTACAAACGGTACAAACAGATGACTTATGTATACGTGATTTAGGATACTTTGACCTAAATGACCTCCATCAGATGGATGAGAAGGGCGCTTCTTATATCTCTCGTTTAAAATTAAACACTCGGGTTTATCTAAGGAACCCTAATCCTGAATACTTCAAAAATGGAACACTCAAAAAACAAACCGAATATATTCAATTAGATATGGAAGAGATCATGCATCAATTAAAGCCTGGACAAACCCATGAAATCTCAGATGTTTATATTGGGAAAAATCAAAAGCTGCCGACTAGAGTCATTATCCACCGACTTACGGAAGAGCAACCCGAACACGATTGGAAAATCATGCGGTAAAGGAGAAAAAGAAAGGCATTATCATGAAAGAACGAAGCAAACGATTGAGTGCGATGAATGTATACATAACCAATGCATCACCCGAAGATGTTCCAACGGAACACATTCACGATCTTTACTCTTTACGGTGGCAAATTGAATTACTATTTAAGACATGGAAATCCTTCTTTGAAATCGATCATTGTAAAGAAATCAAAAAAGAGCGCTTAGAATGTCATCTCTATGGTCAACTAATCGCTATCCTCCTTGGTTCTTCCACCATGTTTCAAATGCGGCAGCTACTTCTCACCAAGAAAAAACAAGAACTTAGCGAGTATAAAGCTATTTATATCATCAAAGATTACTTTCCACTCCTGTTTAAAGCCATACAAAAAAACACCCAAGAATTATCAAAGATACTGCTTCGCCTGTTTGCCCTCCTACAGAAAAACGGACGAAAATCCCACCGATATGAGAAAAAAACAGTCTTTGATATTTTGGGTGTTGTCTATCAGTATACCATGTCACGAGATCATCAAGTTGCATAAAATTTTTAAAAATCCCTTCCTGAAAGCTTATTTGTCATGCCATTTTTTAACTTATACAACTAAAATAGAGAAAAATTTTGTTCATGAACGCAAGTTCATATATTTTGTTCTCTTAACTTGATGGCAATGTGTTTGTACCCCTTTATGAACATTTATTTCGTGTTTAAGATTTTACCTTCGTTTGATGGACACTTACCTTTGCTCTTGCCCCTAAATGTACAGTTTTGTTTTTTTTGATATATTACCCCCTGTTTGGTACCAACATCGACTCTTCTCTTATATTCGGGCGGCACAGCCTTAGGAGGGGTTATCTCCTCCTCTTCATCAATCAGGTTGTAGTACCAAACGTCATGAACGCTCACTTGATAACCAATATCGAAATTAAAATCAACGCCGCCCATCACCCAGAGCTTGTCATCATATACTATGGAGGCGTGCTCAAAGCGCGGTCCCCAAGCTGCTTCTTCAGTAACCTTCTTCCATTCTTTTCCTTCAGGACTAAACCATACATCATTATACACTAGACCTTCACCCGTCACATCACTGCCCCCCGTAACCCAGATTCCATCATCAGAGGTAGTCACGCTCGGGTGTCTCCGTTGGGGCCAGCCAGCATCTTCGGTAGTTTGATGCCAGTTTACACCATCTTCGCTATACCAGACATCACTCTGCCCCTTGACATCACCAATTAACCAAAGCTTATCAGCAAACTCAAACAAATTTGGGCTATTTCTAGGAGACCAATCAGCTTCCTCTGTCGCCTGCTCCCAATGGATTCCGTCTTCGCTTACCCAAACTTCATTTGTCACACCGTCATGATAACCACCGGCCACCCACAGTTTACCATCATAAGCTGCAGCACTAAAGCCAGTGGTCATAGGCCAGTCCATATTATCTCTGTCCTTTAGTTGCTGCCAATGGACACTATCCTCACTTGACCATATACCTGTCCAGCCAATAACCCAAAGTTTGTTGTCAAATACAACTACGTTATCAATATCTTTTAAAATAGGTCCTTCATCTTCTGTAAAATCAGTTTCTAGCTGCCACTCTTCACCATCGTCACTCGACCAAATGGCTGCTCGTGAATCCATCTCGTTATAGTCGTATATACCAAACAGCCACATTTTATCGTCAAATATAATTGATTTCTGAATGTGGCCTTCTGGTATACCGATGTGATCAGTGGCTTTCTGCCAGTGTGCCTCTTCTGCCTGTACAGCCTTCGAATTGGTGATAGTTACAAACAATGTCAACACTAGTACCAATGCAGTAGCAAAAGTGAGAGACATACTTCTCCTGTCACTTTCTCCTATCAATTTTTTAATCATAGTTTCCCCCTCTAACAGTTCATATAAGGTGTAAAAATTATATATTGGCTTAAGTAAAAAATAACGTTGTAGTTGTCTTTAGCCCTATATAAAGATTACAGGTGTTCTCCAACATGCTTTCGTGCTAATTTTACCATATATGGTTGATAATGGTATGTACACACGGGTATCAAAAAAACGAAAATGATACATAAAAACAAAGCATTTGTCCGTAAAAAATCCCTCTTCTCTTCTTTATATCAATTACTCTAAACCTCAATCGTCTTCACAATACGTTACTACAAAATCTGGCCCTTTAGTGGAATAACTTTATTGCTACTTAACAGTTTCTTAATCCACCTTTCAGTTCAGGTCTTCTTTTCACTTTTCACTATAAAAACACCCCTTTAGATAAACAGATCCAAAGGGGTATCTGATCAGATTAGAAGCTCTTTCAGGGATATCGCCACATGCCCATTAAGCTAAGGCAAATTAATCAAACGTTTGAACAACTATAATTAATAAATTTTTTAAAATATTTTTTGTTATCTTTAGAGTGAACAGAATAAAAAAGTCAACGCGTTGCCATCCACTGACCAGAATAACCACGTGAAGAACGGTTGGTTTAATATGAAGTAAACCCATCCTGGTTCTCTTTGGTACATGAAAAAAACAATAAAACCAATTCTTGTAGAAACATCGGCGCAAGAAATGCCCAAATAGCCGATAAAATACTTTGAAAGGAAGAACATCACTAATTTTCGGAATAATCTTTCTTCAATTTATCCGAAGCTGTCTCAATAGAATTATTTATCTTCGGGCTTCTATTTTGATAGGTAGAAAATACTGCAGTCATACCTTGTTGATCTTCAATCGACTGTAGTTGTTGGGTAAGTGAATGAGCGTCCGTGGTAGCTGGAAAGCCTATGTCATGAGTGTGGATATCTTCAGATTGCCATGTCACCTTTTTATCGGAGCATACGCAAAAGTGTGCATCGGAAGTTCCGCTTCCGCTGACCATTCTCGTAAAGTTTCTTCCTTTTTCTTATGTATATTGAGCTGAAGAAGCTGGTTTTTAGCTTTGCTAGCAGCAAATTTTAAATCAAAGAGACCTTCTTCTGTGAGTGTGCGCCCAGATTCAAGCACCCAAATATAACCAAGTACTTCGTGGTCTTTACGAATAGAGACTGCTACTCGGTTCCCTAGTCCAATATCATTCATTTGAGGAATAACGAGTGGTTCATCACTTTGGTTAAGAGTTGGAATTATGCCTTCTTTCCAAAAGCGATTAATAATTCGCTCAGGCACACGCCGTCCGATGATAGTCGAAATCCTAGCAGCACCAGTGCCGTCATTATGTAAGCTGTAGGCGAGCAGATGATGGCTGGAATCTTCATAGGACAAGGAAAACGGATCTGTGGACTTATCTATGGGCTTTGTTTTCGTTTATGTATGCAGGAACTTCGTTTCATAGATGTTCGGTAACTATCTAAATGGTTAATCTCATCTAACATAGGAACATCTGTGATAAAACATAAATCAGCAGTACCAGACATGGGTAATAGCATCAGTATGGAAAATATTTAGATAATAATTCCAATTGTTGTATTTTCTACTTTAGAATCAGAAGATTAACATTAGCCTTTTGGCTTCTTTAACAAAAAGGCAATTTAATTTTAAATATACTCCCTATGCCTAATTGACTTTCAACTTGAATAGTACCGCCATGTTCTTCTATAATTTTAAAACTGATCATTAAACCTAAACCTGTACCGTTCTCCTTTGTAGTAAAGAAAGGTTCTCCAAGACGTTTTATGTTTTCTTCAGAAATACCAGAACCTTCGTCAATAAAACGAATACAGAGTTCATTTTGTTCTTTCTTGCATTCAATTTTAATAACTCCACCATTAGACGTGGCTTCTATGGCATTTTTTATAAAGTTTACAAATACTTGTTTTAATTGGTTTTCATTACAGTTAATCATTAATTCGTCTAAATCAAATTCAGTAACCAATTGTATATTGTTATAGGTTGCTTGTGTTTCAAAAAGCGGAAGAATTTGCTTAAATAGAACATGAACATCTTTTTTATTGTATTGTGTTAAATGTGGCTTGGATAGAATCAGGAACTCATTGAGAATGGACTCTATCCTATCCAACTCTGACTCCATGATATCCTTGTACTCTTCTTTTATTTGTCCATTTTTAATTAGCTGAAGAAATCCCCTTAATGAGGTTAAAGGATTCCTGATTTCATGTGCAATTCCTGCAGCAAATTCCCCTATAGTATTTAATTTCTCTGTTCTTCTAAGAGCTTCTTCGTTTCTTTTATGTTTAGTGATATCTAATATATAACCATAGAAATGAGTAATTGCCCTATTCTCATCTCTAACTATTGTTGTATAATCATAGATCCAGACGATTTCTCCATTACTTTTTACAATTCGGTACTCTTGCTCGAACATATTGCGTTCACTTAAACTGTAGTTCGAAACCTCATTTGAAACCTGGATCAAATCGTCTTCAAAAATGATATCCCCATACTTTATACGATTTAACAAAAAGTCTTCTTTTTTATATCCTAAGTTTTCTTCTACATTTGATGAGACATATTCAACTGGCCAATCCTTGACATTTTTCCACTTAAATACCACTACTGGTCCTTGTAGAAAAATCTGATGTTCATCAAGTGAAAAGATTTTTTTTTGCATAGACAGTTACTCCTATACGAATTAATTATTCATTATTATATCTGATATATAAAGTTACTTAAAAGTGTCGTTTTGCAAGCAAAAAAGGGGGGAGAAGCACATACCCCTTATAGGTTTTTTCAAATTTCATTTCTTCTCTCAATTGCCTTTATAAAACGTAAAATTAAATAAAAAGTACGCATAAAAGAGCTAATCCAATAGCTAATCCTATTCCAAGGAACACTATTATGAGAAAAATTTGTGCTAAAGCATGTTTGCATTGAATGCATCATACAAGAACACATTTGCTATACCTCTCATTTTAGGGTTGTGATTAGTTATTGGCTTATTCTTCTATAATAAAAAAGACGCCGAAAAGCCTTCTCAAAATGTAGACAAATCCTTTTTCAATACCCTTTCTTTAAGCAATAGGTGCTTTAGTAATATAACTGAGGCGGTATTATTGTTCATATTTTTCAATATTCCGTAATGGGCACTACTCTGTAGTAGGGTTACGGTAGAAAAACGCGTTAAACTTACTAAACTAATTTCTAGATGAAAAAAGCTGGTTTTCCCTTTGAATGAGGAATTAACCGGCTTATGAAAGGTTATTAGTATCAATTTGATCAAACATTATTTTCAAGCAACAATTTTTTATTGTAAAGATCTATTCAAAATATGCTAGATCAAATTAAGAACAAATGTAACAATTAAAAATGTTGAAACAGCAAAGAATAACACCTTTTTGTCTATATCTAACCATTTATACTTCTTACAAATGGATCCTCAATTTCTATTTTTGGTTTTTATAATCTTTTTTTGATAAACCTTAATAAGTTGATCTAATTTTTGACTACAACGAATGGTCTCATGGCTATTTAATCCGTTTTTTTCAACACTTTGGATCAGTTCTTTTCTTAAATCATTGATCCTTTCTTCTAATTCATCCTTGTTATACATAGCGTACATAATCTCCTGATCATCTTTATTTCTTTAATTATTTAACGTGATAAATTATCAAAGACACAACTGATATTATGCTAAATTTCCAACTGAATTTAAAGAGATATAACAAAATTTCTATTAAAACAGGACGGTAGTACTACCTACAATTAAGTTCATAATCATGAAACCTCCCTTCCTTAATGAGGAAGGGTGATCAAAATTCTGTATTAAATTTCAGGGTTTTTCTTTTTTTATGTTCTTACCGATGTTTTAAAATTCAAGTATGTTAATCCATTAAAGCGCCCGATTACCGAAGAGTTTTTTTGCAATAATCTTGTACATATAAAAAATAATATTCTGGAAACCCTTTAGTATAGAGGTGATTTTATGGACAAACAGGATTTAAAACTCACATCTTCGGAAATTGGAACATTGTGGGCAGAATATATAAATGGAACGGCGATTGAAATAGTAAATAAGTATATGCTATCCATTATAGAGGATGAAAAGATAAGAGCTGTTTTTGAGGATGCTTTACAGACTTTTGAAAAGCAAAAGAAACAGATAACAACATTCCTTGAAAACGAAGGATTTCCAGTTCCAATTGGGTTTAATGAATCAGATCTTAATAAAGGAACAAAAAGATTATTTTCGGACATATTCTGTTTACACTATTTACACATTATGACACTACATGGTTTATTAGGACATATAGGATCAATTAGTTCTTCTGTAAGAGAAGATTTACGGAGTTTTTATGATTCTTGTGATAATGACGGAAAGAGGATGTATCATCATACTATTGAATTATTATTAGAAAAAGGACACTTTCAAAGAGATCCCTATTTTTATCCTGAAACAAGCCCCGAATTTATTTCAGGCCAACAATTTTTAGACGGTTTTTTTAGTGATAAACGCCCTTTAGCTGCAACAGAAATGGTTACTCTTTCATTAAACGTCAAGAAAAAAATAATGGAAAAAACTCTTTCTATTGCATTTAGTCAGGTGACGCAGTCAAATGAGGTTAGAAAATTTTTAATGAATACACAAAAAATCTCTGACCAACAAATTCAGTCATTGAGTAAAATACTACATGACGATGATCTACCTGTACCCATGTCTTGGGAATCAGAAATATCAACTTCTCAAGACGCTCCCTTTTCAGACAAGCTAATGCTATATCATATTGGTTTTTTATTACAAACCGCACAAGCTTATCATGGTACAGGACTTGCGGTCGCTATGCGAACCGATCTTGCAATGAATTATGAAAAAATCATATTAAAAAACTTATTGGTTACAAAAGATTGGTTCGACTTGATGACAAAATATAAGTGGTTAGAGCAGCCACCACTTGCCCCAAATCGTAAAAAGATTGCAAAAGGTAAATAACAACTTTCTTCCTACAAATGGAGCAGAGTGTCAATGTAACTCCACCTTTTTTATACTAGGGAAAAAAATTAAAGTTAAGCAATACTAAATTGTGAGTTGCCTTAAGGAAAGAAAGCTCGAAAATAATTTAATAACGTCTACAATCACATAGATGGATAACATGAATCGAAATAACAAGTACGAAATATTACTTTGGAGTGTTGCATTTCCAGGTTTTGGCCAAATTTTAAACAGAAAGTTTTTCAAAGGATTTCTTTTTATAACTTTGGAATTTTTGATTAATGTCCAATCCAATTTTAACAAAGTGATCCTTTTAAGTATTCATGGGGAGATAGAAAAAGCAATTCAACAAGCGAATTATCGATGGTTAATGTTTTACCCTTGCTTGTACTTTTTTGCGGTATGGGACGCATACAAAGATGTTGGCGGAGGAAAATCGCTGTTTGCATTTTTACCATTTGCATTTGCCTCCTATTCTGTAACAGTTGGTCTAATTTTTTCGCCAACATTCAAGATGATGGGGATATTATTCGGCCCTGTATGGTTACCCACGTTATCCGTGATACCGGGAGTAGTAATCGGTTTGTTAATAAAAAAGTTAAAAAATCAATGCTCCAGTTAATCTAATATTTTAAAGAACAAACAAAGAAGGCTTATTTTGAATTCTCATATGACCCTTTACATAAAGAAAGGCGCATTCCTAATTTCAGAAAAGTGCCCATTTCTTGAAGATCAATTCAACAGTCTCAACAAAACACCTTTGATCTAATTGAGATCTAAATACGACTACTCGGATAAAACTTTAACAGTAAATCCACCTGGAGCTTAGACATAGAAGGTAAATCCATGAGATTCAATAGGAAGATCAACTTCATACCCATCATTTCTCAACCTCTTATTAACAACTTTTTCTCTGCTTTCTTGTGGGAATCCAATATGAAAAGTCTTAGGATAATGAACATCCTTTCCTTTCATCAAAGTTAAAACAAATTAATCATCATCAAACATGGCAGCAAACCCTTTTCCTCTGGTACCAACACATGTCATATCAAAACAAGTTTCTAAGAATTCCCATGAACATCATTGACAGTTAAATTTAAGTGATTCAGTTTTATGCTTTCACCTCTTTTAAATATTCTAAAACCAAGCAAATCACTTTCATTCAACTGCTAATGTTTATAACTGAAGGGAACGTTATAATGAACCATTTTATTATGAACATTAGCTTTGTACTTTCCCTCTAACAGAAGACCCGATTTGAAGATAATAAACCTTTTCTTAGGGATGTTATACCTTCACCGATTCGACAGACGAACACAAGCACCTCTATACTACTTATCTATATAGATATGTTATTTTACAATCGATGACATTACGGGTTATTTACAAGAGAGAAATCACGATTATGCACATGTGGAGCTGAGAAATTTCTTTAAAGAACATGGTAATTTGAATGAAGGAAGTATTGGATTATAGATAAAAATGATATAGTAGACTATGCTGGAAGCATTCAAGTAAAAGAGGATGCCGTTGTTACATCTGCTTATCATATGGCTAAATCATAAAAACTTAAACAAGCCGCTGATTTAACTTCTTAATCAGCGGTTAAACGTAAATGCTTAGCATTTTCGTTGGCCAAAGATAAACCAGCTGCACTGAAGAACATAATAAAATCCGACATGAAAATTAACAGTTTTTTCATAGTTTCTCTCCCCCATCAAAAGAATTTCATCATTTTTTTACATCATTTGCATTTTTTTTGCGATACATTAACTTGTAACCAAATATAATCACCAATAAGGTTATTACTAGCAAAATGAAATTAGAGAAAAGAAATTCTATCATACCGGTTTCACCCTCCTCCTATAATTTACCATACTTAGGCTCTTAGAATTTAAAGTATTAACTCCTTGCCTTTTTTAAGTCAGCTCATAATAGAGTTGGCTTTTTATTATTTGTACCCCTAATAATCCCCTAAGTCAATTTCATTCATACTTACGGTTTATAATCTTAAAAAAAAACAAATTAGACGCGCCCATTTCCATCTTGCCGTGACCTGAATTTAGTAAAATGTGTAAACTATTAATAAAAATGAAAGAAAGGGAGAATGAACATGAATTACTTACCTGATAGACTTCTCATCCGTTTTCACGCCGAAACCCCTCGTCAGAAATGTGCTCAGATCCATCGACTAGCGAATGCCAAAGTGATCTGTGATATAAAGGAATTGGGTGTTCAGGTTGTTGAGACTGCTCCTTCTCAAATCGATAAGTGCCTTCAATGTTATGCAAATAGTGATGAAGTCGAATACGTGGAAAGAGATGCTATCGTCAAAAAACAGCTTGTTCCGAACGACCCATTGTTTTCACAACAATGGGGGGTTATGAAGGTTGTCGCTGTCCGAGCCTGGAATATAACCAGAGGTTCCACAAAGGTTCCGATTGCTGTTCTTGATACAGGTATCGATGCGACCCATCCGGATCTACAAGCTAAAATCATCTTGAATGCCAATTTTTCAGATTCCTCGTCCACACAAGATTTCGATGGTCATGGAACTCACGTATCAGGGATAGCAGCAGCTGTCACTAAGAATGGGACCGGTGTAGCTGGCCTTGCAATCAATCCTACCTTGATGAATATCAAAGTACTAGGTGATGATGGGACAGGATCTTTAAGCAGTGTTGTCCAAGGAATTGTCTACGCTACGAATAACGGGGCGAAGGTCATCAACATGAGCCTCGGGACAACGGCCTTCAGTTCAATACTCCATGATGCCGTGAAATATGCCCAAAGCAGAGGTGTCTTGATGGCGGCAGCGGCTGGTAATGATGGGCTGAACCAGCACAACTATCCAGCAGCTTTTGCGCAATGCATCAGTGTAGCAGCCGTTGTACGGGATGATACGAAAGCTATATTTTCAAACTTCGGGGCTTCTTGGGTGGATCTAGCTGCACCTGGGGTCGATATATTATCGACAATGCCGACCTATCCTAATGGCTCTGGACAGTTCAATTACGGTTACCTTTCAGGAACATCCATGTCCACACCATTAGTGAGTGGGCTCTTAGCATTGTTATTATCACTCAATCGAAATCCGAAAGTAGTCAGACAGACAATCGAATCGACCACCGTACCTGTTACCGGTACCGGGACACTTTATGAATTCGGACGCATCAATGCTTACAATGCCCTGTTAAACCTTCCACGCTAAAAAAACACCTTCAAAGTGAAGGTGTCTAAGTGATCAGACTTTTAATGTGTCTATTAAAATGATGAAAGAGAAGTAAGTTTCAAATATATCTCTCTAGTCTACTCAATGCCATCTCTTCATCTATGCCATCGGTTAGGATTTTGACGGTTGTCCCATATCCGAAAGCTAGACTTATAATACCCATGATACTTTTGGCATTTACGATTCTTTCATCGATTCCTAAATAGACATTCGATTTGAACCGGCTTGCCTTTTGTACAAATAATCCTGCAGGTCGTGTCCACAATCCATCTTTCATGGGTTTGTAGGATATGGGGCTGCAGGAGGAATCAGTGCCATTGAGAATCTTAGACTGATCATGGGTGAACTTCAGGTCCAAGTTCGACTTTCGCTCTATACCGATTTTGAAAATTTTAGTGACTTCAAACCCACATCTCATCAAGTATGGATATCACGCCATTTTGCCCGCAATAATTCTTCAATTCTCATGCCAGTGCTGGTTAAAACAGATAGCATAGTGAACGTAAACCACTGTTTTTGTTTGAAGTAACCCAATAGCTTTTCTACATCCTCTTGATAAAGGTCACGATCTACTAAATCCTCTTTAGGTTTGGCCACTTGAACTATTCTAATGGTTATATCGGTAGGAAGCATTTCCTCTTTATGCTGCAAAATTGAAGGAATTGTTTGACTACCGTACTATTCCTGCTCAGTGTAGTAGCTTTATAGTTTTTATCTCTTTCCAGGTGGAGCTGTAACTGAAGAAAATTCCTAATGGAGGTGAACAGCAAATGAACACAGTAAGTAATATTATGCTGTAATATTAGGGTAGGATACATGGAATAATAGCTTTATTAACAAGGGTCCTAAGGGGATTCAATATGGAGGATATTATAACTACAAAAGAATTTCAACGTATGACAAATAAATCAGCTGCTACCATTAATCGGTGGGTACAAGCAGAATGGCAGAGTTGTGCAGGTATCTCCTTTTAAAGTACTTTGGGAAGATGGTACTCTTACCGAGGAGAAATCAAACAGTGCATATGAAGAAGGTTGGCCAGCCAGACGCTATAGTAAATCCAAAGGGTTTACACGGATGCAAATGCCTATCGCCCGTAATCCCCTACACCCTGTTTATGACTTACTATATGACCTCTACTACCATCTAGGTATTAAAAATGTCAAAGTATTTGAAGATGAAGAAGGAAACTTTCTCGTTTCCCTTCGCAATGGAACATTTGACGGCACAAAACAGCAATATCATTTTCTAAAAAATCATCTTATTGATGGGTATATTATTTGGAAAGATGAACGAATTTTGATTCAGAGTGACAATATCCCAGTCAACGTTCACTTTAAACAAAAAACGATTGATGTCTTAATTAAAGAAAAAAAGGGCCAGGAAACTATTAGTGATGTGGTAGAGAGATTGGTACAGGAACAACTGACAGATAAGAGCCAAAGTTAAGAGAATGTAATAATTATAGAATATTTTAAAATCATTAAGAAGAAATCTGGATAATGCGTTACCTCGCCCGAAGTCATTCCATTTACATCTGTTGTGCTTCTTTCTCTTTTTATTGAGACTAGTAATATTGAACTACTCCCACTTAACAACCTTACTGCCTGTTTGAAGTGGGAGATTCCTAAGAACACCAGCGTAACCGCTAGTTATTGATTAGGCTATCCCCGCAGTTCCTGCGGTTAATCGTATAGCTTCGTTACGAATATTGATACTTGCGTTAATATCTCGATCATGATGTGAGCCACATTCTTTACACGTCCACTCACGTATTGCGAGATTCTTAACGTCTTTGTTTCGGTAACCACAACTTGAACATAGCTGACTGGAAGGAAAGTTTTTCGCGACCGTTACAACCTGCTTTCCATACCATTTTGCTTTGTATTCAAGCATGGTACGGAATTGTGACCAACTAACTTCATTAATAGCCTTCGCTAATTTGTGATTCTTTAACATATTGAATACTTGCAAATCCTCCATACCAATGACATCGTGGCTTTTGATGATTTCAGTAGAGATTTTATGCAAGTAATCTGCTCTCGCATGAGATATTTTTTCGTGCAGTCGAGCAACTTTCATCCGTTGTTTATGCCAGTTAGAAGAACCCTTTTTACGCCTTGAAAGAATTCGTTGTGCTTTTGCTAATTTCTTTTCAAGCTTACGGAAGTGTCGATGATTCTTATATACTGTTCCGTCAGAAAGAATAGCAAAGTCCTTTATTCCGACATCCATTCCAACAGATGAATCTGTTTTGGGTAATTCACACCCTTCTGTTTCTACCAGAATAGATACAAAGTATTTGCCGCTTGAATTCCTTCTAACAGTAGCATGAAGAATGCGGCCTTCTACGTCACGACTTTTCGCAAACGCAACCAGAGACCAAGTTTAGGTACCTTTATTTTGTTGTCCATCATCGCAATATTGCCATTCGTACATTTTGTTGTGTAAGACTGCACCTTATTATTCTTAGATTTGAATCGTGGAGCGTTATTCTGCTTCTTGAAAAATCGTGCATACGAATCCGCAAGGTTTTTCAGCGAGGATTGAATAGCCGTGCTATCCACTTCTTTTAACCAAACGAATTCTTTCTTGAGTTGCGTTAATTGTTTGGAACAAGCGTTATCAGTCAATCCTTTTCCCGTATCTTTATATGTGTTATTCCATTTAGCGAGGAAATGATTGAACACAAAACGACTACAACCAATTGTTTTAGCAATAAGCACTTCCTGTGTTTTGTTTGGATAGATACGGAATTTATATGCTTTGTGAACCACCATTCCCCCATCTCTCCCCATGAAGAATGTAAGATACTCTTATTATAAGACATTGACACAAAAAAGGGAACATACATTCTTACCCCTCTTTAAAATATGTTGCCCTTCTTAATAAGGAGACTGAGGGATAGTCGGACAATGGAGATAGCTAAAGCCATCTCTTGTCCGAAGGCAATTCATCTCCTACTTACTCGCTGTCGATCCTTTGAAGTGGGAGCCTTCTCGCCTAGGAACGATAAAAAGTACCGCATAAAAGAGCTAATCCAATAGCTAATCCTATTCCAAGGAACACTATCATGAGACCAAAGACTGGCGGAGATTGGCTGACTTTTATGTTAATGTTTTTGAACCTTGGTCACTTATCTGTGGTGGTTGAATTCTTACATTGAACTCGAGTATCATAACGTAAGTCAATTCTAGGATCAGCTTCGGCTTCTTCTGTTTTAACGACCCTATGATATCCTTCTTATCAAACTCTTATCGGACCTCTAGTAACCTTCACTTCATAAAATGTCGTCTTATTTTTAATAATAAAGTCAGAGATGCCACCACGATGTGCATGGGATTCTTTAAATGCATCACTCTTCATCCAACCAAAAAACCCTTCTTTGTTTTCCCATCTTGTAAGAATGGTAACCTCTTCATAATCTTTTGTGTTTTCTGTTAATAGAATTTCTAAACCAACAAACCCCTTCATTCCTTGAATTTTTCCCTCTTTATTAAAACGTTCAATAAATGCCTCCGCATATCCAGTTTTCAAGTGAACAGTATTTGTTGCAATGAACATATTACAAACCTCCTCATATTATGTTCTTGATTTAGGAATTATTATTGGCTAATTCTCTTCAAACCTGACTTTCACATAAATATGATATACCACCGAAAACATTCTTGATGAATAAAATGCTTAGGTAAATTTTCATTCACAGGACTTGGTGCTCCACTGGCACGCACCGAAGAATCTTGTTTCACAGAGAGTTCCACGGGGTCGTCAAATAAAACGATTGGTTGTAATGGGATCACATAAATGAAAGGTCCTTATTAGCTTTCATCTCAAAAATCTATGCAACCCATTGCTTTTGTCTTAGAGTACAAAGTGATTTGAAAAATAAACAGAAGAATGGCGAACAGTGTCTGGCACTGTTCGCCCAGTCAAGTAACTAGATCCTTAATAAAGGGGATACGTTCTGAAATTCTGGCAATCAAGGAGTAAAGCATAGCTGCATAATTCAGCTTAACAGGTGGACCAAAACGTGATTTCTTAGATACCAAACTAAGGATTGGCTTGATATCAATCGCTGAAAAGATAGCTTCAAAACGCTGGGTAGGTTCTAAATCATATAAATCTTGCAGGTCAAACAGACTTTCTTGTCGTATAATAGGTCCTCCAATCTCTGGTTTTTGTGTAGTAACTAAAACATTCGAGATTTTGGGGAGGTACTCCTTTTTTTAGTTTTTGAAAGCCTTGTACCAATTGGGCTGAGATTTATGAAATTAATTCGCTTATATAATCAAAAATGTTCATATTTATTTCGTCATTTATAATAGAGACAGAAATATCTACTGGTCACATCTATAGCGTGCAGCAGAAACTGGTGGCTCTGGATATTGGTTCTCGTTGAAGAAGGCAAAAGTGGAAGATTGTTATTAATATTATCTTGAAATCAAGTCTTCATGAAAAGGGCGCGATTTTGGAACAAGAAGTAAAAAGGTTGATACATATTAGTCATGACTAATATGTATCAACCTCTATTTTTTATGACTTTTTTACGATTTAGGTTTCGATAATTCGATGCCCCATACAAGTCCCACTACCACCAAAAAACAAAACAAAGAAAAGGGTGAACCCTCTCTCTTTCGGAATCCTAGACGTTTCCTTTTTCTTTCATTCTGTAATAATCGGGGTCCCCACCAAACAAAAACGTCATCACTATAGACTCACTCTTATTAAATCCAATATCAATTAAAAAAAAGGTTCGATACGATTCAACTTCATTGAATATAATAAAGGCATATTTTTTCATTAAATAAGAGTTTAAATCTGGTTGTATTGACTCTCCTAATAAATTTAAAAGTTGATCGATAACCTTGCTTATAGGATAAGGTATCTCTGTGCTTGATAGATCTGGATCAAGCTTACCAATACTAACTGTTGGTTGCACCAGAAGGTCCAATTGGTAATCTTGGTCCAAAATTTGCACAATATTAAAGTTTACACTTGTATTCTCTAATTGCACACGAATTGAAAGGGTTTTTTTCGGTGTTTTTCCTATTTTCTTAACTTGCAGCCGGCCTTCAATTTTAGCTCCTGACTCCAATAAGTGCATATTAACATTAATGCCCTTTTCGGTAATATTAATGTTTTCAAGGACACTCCTAAACCTATATATTAACTTTCCGTAAACTAAACCAGTTTCTGCTTCTGCAAACTGATTATAACTTTGATTTAGGATAGGAAAAAAGATTTCTTTCAATGAATCTTCACTTACTGCAATTGTCATACTCGGATCAAGACATTTAGGGGAACTTTGTAAATACCCTTCTTGCTCTTTATTTTGCATTCTGTTTTTCTCTTCTTGAAGTTTAAGCTCTAAATCATCAGGACAAATACAAGGGGGACATAATTTCAAACTATAAATTGAAAAAACAGCAAATAAATAACCAGTTTCCTGTTTTTCTATATACCCTTTTTTATAGTAAAATCTTTGAAATTCTGTTTTACAACCTTCTGGTGACGGCCAGGTCCGTATAGGTTGTATCTCAGCTACTATCGAAGGAAGAACTTCATTAAGGCTTCCATCTTCCTCTAGAATTTCTTTTTCGTCTGTTCTTACATCCTTTATCTGTTCAATAATTTCTTCCACTTGTGTTTTAAATTCTGATTCAGTACCGAATTGTTCAAGAAGCATTTCCATATCATGAATAACATAAATATAGTCTTCCTTAGTAAAAAAGGAAATCTTAACCTTATTGATTTTCAATGCAAAAACATCCATCGTGGAAGTTATTTCTACTGGACTTACATCTAACAAAAAATTTACATTTACAGTAGCATAAGGTTGATTTCTTCGTGTTAATATAAAAAAATCAATTTGCAGAGGTACAATTACTTCTATAGATTCCTTATCAGCATTTATCTTAAATCTTGGTGGTTCGTACAATGAGATTCGTGCAGTAGTTTGACTTTGTTGTTGTAAAGTATAGTCCATTGGTTTTGGCTTATGGTAACGGTACCAATCGAAACTAAAATAATTGAAAGTATCGTCACTCAAGCCACAACAGAATGCATTTGGAATTGGAGGAAAATCCATTTTAGCTTCTCTTAAAACCTCATTGGTTAATTTCTGAATATCATTTCTTATAAAGTGGAAAGTTGTAAAGAGTGTAATATCCGAATCTGGTTGAAAATCTTCTCCACATAAAGTAAATTCTTTTGTTCCTTCTAGAGGCCAGGAATGCATATTGCAAATCGTTACTTCAGTCTCATCTTTAAATTCATCTCCAGAGAAGTCAGCATTTTCTGCGTAAATGTTAATAAATTGATTATTAAATTCATGGTTTGTTGGGAACTTAACGATCACATAAAAAATTCTCTCCTTATTTTCAAATGTAATTTCTTGATCTATTTTCATTTTACCATGCTCATCTGTTTTGCCAGAGAACGTTATATCCAAAGTGTTCTGTAGTTCTCTTGAATTGTTAAAAGGCATAAAAATTTCCTCTTTTCAATTAATTTTATAACTACAATTATGTTGTACCTTGTTCGTTTTTATATGTGTTTAAAACAGAAGTTTTTTACAAAAAGAAAATCTCTGAATCCGTCCGTAAAAGTACAACTTTTACGAACGGTTTATTTTTTCTTTAAATCTCTTATTATTAAAGTTCGTAAAACAAACATAAATTGAATTAATATGAGATGAACTCATCGTTATTCAAGAAACGGGCGCTTTAATGGAGCAACGAAAAAAGCCTAATTTCTCAGCATTAAATTGAGAAATTAGGCTTTTTAATATTAAAAATTCCTTAACGTTGTAAATCTGCATTTTTCTGACGCTACCCCATCAAGGATTGACGAAAAGAAGGCTTTGACGTGGATTATGAAGACTTCTGGAATTGATAAAAAACCTCCGTTTGTGCGCTTCATATTCAAACGTTTCGATAGTGTGAACCTCTCCACCTAAATCAATAGATTTTGATGGAGCATCCCTTATCTTGCATACAGTACAAAACCAGCCATTAAGAGGACTTCGGCCACTCTAACGCACGGTTAGAACGAAGACAAGGTTTGTTGTGTTCTTTTTGCCAATTCAGGAACTTTTGCCTGAAGAGACAACCACTTCTTTTCAGAAATGGATTTTTGGTACGATCGAATAAAATACCTTGCACCAATGTTGTACGAAGCCGATAGGTCGGCATGATAGACTTTGCCTGTTGTGAAAGTCGCAAGGTCTTTTTTATCGTTCCGTTTTACTTTCCCCGAACCATCAAAAGCAAGAGCACTCGTATTTCGAGCATTCACTCTTGAAATACGTATACCTAAATAATGTGCCATTTCTTCGACTTTGTTTTGAATGCTTTTCTTTCGCCAATAACGGAGTTTGAACCGAAGTTTCTTCGCACCCCAAAATCCTTTTGGTACTCTCATGTAATCAAGGTACTCAAAAACGATCACATCACAACCATGTTCATGAGCGAATTTCACGATCTTATGAGAGGTATGGTTCACAATATGTGTTTGAATTCCATTGATACGCCTCCAAAAATTTGGCGCAGAAATCCAACCAGAAGTCACCTGTGCTTTTCGCAGTTTGTTCGTCATCGTATACAAACGGTCTTTCTCGATAAAATTCCTCCCTAAGACAGTGCCTTTTGCATCCATCACTGAACAAACGGCAGAGTTGTTGATCCCAAGATCAACAGCACAAACTTTTTGTTCTTTGATTCTAGTATCACTAAGTTTTACATTGGATTGATAAGAAATGTTTAGGAAATACTTTTTTCCAACCCCTCACTAACTTAGGGTTGCACTCTTTCCAATCCCAAACACCTCGTTTATACAAATCTTGTCCTAAACTCGATATTCACCCAAACTCAATCATTTTGATAAAATATTTTGATTTGGGCCGTGGTATCAGACGTTTTTTTGAACATATTCCCTTTGTAAAATACAGGGAATTCTTTGTGCTGCCATTGTAATCGAGGTGGCTTTTTCTTCAGTGTTTCCCTTTGGATTGTGCGCTGTCTCGTTCTTCCAACCAGTTCCGATTGTTGGAACGATAGCTTTTTACTTTTCCAAAAGCAACGGCAATGGCATTTCGTCTGAAATAAGAAGGGAATTTATAAAAACGGGAATGAAATTCCTGATATTTTGGGGAGGGATTCGTTTTTGTAGGGTGAATCAATTTTTCCACAGCAGAAACATGGAATTGCGAAGTCATTGAAATGAATGGAGAAGCCGATCATGTTCACATTCTTTTCGATGCGCCACCACAAATCAATCTTGCCAACACGATCAACAGTTATAAGACGGTCACTTCTCGATATATACGTAAAGAGTTTGCAAAGGAATTATCCCAATACTTTTGGAAACCTTATTTTTGGAGTCGTAGTTATATGGTGTTATCTACTGGTGGAACAACAATTGAAACGATAAAAAAATATATAGAAGAACAAGGAAAACCGCCTAACTCCCACTAAATCAATAGATTTTGAAGGGGAATGCGGCGCTAATTTTTGTTCAAGAACAAAGACGCTTTTGTAGAAAAACTAAATCTTGAGTAAGTAAGGGAGACGATTACCTTTATTGGATAATCGCGCCCTTTTCATACAAAATAAGCGTAGATCCTTATTCCGGAAATGCGCCCGTTTAGAAAAGCTCGCATTCGCTCGCCTTTTAGCGAATATGTTAGTTTTTCTTATACTTGAGATGATAAAATTTTAGCTACATCGAATCCCTTCTTGACTAAAATTTTATGCTTTCCTAACGTGAAAAAAAGTCGAACGGATCTATGCACATTTTCAAAGCAATAGTCCTAATCCAAAATGCGTTGTCTTTCTTTACATAATTTATAATGAAAAGTTAAATAACATTAAAATCATTCCGATACAATGGTCTTAAATAATAGATTAGTAGAGGAGTGATTCTATGAATAAATTTGGCAAGACTGTTTTGGCTGGTATGACAGCTTTGTTCATTACAGGGCAAACCGTAGTTACCACCTCTGCCCACTCAGGAACCAACAGCAGCAAAGAAATCCAATCTGCCATGCAATCAGAAAACAAGAAAAAAGAATTGGAAGCCCGCTCTATTGACCATGTAAGATTAATAGGATCTTTCAATCTATCCCATGAAATGACCTACAAAGGAACAGTGGTTGGTGGCTTTTCCGGTATTACGTACAACCCTCACAACAATAAATGGCTAATCATTAGTGATGACAGGTCAGACCATAACCCGGCAAGACTTTATGAAGCAAAAATTAACTATAACTCCAGGGATTTTCAGACTGTTAATCTAGTCGATGTCACTTACTTGAAACAGGCCGATAACACTGTTTATCCAAACAGAAATCAATTTCTTTCCAGTACAGAGGGAATTGTTGCAGACCCAGAATCAATCCGCTTTGATCCACAGAACAGCAGTATCTGGTATACAAGTGAAGGCGACCGTTCCCTTGGTTTGAATCCATTTATTCGTCAAGCCGCACCAGACGGCAGCTTTATTTCCGAATTGCCTTTGACAGAGACTGCAATCATGGATGAACAGTATAAAAAAGGATTTCGAAACAACTTAGCATTGGAAGGCAGCGCATTCTCTGCGGACGGGGAAACATACTGGACGGCAATGGAAGGACCGCTCCTTCAGGATGATGCCATACCGACACCAAAATCAGGAGCATTATCACGAATCACCCAATATGACAGAGAAGGAAATGTATTAAATGAATATGCCTATCCGATTGATGCTATTCCGGAACAACCGGGAGAAGGAAAACATGCAGATAATGGTGTAACCGAGATTTTAGCTGTTAATGATCAGGAACTATTAGTGCTGGAACGTGCTAGTGTTCAATCAGATGATGGCAACTTCAACAACTATGTAAGGGTTTATAAAATAAATGTAAACGGAGCGACGGACATCAGCAGCATGGAATCAATAGACAAGGAGAATATCACCCCATTGCAGAAAGAGCTGGTCGTTAACTTAAATACCCTTGCACTTGATAAAGTAGATAATGTAGAGGGAATGACCTGGGGCAAAAAACTTCCAAACGGAAATGACACCCTGGTTCTAGTATCAGACAATAACTTCAATAGAAGCCAAATCACACAGATAATCGCTGTGGAGGTTATACCTGAGGATAAATAAAGGGAAAAAACACACTTAGGAAAAGTACAATAAAGAAGACGCTTTTCATTTGTCAGCATTGCTTCTTCTTTATTTCTATAAATTTACATATAACTTCTTTCAAGAACCGAGTTTTTAAATACAATACCAGTCATTTCGTGTAAAAATCTGGTTTATTGATGTTTACAGATGGACGAATCGTTGTATCAAAAATCAATATAAAAAAGCCTAATTTCTCAGCATTAAATTGAGAAATTAGGCTTTTTTTATTGCTCCATTAAAGTTAGCAATAGGTAAGCGTTTGAAGTCATCTCCGGCTTTTCCCCTGCTCCACACCGAACGTGCTAGTTTCCCAGCATTCGGCGTTCCATCTAACGATATGTACTAAACTATAAGTTCCTTGTTACTCTTCGAGACAGGATGGATCCGGATACACAATTCCCAGTACAATTGATCCTACCATAATATTTGTTAAATTTTATTTTACTGGAAGGAAATTTATTGTAAAGGTATTTGGTAATCTCATCATCTTGTGAAAATATTCTTATGAATCTAATAGTTTTTGTTTTTCAATCTGAAATTCTTCTTCCGTAAGGTAGCCTTGTTCTTTTATCTTTGCTAATCTTTCTAGCTGTTCGATAGATTTTTCTTTTAGATTTATTAACCTTTCCATTCCTTCTACTGATTGCTGATCACTTGCGAGTTGTTTCAGTTGTTCGATATTAGTAGTTTCTAATGTTGAATTTAGTAAAACTAATATTTGATTCTCTCCCGTCCGTTTCATTACACGATACCCTTGACTGGCTTTCGTCGCTATTCCATCATCATTCGGTTTACAATAACTACCTGGTTGACACGTTCCGTCGTCACGAACGAGCAGTTTTCCAACAAGTCCAACAGCCACCCATTCCGGTTTATCGAGCCGTGAGCTACAATTTTTTGATGGGTCCCAGTTCGGATTGATTTTCTTCCTTGTTTTCTTGCGCTCTTCTGTAAGCACGTTTCCTTCATGATCTTTTACAGCAGGGATCGTCACTTCTTCATAAACGGGTCTGTTCCATTCATCGATGACGTATTTGCTACAATCTGGGTCTTGCGAATCAGAGAGTATCGCAGGGTTTGAACTTGTTATGCCAATAATATAATCATCCCTTGCATGCGCTACTCTAATTTTTTCACTACCCTCATCAAAGGTCACAAAATAACCGACACCAATCGGTTCTCCGTTTGACGTTTCAAACATTTCGGCAAAGTCACACGCACCTGCGGCTGTTATAAAATCACTTGCTGTTACGGCATCATCAAAACACGCTGAACCATCTTCTAAAATTTTAGCGACTACACCATCAGGATCACAAGGTACAGCGGGATCACCATTGACGAGATACCATGAAAAATCGGGATCTCCTGGGGCTGGACCACCATTTTGCCCATCACATGAACGCCTGTTTTACCGTTAGCGCAAGTATTAAGGCCTTCGGTATGAGAAGAGCTTCCATCTGCTATCGTATCTCTGCCTTCCGCATGGGATTGATTTCCACTCGCGGTTGTAGCAAACCCTTCCGCATGGGAAGCCTGACCACTGGCGGTTGTATCATTTCCTTCCGCATGGGCCGCCTCTCCACTGGCTTCTGTTTCAAACCCTTCCGCATGAGAAAAGTCGCCACTTGCCCTTGGCCCTAGCAACAAGATGGTAATGGTACCATCAATAATAAATACTACTATGCCTCCCCCTCCTTCCGCATGAGAAGCGTTGCCACTGGCTTCTGTACTGACCCCTTCCGCATGGGAAAAATCTCCACTGGCAGTAGTATTGAAACCTCCTTCTGCATGGGAAGCCTGACCACTGGCTTCTGTTATTAACCCTTCCGCATGAGAAAAGTCTCCGCTTGCCACTGGACCAGGAACAGAGTTGATATCAAAAGTCCCTCCTTCGGCATGAGAAGCAAATCCACTTGCGGTTGTACCAACGCCTTCTGCGTGGGAACTATCTCCACTCGCTAACGTAGGGGCAGGGTTGCCATTTTGGTCAACTGCGCCTCCTTCTGCGTGCGAAGCTCTTCCAGTGGCCGTATTTCCTTCCCCTTCGGCATGGGCATTTAAACCTAGTGATGGATCGCCTGCATCTCCCGTTGTTGTATTTTGCCCTTCTGCGTGAGAATTCTCTCCAAATGTTCTGGTTTCTCTTCCTTCCGCATGAGAAGCGAATCCACTTGCGGTTGTACCTATACCTTCTGCATGGGAAGAAGATCCAATAGATAGGTTAGGAGCTGGGTTCCCAAGTGGATCTACACCACCGCCTTCTACGTGAGAGGCTCTTCCGCTCGCTGTGTTACCTTCTCCTTCCGCATGAGAAGTAAATCCAGTGGCGGTTGTTGATCGCCCTTCGGCATGAGCATTCAGACCTTGTGATGGATCGAGTTCATCTCCCGTTGTCGTTTGAAACCCTTCCGTATGAGAATTTACTCCGAAGGCATTTGTTTCTTGCCCTTCGGCGTGAGAAGCCGATCCACTGGCAGTTGTACTTAACCCTTCCGCATGCGAGCGAGGTCCACTGGCGGTTGTCTCTCTGCCTTCCGCATGGGAAGTATCTCCACTCGAGGTTGTAAAAAAACCTTCCGCATGAGAAGCAACTCCACTGGCGGCTGTCCCTTGCCCTTCTGCGTGAGAGCGAAGGTCACTGGCGGTTGTCTCTCTGCCTTCCGCATGAGAAGCATTTCCACTCGCGGTTGTATTCGTTCCTTCTTCTACGGAGCATCCGTTTGCAGCATCTGTTATAATACACCCATTAGCACAACATGGTTCTGGAGATTGCAAAGTACCTATTTCCTGGGCTTGAACCTCTTCCTCCTGATGTTCACTCGACTTTATCTCTTTCTGATCAGACATTAACCATTACTCCTCCTTTCCAAAAATAACCGAGACAAAAGTTTTTTACGGAACTATTCATTCAAAAGTCCCTTCCTCATCCGTATGGGAAGTTGTCCCATTAGCCGTTGTACTTAATCCTTCTGCTTCCGAACAAGCCCCAATCGGATTTTGATTACATTCATTGGACCATGATTTTTCCTCTTCCTTATGAAAATTGTTTAAAGGCTCATTAAGAATACTTATTATTAGGTTATGTTCCAACAAAACAGCGGCATAGACAAACTTATTCGAGGAAATTTTCATATATGACCATTATTACGATCGGGAAGGAGAGAATAAAACCCCATTTTTTTATACAACCTTTTATTCAATTAAATTTTTGCCCTATTCATGAAGAAAGACGCTTTCCTTATTTCAGAAAAGCGCCCTTTTATGTAATAAGAAACATATGAATTTTTTCCAGAATAATCCGGCCTTATGGAAATAACGCAAGTTAAGTACAATACTTCAAAAACTTTTTTCTAAAAAAATTTTCTGGAGACAATGTCTCGCCTTCATGAATGAAAAAATTTTGAGAACAGCGTACGATCGTAATCTAGCTGTGGCTCACTGCCGCTAACGTAATTTCTACGCCGGACCTTGAGATACAGAGCATCGCTTCGGCCGGCTAGGAAATTCATATGCGCCCGATCGTTTGCCTTCGCTTTTTTCATAAAAAATAGAACTGCCATTGCAGCTCTATTACATAAGTTATACCTTCATAAAAAAGTAGTGTATTTCTTTAGAACAGTTTCTTTTTAAAGCTCTTGAATGGTAGGACGAATTTTAATGACACATCAGATGGTTCTTCAATTGCAAAAGAAATGGGACGAGTAATGCTCTCAACATCAATTGCAACTTTATAGAACTCATCAATTGCAGATTTTAGTTCTGAATCTAAAATCGTCTCTGGTAATTCAGTAGCAATAGTTCCTGGCGAGACAATGGTTGAACGGGTATTGTTAGCAGCCTCTTGTTTACGAAAACCTTACGGGCAGGCTGACTCATAGGAACTTCTCCTAAAAGCGCGAACGTCGTGTTCGCAACGCAAAAGCCATCACATCCTATAGAAGTACGTCCTTTTGCCAACGTCGGCACTAGCCTATCCTATGCGCCGTAAGACTTTGCTCTTAAAGATTCAGTAAAACGAGTAGATAGGTGGGGGAATGCTACCCGTAAAAGTCCGATCCGTTCAACTAAACATTAAGTGAGGAAAGAAAACACCCTACTTAATGAAGTTTTATTTTATTTATTCTTCTCCTAAAGTAATATTCATGACATCGGCCATAATTTTCGGTAGGTCCGTATTGTCGAGAAAACCGTTAAAGGAATCTGATTGAGGTCCGTATGCATAAACAGGAATGTCTACGCCGGTATGTCCAGAGCTTGTCCAGCCAATCAATGCTCTATCACTAATAACAGAGTTGATGGCGTTTGCTGCATTATCAGCTTCTTGAATGGTTTGAACCTCTTCTTCTGTAAGTTCAAATGACGTATAATTTTCAACAACTTCTTTTACATTGGTACGTTCTTCGTCTAGCTGCTCAGCCATATAATCACCAGTAGCTTCCACGCCTTTTAACTGATCTGCCTGCACGTCATACTCCCCATTGGCTCCAACTGTCATGCCGCCTGTTTCATGGTCGCCGGCTACGACAACGAGGGTATTTCCATCTTCTTCAGCAAATTCAATTGCTTCCTCTACTGCTTTTTCAAAAGCTTTTGTATCCGTCATGGCCCATGCTGGATCGTTTGCATGACCTGCCCAATCGATCTGGCTTCCTTCTACCATTAAGAAAAATCCATCTTCATCTTGATCAAGTGTATTGATCGCACTTGTGGTCATTTCTGAAAGGCTTGGTTCTTCCGTTTGATCACGCTCAAGTTCAGGACTTAACGGCCCATCTGCAAATAAACCTAGTAGTTTCTCTCCTTCTTCTACATTAACATCATCGGCTTCTAGTAGTTCTTCATGTGTTTCTACACTTTGATACCCTGCTTCTTCAGCTTGTTGAATCAGGTTTTTCTTCTCCTGCTTTCCGCCCTCAGATTCTGGCAAAAAGAAATCTTTTCCACCGCCAAGCATGACATCAACATCGTTATCTAGCATTTGCTTTGCAATTTCAGTTTGATTGTCACGTGACTCAACATGAGAGGAAAAAACAGCTGGAGTTGCATGAGTGATCGTAGATGTCGCTACTAAACCAGACGATTTGCCTTCATCTTCGGAGGCTTCCAAAATGGATTCAACTTCATTACCTTCAGCATCTAGTCCAACTGTTCCGTTGTTTGTTTTTTCACCCGTTGCCATCGCTGTTCCTGCGGCTGCGGAATCGGTTACTCTTGAGTCACTAGATTTCGTTTTAAACATACCCTTGAGATGTTCGTCCCAGACCGCATCTTCACCCTTGTACCACCGGTAATTGGTTGCATAATCCGCATTAAAGCCATCAGGAATCATATAAATGATATTTTCCACTTCTTCTTGCTGAGGAGGACCCGCCCATTCAGGCTTCCCCTTTCCAGCCCAATCTGGTTTTTCCGCATCTGCTTGTACCCAACTGCTGCTCAACCCTGATAAAACTAGACCTGTACCAAGAGCAAAAACTCCCATTTTTTTAAACATATGTAAACTCCTTCATTTTGGATTCAACTTAAGAGTTTAAGGGATTAATATAAAGACAATTTTAAGGAAAAATAAAGAAATTCTTAAAAACTTTGAATGAGTGACCGATGTAAAAAAGACTTGTCGATACATACGATTTTGCTAAGTTTATCATTATAATGATTTGGTAATATTTTCCTGTTTTTGGATATCACAAGATGAACTATGGTTTTAACATTCTTAGACCAACGTATGATAGGATTCACCTGGTCACAAGAGTCATCAACAATGATAAACAACCCTACAGGTTATATTGTTCAACGAGTCTATTGAAACAATGTCGCCAAGGATTTAGGTACAAATTTAATTACTAGAAGATAAAGGAAATTGAACAATCTCTTTATTCGACAATAGTCAGCAATAGGTAAGCCTTTGATGTGATCTCCAGCTTTTCCCCTGCTCCACACGGAGCGTGCAAGTTTCCCCGCACTCCGCGTTCCATCTACCGAAAACTACTAAACCATAAGTTCCTCGTTACTCAGTGTTTGTGATTATTAGATCGGTCTAAGATTACATTTATTGCGATATCGATTGATTTTATCGATCATCGACCATGTAAACTGGAATTTAAGCCTGAGTTCATCAATCATCTTTTTGTCTGTACAGTGAATTAATTGGTGTATTTTCCAATGGAGGATGCGAAGGTTATGAAATTGGTCGCTTCCTCCCAGATTCAGTGGGACATAATGATGACAATGGACATCAGCGGCAGGCAATTCAATGCCTGTGATCTCACATTTTCCCATTCTCATACTGTACCGACTGATTCGATTATCCATGTATTCAACGCTTCGGTTCGGAAGTGTTGACTTCATGAGGACACTGATTTCCCGTCGAATGTCCGGGCGAAGCTTTTTCTGTATCATTTCTCTTCCTTCTTTGGTGAAGGGCGTCATCTTTGGACTGAATCCTATGGTGTTCACCGTTTTTACATCACCAAGGGGAAACAAATATACACCCATGACTTTGAAAGTTTTAAAACCTTGACTGTACATTTTTTTTATAGACTGGCGGAGGATTGGCAGGATGGCCGTATTTTCCAACCGGTCTAAGATGATTGTAAATGAATGCCCCTAAATCATAGGCAAGACGTGCGAACTCGGGGTTGACATGAGTGGCTTTCTTGAAATAGTTGTGAAGTCCAAGCACAAAACTATTGAATAAGAGAGTATTGAGAGCAGAAGGGGAAGTCTTGATTCTCCGAATCAACTTCTTCGCTTCTTCCTTAATTTTACGCTTTTTATCAGCTTTAATACCGGTATGGGCAACTCTCTTTTTACCCTTCTTATTTGCACGAATGGTAAAGCCGAGAAACTCTGATTCCCGTTTGCGCAAATTCACAACTTGTGATTTTCTGGAGAAATGTCGAGTTTCAGACGGTCTTTCAAATATAACCGTGCTGCATGATACCATTTCTGTGCTGTTTTCCCATCCTTACAAAGAATTTTAAAGTCGTCCGCATAGCGGACGAGGTAACCCTCTTTGAGGTGGGTACGCTTTTTGGCCTTCCTTTCACCGACTTTGGATTGAAAAGGTTTTGATAGAGGAAAGAACTCCCACTGGCCAGCAATCCATTGATCCAAATCATTAAGAACAATGTTGGCTAGTAATGGCGATAACAGGCCCCCTTGCGGCGATCCTTCTGTGGGTATACCTTCTCCCTCAATTTCAGCCTTTAGCATCTTAGAGATACAGGCTAGTACTTTCCGGTCTTGAATCCCCATGTTCCATAATTGTTTGATCAGCAATCTATGGTTGATATGATCAAAGAAACCCTTAATATCAATGTCCACCACAAAATGGAAGTGTGCTGTATTGATAAGGGATTGGATTCTTGCCATTGCATGGTGGGCGGAGTGGCCGGAATCCATAACTGTGATTATAGAATTGGGCCTCCGCAATCGGTTCAAGCACCTGCTTGAAGCTCTGTTGAATGATTCGGTCTAACATACACGGAATACCGAGAGGCCTCCACTTTCCGTTATCCTTTTCAATCCATTTTCTTCTAACTTTTTTCGGCTGATAGTTTTCTAACTTCTGCCGGACTTCCGTTACTAATTTTTCTTCAGACCATTCTTTTATGTCTGCGATGGTTTTTCCATCAGTTCCCGGTGTTTTTGATCCTTTATTGGATTTGATGGTACGATAAGCTAACAAAATATTTTCCCGGGATGTGATCACATCAAAAAGACGAGAAAATGATTGTTTTTCCAAACTTCTGTCGTACAAATCGGTAAAGGTATCTGTCATATCGTAATAATCCCAATATCTTAAAGCTTGCACTGTGGCATCCCTCCTTCTCAGAGTGATGTTCCCACGTTCTTACCCGATCGGTGCAATGCACGTATGGAAAATGGTCGTTCGTTTCGCTAGACTTGGGGCTGTTCCTTCACTCCCATTACAGAAGGTTCATCAGTCATGCCCCTACCCTCGCAAGGATAAATGCATTTCGGCTAAGCCTTATAGCAACCGTTTCGGAGGACAGTCCTTGTTTCAACGTTCCTTGTTTTCCAAGTCCCTTACAACCTAGCTTTCCTTACTGGACGTAGGTGTTCCCCTGGAAGCCTGTGAGCTCGATACCGCCATTGTCCGGTATAGCGTGTTTCATAGGGCCAATTTTTACTCCACACCACTCACCCCATCGTTATGGGCCATAGGTTTCCCTATGGTCAATCTTTAGACCTGTACATTCGGTTGTTCGTCAGTTTCATCCTATTGAAACATACTCACCTTATCCAGTTTTTCAGCCGTGCGGCATATCCGTCGGCATACCTTCTCTTTCTAAGTGGCTCCAGCCTTCGTTCTGCCGAATCTACCTGTACTTCAAACCCCGTAACCTGTCCGTTACGACGCATGCAGGAGTGTTGACGGGATGGTTTCGGGAAACATGGTTCCGTCATTCCCATCCTCAGTTGTAAAGTTAGGATTGACTACTAAATATTCCTCTGCATTTCACACTATAAAGCGCTTATAGCAAAACTTGTCGAACGTGGCCCGATTGCGGAACAAAAAATTCCTGCATATCAATACAGGAATTTTAATCAAACTTTATTATAAATTATCGAACTTTATTTTAAATCAACACCTTGGTTTATTAAGGTTTTTTGGCAGTTTAGTATATTCATTTGAACTTCATAGTTTTTAAATGATACTTATTGTATATATCAGTTTTATTATGTATCATACAATGGAAAAAATGTCTTAACGTATAAAAGGGTTAAAATGTTGTCTGGACCCCCTTAAGTAATGTATATTTCAGTAAAGGCTTTTTATAAAACGTCACTTACTTATTTGTTACCGAGTTGTTCCGCTAAACCGATTAGAAGTCCTTCGGTTCCACGAATGTAGCAGAGCCGATACGAGTCCTCGTACTGAACCACTTCGCCAACGAGCTGAGCACCATACTTAGTGAGTCTGGATACCATTTCGTCAATGTCTTCAACGGTGAACATGACGCGTAGATAACCGTGGGCGTTTACAGGAGCAGTCCGGTGATCTGATATAGTAGGTGGGGTGAGAAATCGCGAAAGTTCAAGTCGGCCGTGGCCATCTGGGGTACCCATCATAGCAATCTCTACGCACTGAGAACCCAATCCGGTTACGCGACCAGCCCATTCACCTTCGACAGTGGCTCGCCCTTCGAGGTTCAAGCCAATCTCCTCGAAGAAAGAGATTGCGTCATCAAGGGATTCTACAACGATGCCGACATTGTCCATTCTTAGTAATTTGTTTTTTGCCATAGTTTTATCTCCTTATGTGTAAAAATTTATTATCTGATCATCTTCATAATTATTCTGTTACAAATTCCTTCCAAACAAAAAACACCTTGTCACAGTTCATGATAACAAATAAAAGTCACATTATAGGAAAATGTGAAATTGGGTTTTCGGGTATGTCATATAACATCTTGTTAACGAACAACACTTCGTAAACCCTCTACTATTGGAATATTTGCGAACCTTATTTCGTGAATGCCATCATGTTCAAATTCAAAAATTCGATACCGTAGATGCTATTCGATAAAACAACTTCGACTTCCCCACAAAATATTCCTGCCCTGTACTCCATTAAAGGCCTCTTTAATTGAACAATACAGCTAAAAGTTTAAGGGTCAAAATAAAAACCCTATATTAATACAGGGTTTTATCAATCTTTTTTATAAATTATCAGTCTTTATTTTAAATCAACAGAGGGCTCTTTTTTGCCTTACATAGCCTTAAGGCTATACGGATTTCTTAAGAAATTGTATTAATTACAAAAAAGATATGAAGTATAACAGCGATGACGGAACGTAAAAAGCATATTCAAAGAAGAAAAGAAAAAATGGAAGATTCCTGGCTTAGCCAGGAATTTTTTTTATCATTTTTGCCTTTAGCTTCCGAATCGTAAAACAACGCAAGCCGACTAGGCTTCCAGCAGGCGGGGCCCCTTACCCCTTCCTGCTGGAAGCCAAGACGGCAAGCCACCCCGTCAAGGGCAAAAAACTTTTTTGCTAAAAGCGCTTCGCAACGCAAAAAACTTTTTGTGCGGAAACCTTGACGGACTGTCTATGCGTGTTTTTCGTTTCTCCATGCCAAAGGGCAAAAATAATCCCCCTTTGGGGAAATCATTTCGTTTCGGAATCCAAAGGCAAAAAGCGAAAACCAAGGAGGAACCTCATAATGAAAAAAAGCGTTTATGAAATCATTACAGGGAAGGTTATCGAATAGCTGGAAAATGGAGTGGTACCGTGGCGAAAGCCGTGGATCAATGGGGGAGCTGTTAATTGGAAGACACAAAAACCATATCGTGTAATTAATACATTCCTGTTAGAAGCCGGAGAATATGCGACCTTCAAGCAAATTCAGGAAGCGGGCGGTAAGGTGAAAAAAGGGGAAAAATCACATATCGTGGTATTTTGGAAGTGGTTAGAAAAAGAGGATGAAGAAAACGGTAAAATGGAAAAAATCCCTTACCTTCGGTATTTTCGAGTGTTTGAAATCAATAAACAAGTGGAAGGGTTGAACAGCAAACGAAAACATGTGACATTCAACCATGATCCAATCGAAAAAGCAGAGGAAGTTTATAAAGGGTATATGAACGCACCTGATTATACTTTTCATTCAGGGAAAGCCGTTTACTATCCAACCCTTGATAAAATCAACTGCCCACCATTGAAGGATTTTCCGAAAGCAGAAGAGTATTACAGCACAATGTTTCATGAAATGGTTCATAGCACAGGACATAAAAGTCGCTTAGCTCGCAAAGGAGTCATAACAGAAAATGTAGCCTTTGGAGATGACGTTTATTCAAAAGAAGAATTGGTTGCAGAAATGGTTATCAAGACCTAAATTAAAAAAAACCTTAAAAAATAAAGAAGAGCACATATTATACATGACTAATATGTGCTCTTCATTTATTCAATTAAAGCGCTCCGATTGCGGAAGATCATTTAAGATTGAGTTATTCCTTGATCTCCAAATGTGGATTCCACACTACTTCCCACAAGTGGCTATCTGGGTCTTGGAAGTAACCAGAGTAACCACCCCAAAAAGTGTCATGTGATGGGGCTGTTATAATAGCACCAGCCTTCTTTGCCTGTTCCATCACCTTGTCAACTTCTTCTTTGCTTTCTACATTATGACCAATAGTAAATTCAGTAGGACTAGAATTAGTCTGATTAATCTGAGCATCATGCGCAATATCTTTGCGCTGAAAAATAGCAAGTTTTAAGCCTGATAGTAAGTCGAAAAAAGCAACGGCACCATGCTCAAATTCTTTGCCCACTATACCTTCTGTTGGAAGCCCCAATCCGTCTCGATAGAATTTCAAAGATCGTTCCAAATCATCTACACCTAATGTAATTACTGTAATTCGTGGCTTCATAAAATATCATACCTCCTTATAAATTTACATAGTAAGGAAATAGTGGTTCTTGTAGCAGGACCAACATATTCTGCTTGTCCATATAGTTTAAGATTGATTCAAAGGGTTTAATAAATAGTATCATTTAGTTTAGCTATTTTAGATTGTAAAAAACGGACACATTTACTGAGTGGCACTGTTTATCTTAAAAACTTGGTTGGGGGACATGCCATAATAACGTCTGAAATTATTGATAAAGTGTGGTTGATCAGAATATCCGTATTTTATAGCAATATTTGTAAAACTATATTGATTACTATTATATAGCTCTTGAAGAAGGCTTTGAAACCTAATGATACCTGAAAGTTCTTTCGGGCTCACTCCTAACTCCTTATGAAATGTCCTTCTTATATTCCTTTCACTGTAACTGAGTTTTTCTGACAAAGAGCGAATTGAAATCATCCCCTTAGTAGCATAAATGTATTGCAGACCCGTTTGTAGCAAATAATTTGGTTTTGATTCGTTCAAGAGTAGGAATCTCTTTAACTTTAGTTCAACCTTTTCAATTATTCTTGAAATTCCATTGGCTGATATGATTTCTTCTGTCATAAATGCAGCTTCATCTCCCCATATATCTTCAAGAAATACAGGATTTCCAATAAACTGAGACACGGGATGCCTTAAAAAACGGTATACAGTATCTGAATAAAAGCGAATTCCAAATAAGGAGCATTTTTGAGTAAGATTTATGGCTTCATATTCAGTCATCAATCCAACAACAAAGGCTCCTTTTGAAAAAGAGGATGATCTCAGATCAAATATAATATCAGCGCAACCATCCGGTATGATACGGTGCAATTTTTTCTGTTCCGATGAATGGAAATCAACGGTCCAATAGCAAGCAACATAAGATTCCAGACTCTTGTTTGGCAAATATTCTCGATATTGATAATTGGAATCTAACAATTCTTTTTGTAATTTAGGTGGTTGCAAAGGAACATAAAATTGCATGTTATTTCCCACCTCCTTTAGATTTTTGAAGTGCAAAACTTCATATTTCTTCGTAGGGTTATCGTATCATTTTTGAATTACAAGTTGATTTCGTTACTCTACAATCTGGCCCTTTACACAAAGAAAGAGCACAATCCTTTTTTCAGGTATGCGCCCTTTAATGGAAAATCGTTGAAAATTCACACTGCACAAATATTCAATAAAAGCCCCCTCTAACAGAAAACCCGATTTGAAGATAAATAAACCTTTTCTTAGGGATGTTATACCTTCACCAATTCGACAGACGAACACAAGCACCTCTACTACTTATCTATATAGATCAATTGTTTCCCTTGCTCTACCTGTTACTTTGTCTATTAAATTCAATGGTGAAAGAATTTTTACTTGGTTTCCAAAACCGACTATGAAATTAACAGCTTCATCTTCGGTGTTGAAAGTCAATTCTAGTTCTGTCCAGCCATTCTCTGTAACCTTCCCGTCATTTACTGCTTGTACGAAACGTCCAGTAAACCTAATTCGTTCATGTGCAAAAGGAGAAACTTTCACATTCACCCGAAACTCAGGTAGACTTTGCATGAATTGCTTTTTAGATTCCTCCCAATGGTCCGATAATTTAAAATCACGAGGCCTATTAAACTGTTCATCCATTAATTAACATTCAATGATTCGAGTGATTTTATAGCTGCGAAATTCATCTTGATTATTCATTGATATCACATACCAAGTGCTTGATTTGGCTACTAGTCCAAGTGGTTTGACTATAGATTCTCTTATTTCTCCATTTGCTTTTTTGTAAATGATGGTTACTTTTTTATTGTTCATGACTGCTTCTTTCATTACTTCCATAGCAGGATTCATTTCAATTTTAGTATTCCTCCAAGTGCCCATATCAACATGTACTCTTTCCCAAAGTTTCACTGCACTTTGCTTGGATTCTTCTGGCAAGGATAACAGTAGCTTATCCCTGATATGCTTTGAGGAGGTTCCCATATTCAAATCATTAATAATTTTTTCTGCATGAGGCAAGAACAGTGATAGCATTTCTTTTTCCTTCAACCAGCTCAACCTTTGTTTCCAGTTATCGACAAGCCTCCATCCTCCTGCTTGTCCTCTTTCAGCATAAACTGGGATACCAGCAGCACTTAATGATTCCATATCTCTATGGACGGTCCTTTCGGAAACCTCAAGTTCTTTAGCTATTTCTCGAGTAGATACAATTTCACCATGTTGCAAAAGAAGTAAGATCTTAATTAATCTTTCAGCTTTCATCGCTATTCTCCTTAATTTTTTCAATCATGACATTACATGTCATATATCTAATTTATTATATGCTTACATAAAAAGAAAGGATGGATGAACGATGAATTTAGAAAATCAAACAGCCATTGTAGCTGGAGCCACAAGAGGAGCAGGTCGCGCTATGGCAATAAAACTTGGTGAAACAGGAGCAACTGTATATGTGACCGGACGTACAACAAGACAAGAAATTTCTCCTATGCAGCGGAAAGAAACAATTGAAGAAACAGCTGCATTAGTCAAAGAAGCAGGCGGAATTGGAATTCCTGTCAAAGTGGATCATACAGACGAAGAACAAGTGAAAATGTTCATAAACAAAGTGAATGAGGAACAAAACGGACAATTAGACATTCTTGTGAATGATGTTTGGGGGGGAGATCCTTTGACAGAATGGGGGAAAGATGTTGGGGATCATAATCTACAAAAGGGATTACAAATGCAAAAACAAGCCGTTCAAGCTCATTTCATAACTTCTCATTACGCAGTACCTTTAATGAAGAAGAAAAACTCAGGATTAATCGTTGAAGTCACTGACGGTATAGATTATGAATATAGAGGGAACTTTTACTATAGTTTAGCGAAGATATCAAACATTCATATGGCAAAAGCCATGGCAGAAGACCTAAAAGATAACAATATTACTTCTATCGCTTTAACTCCCGGATTCCTACGCTCAGAAGCAATGTTAGATCTTTTTGGAGTAACAGAAGAAAACTGGAAGGAAGGGGTCAAAGTCGAAAAACATTTTATTGCATCTGAAACACCCTTTTATATCGGTGAAGCCCTTAAACATCTGGCTTTGGATCCGGACGTACGTAGGTTTAATGGAAGAACATTAAGCACTTGGGAGCTTTCAGATATTTATGGATTTAAAGACGTTGATGGAACACAACCGCATTGGGGCAATTATTTTAAAAAACATGTGGAAAAATAAAACTACTTCAAAATAACAATTAAATTCAAATGAAGCTACACAATATATAACAACCCCAAAAGAAAAAACAAACCATAATTGAATACAACAAGAACGGTTGGCTTAAGATAGAGTAATCCCCATCCTGCCTTCGCCAAAAACGCAAGGATGGGGTTACTTTTTTAGGTTAATGATCAGGACCACAACCATTATCATGTCAGAAGCAGTGTTAATCCAAATTTCTTTCGAAAAATTGATCTTCAAGAATATGGCGCAATTCATAAAAAAGTCGCATTTCTTGCTACAGAATTGCGCCCCGATTCTTGAATAACAACATTTTTAACCTCGGTTTTAACGGAAAGTTCACTAATACGCATTAAGAAAACCTCACAACTTAATATTTGGCATAGTGCAGTCCTAAATTATAAGCTCGAGTCAACCACTCTTCCATATATCCGGGCTGTACATTTATGGTTTCATAAAAAAGTTCGAATTGCGAATTTTGGATTCCGCAATAATCCGCCAAACCAACATTGAAATATCGTGTCATCATATTATCGTACTGCCTCTTCTCAAAACGCTCAATTGGAGCACCGGCCAGGCTGAGCCATAACACTTTTTCATGATCAAGCTTTCCTGGCCCGTAAGCAAACCCCCAGTTCCAAACGCGGTCTATATATCCTTTTAACATAGCCGGCATGCTCCACCACCAAAGCGGAAAAACAAAAGCCAACGAATCGTGTCTTTTCATTCTTTCCATTTCCATTTCAACCTCAGGAGAATATTCTTGATGATCTGCAGACCATTCGGGCTCATCCTCTTCCCAAAGTACGGGATTGAAACCGCTGCGATATAGATCTAATATCTCCGTTTCGTGACCTGCATCCTTTAGGCCTTGGACGAAATGGTCTGCAACTTTAAAAGTCAAAGAGTTCTCTCTTGGATGAGTAACAACTGTCAGTATCTTCATTATGATTTCCCTTCTTTCCTTTAGTTTTTTTCTGGGCTGAACCGTTAGTATATAGCCTGACCTAAAACAACAAATTTATATATCGGGAAATATCGATATATATGGACAAGAAAAACCGATCAAAGTTTTTCTTTCAAGAATGCGGATACATCTTGAATCGTTTTTTCATTTCTTCGGTAATAGGTCCATTTTCCGTGTCGTTCAGATTTCAACAGACCAGCCTTCTGCATCATAGATAAATATTGAGATGTCGTTGATTGTGACAATTGTGCTTTCTTTTGAATAACACCTACGCATACACCGCCTTTCTCATCAATATTTTTTGGATTCTTGCTTGGAGGATTGTCAAAGTGTTTTTTTGGTTCTTTCAACCATCTCAATATCTCTAAGCGTGTTTCATTTGATAGGGCTTTAAAAATATCGATATGCTTCATACTTTTATGCTAATCGACTTTTTCCGATATGTCAATGTAAAGAATTTGACAGTTACTCCGTTAAATGCCCCCAATTCACAAAGAAAGATGCAATTCTTCCTCTTAGAAAAGCGTCCTTTAATTGAATAACATTGCTGGCGTTATTAAGAAGTTATTATCAATAAACACACCTTAGGATCAAAAAGTACTGTTCTCTCTAAAGTACTTAGATTTTAATTTATATTTTACATACTTCATATGGAATACTTCCAATTATAGTTATCTTACAAAACAAACTATCCCAATAAGGGTTACCCTATTGGGATAGTTTTTATTCATACCTATTACCCAAGAGTGTTGGAACGGTAACAAACTCATAGCCCTGTGCTTGTAGTTCGTCAATGATTTGAGCAATGCCTTAACAGTTTCAAATTGTTCGGATGAATGGTAGTTATGTTGAAGCATTATAAATTCAGGGCTAGCATCTTGCTTCACTCTTGATACAATTTCTTCAGCAGACACTCCGCTCCAGTCCTTTGTATCGGCCGTCCACATATCGAACGGTAGCCTTGTTTATTAAGCATTTCTACCTGTCGATCTTCAATTTCTCCAAATGGCGGTCGGAATAAATCTGGTTTGACCCCTATAATTTTCTCAATTTCTGCGGTAGTCGACTGTATGTTTTCGTTAAATTGTTGGTCCGTAAGCTCAGGCAAATGCGGGTGTATCCCAAGTATGGTTGCCTATAGCATGTCCCTCTCTGTAAATTTGTCTTAGTCGTTCTGGATATTCCTTGACCCTCTCTCCTACCACAAAAAAGGTAGCCTTCACACCTTTTCGCTTTAAGATTTCTAAAATTTGAGGGGTATAAGTATCTTCTGGACCGTCGTCAAAAGTAAGGGCAACTCTTTTCTTATTGGGATTCCCCATAAATATCATTTCATTTTTTATAGGAACATTGATTATTTGTCCAGGATAAATCCAATCAGGATTTTTAATTGTTGGGGTAGATTCTAATAACTCAGGTATAGAGACTCCGAGTTTAATAGAAATTTTATAAAGTGTATCCCCTTCACTAACTATGTACGAGTTAGGAATTTCTAAGTGTTGACCTGGTTCAAGTATAGTAGATACCAATTTGTTCTGGTTAACAATCTTATCTACTGATGTTCCATACTTGTCGGAAATTTTCGAAAGGGTATCCCCCGATTGAACCATGTGAGTCTCAGCCATTGCAGATCTATCAAACATAGGCAGACAAACTAAAATAAATGCAATTAAAATGGTCGCTATTTTAAGCATGATTTCACCTCCTCTTGATTCTCACTCCAGTAGACTAATTTCTTATCACTACTTAAATATATTCGAAAAGAAGCCTTGTTAAATGGGGTTTTTTTATTTCAACTAAACTTACCCTATTAAATGGATTTTTTCAAAATGTTGGCGAGAACCCAATAATGGAACATTAATTTAAATGGGACTGTCTCAAAATGGGCAGCCCCCTATTCTGAAACGATCAAAATTGTCAAGAAACTCTCTCCCAACAGAAATACTACATGTCATTAAGACCTAGTAAAAAGAGGCGCAAGATAGACAGCACCATATACACACCAAAAGCGCGTCTTGTTGTTCGTTTCACCTTTTTCCATCAATTTCCATTTTGATAAAGACGATCTAAAACATTTCCGACATACTCATTCATACTAACTCCTACTTTTATAGCTTCTTTTTTTAGTTTTTCTTTTGTTGCTGTCTTTATATAGGCTTGGATGGTATCTGTTTCACTGTTTAAATAAATAGACTTTTCACGTTGAATAAAAGAACCTTGTATCATGTAATTGTTTATCATTTCTTCTATTTCTATATGGAGTTGTTCTGTCTCCTTTGAGATTGTCAAATCATAACTTCGTACTGAAAAGGTAATCGTAGAGGAATTTTGTTTAACTACTACATTATGTAAACCAACTTGATTCATAATATAGTCCATAAAAATATAAAAAGAAGAATGAATATTATCAGTTGTTGGGAAGGAAAAGATCACAAACCCCGGCTTTCTCACTTTCTTACCCTCAAAAAGTTTCTTTCTCTCTCCTTCATATGACAGCTCTTTCGCTTCCTCTATAGAAAAGTATTCTCCATTAATGCTTTGAATCAAGGGTTCCTCTAGATTAACAACTCTTGCTGCTAGATCTCCATGTTGATTATATAAGGGTTGGAAAAGATAAAATCCCAGTTCTTCATCATATAACTTTTCTTGTTTTTTGCTTTGTACCTTCAATGCATAAGTCTTAAAATCCTCTTCTGATACAAAGTATCGCTCTAACCCTTTATACTTTTTCCTCTTGGCAGGCAACACACCATTTTTAATATGCCGGCTTACTGTATAAGCAGTAATTCCCAGCCGATCCGCTACATCTTTCGTAGATAGGCCAGGTTTTTCTTCTTGAGCATCTATTAATTTTAACGTTTCCTCTTCAGAAAAACGGTATTCTCCATCAATGGTCCATGTGCTTTTATTATAAGGAACGACTTTGCCATCTCGAATGTATTTGTATATGGTCGCTTCGGTGACATCTAACAACTCTGCTAAATCCTTTGAAACATAATATGATTTCTCCATTCCATATCTCTCCCCTTACCTATAAATGTGTCACTCCCAAACTGACTAAAAGCGCATTTAACTATTTACTTTAGTCCTTGTTTAATTATATTTTACCATGATGATATGTGGCCAGTAACAGATAATTTAAAAATAGATGAATAATAACAACACTATTATTATAGTTAATAAACACAACGACATGTAAAATAGTTGTATTTTTTATACAAAATATTTAATAATTAGATCTAATAAAATGTACATGAAAAATATAACCTTATTCTTGTATATTAGCAATAGTAAATCTAGCAAACATACGATAAAATAGTACGTATAATATACATGAATGAAAATGAAATATTATATTACTTAATATAAAAGTGGGGGCATTTAATATTATGAATTATTCTCGAATCCCTCTAGATCATGAACCATTATATATCCATGATAGAAACATTATATTTTCTAATAAAAATAAAATACTTGCAGAGATGCTAGATTCTTCCTACCTAGCCATGGTGTACACTAAGATGGAAGAAAAGGAAGACGAGTTTCTTCCAGGACTATCATCGTTAACGGATTTGGAAATCATCTATTTTTTTGTTCACCAAGAAACCCATGATGATGAGGAAAAAAACCGAAAAAAACAAACCAAAAAAGAATACTTTCGAGATTTACTCCAGTTTTATACGTTTATTCATGTTCAGCTGCAGCAAGATGAGGTATCTTCCTCTCTGTTCCCTTATATAAGGAAGAAACACATCAGGAGTTATCAAGAGTGGTTAAAAAATGGAGCATTCCAACATCGAAAACAGGGATATGCGATAGCGACTAGAGCTCGTAAAATTACAGTGGTGAAAAGTTTTCTGCAATTCCTGTATGAGGAAGAAGTAGTGGAGTTTCCATTACAGGTAGCTTTCAAGAAAAGTACCGTACGAAGAAAAGATAAACCCAAACGGGAATTGACATATGAAGAGGTTAAATCATTGTTAGATTATTACAAAGACCATCCCATTAACTATGCACTTTTATTATTGTTAGCGACTACAGGTCTTCGCGTACAGGAATTAGCAAAGGCTAGCTGGAGAGATCTGTATTATGATCCTTCTATAGAAGGCGGGACTTATTTTTTAAAGGTGATTGGGAAGAATAATGTGGAGAGACATGCTGTTATACTTCAATCTACTTTGGAGAGCATTCAAAGGTTTCGCAAAAGAAGAGGGTTAAGTACAGAGATAGACGTAAAATCAAATAGTCCTTTATTCACAACAAATAAAGGAAAAGCGTATGGTTATAAATATTTAAGTCAGTATGTCACGAGGATTATTCAGGATACAGGGTTTTTATGGGTGAGAAATAAGGGGCCTATAACCCCCCATTTCTTCCGTCACTTTTTTGTGAACTATTCTGTTTTAACGTTAGGTCTTCCCATAGAACAAGTACAGAAAACGGTCGGTCATCAATCAAAGACTACGACAGAGGGATATGTTGCAGAAACTATAAATAAAGGAATGAATGCGGGTTTGTACTGGAAAAAACAAATATTTTAATGTTTTTTCTTAAAGGGGAACCTAAAAAATAAGAAAAAACAATTTAACAATCATTGCTTAAATATTTACGAATACTTCTTATTGTAGTATGATATGAATAAGAATAAGCCAATATAAAAATGCCAGCGCGCTGTCACGCACTGGCCAAAACAATAGCAACCGCATGAAGAACGGTTGGCTTAAGATGGAGTAATCCCATCCTGCCTTCGCCAAAAACGCAAGGATGGGGTTACTTTTTTAGGTTTATAATCATGATCACAACCATAATCAACGTCAGAAGCAGTGTTCCAAAACCTAGTATCACGTTTGCTACATCTGTTGTAATCACTTCGGCTTCACCCCCTTTCTCCATTGCCTGAATGACAATGAGGAGGCTCAACCGCCCATCTTGCATTTTTGCTATTGTTTGTCTATCATTCTAGCATACTTTTCCTTTTTTATTAATTATTTTCTTAATATGATTTTATAAGGGGATCACAAGGTCTAAAGAATTTTAAAAAGGTTTATGCTAAAACAATTATTAGTAAAAAATATAAACTGGCTCATAACATCACGCTTAATCACTGTATGTTAAAATATATTACTTTTTCATATTCAGCTAAGACAAATTAATCAAACGTTTGAATAACTTTTTATGTAATTGGAAATTTTAAAATATTTTTTGTTATCTTTAGAGCGAACAGAATAAAAAAGCCAGCGCGTTGCCATCCACTGACTAGAATACCCACGTGAAGAACGGTTGGTTTAATATGGATAAACCCATACTGCTTCGCCTGTTTACCCTTCTACAGAAAAACGGGCGAAAATCCCACCGATATGAGAAAAAAACAGTCTTTGATATTTTGGGTGTTGTCTATCAGTATACCATGTCACGAGATTATCAAGTTGCATAAAATTTTTAAAAATGCCTTCGTGAAAGCTTATTTGTCATGCCATTTTTTAACTTACACAACTGAAATAGAAAAAAATTTGTTCATGAACTCAAGTTCATATATTTTGTTGTCTTAACTTGATAGCAATGTGGCGGTACCCCAAAAAGCGATATAAAATCGAGGCAAAGAATAGTGAATTAAAACATAGACACGGATATTAGATCGCCTCATCTTCGGGTCTTGAAGGCATGCATATACAAGGCGCGATGGCCATCTTCACTGTCAATTTGGGTTATCGTATCATTTTTGAATTACAAGTTAGTTGCGTTACTCTACAATCTGGCCCTAAAAAGGAAAATAAGCGCTTATCCTTGTTCCAGGAAAGCCGTCCGATAAAATGAAAGTGATGATGGTTTAAAGCTTGTAAGGTCTATACCCTTATCTTATGACAACGTTCAACAACTTTCATAAAAAGGGATGACCATAAGTCAGTTATCCTACTTATGGAACATCCCTAATTTTCTTATATTTCTTATAATTTAAGGAAGATGTTGACCTGGTTGAGATGGTGTAGAAATACTTGACAATGCTTGACCAGCTTCATTTTGATAAATATTTTGTGTAGCAAGGTCACCAATGGCTACCATCCCTACAACTTGATTGTTATTAACGACAGGTAAACGACGAATTTGGTTTTGCGCCATTAAATTTGCAGCTTCATGCACGTCCATGTTGTCATTACCAAAAACAAGATTTTGCGTCATACATTGTGAAACGGGTGTAGATGGAGCAACACCTTGTGCTGTAGAACGAAGTGTAATATCACGGTCAGTAATCATCCCTCTTAATTGACCATTCTCCACAACGGGAATTGATCCGACGTTGTATTGGGACATTAAAGCTGCGGCTTCTTGAACAGTTTGCTGTGGGGAAATTGTCGCTACGTTTTGTGTCATAATGTCCTTTAATGTTTGTGCCAAAGTTTTTCACTCTCCTTTCCCTTTTAGTATGTAAATAAACATTGTTTATATTCCCCTAATCATTGCTAGAAAGTGCGCCTACGGAACTCCCGTTTATCTCTAATCAGTTACAGTATTTTACATGATTGTTTTATTAAAATCGTATATCACTATGAAATGTCTTTAAAATAAAATCTCGTGCAGGTACTTTCCATTTTTCATAAACGCTTAATAGCTTACTTTTATCATAAGGAACCTCTTTTAACGTAGCATAAAGATTATTTTCATGATTATGAACAATCCCATATCGTGCAAACGCCTTATGATAGCATCCTAATGAGCCTGGATTAAGATAAATACAATCAGTTGATTCAAAAAGATGAACAGGATGATGATGACCGAAACAAACCAAATCTTTTCTATTTGCTTTGTCTTGATAATAAGATTCAATTTTTGTTAACGTAGGATGATAATCAACGGGCTCGTAGGGATTTAATACAATAGGTAAAGACTCTTTCTCAGGACGCATATGATAATGTTGAAAAAGAAGATGTTTCTCCCCCCAAACCGTTGTAACTTTTCTTGGTAACTCCGATAACCACGTTACAAAGGAAGGATCTAACCTATCGGCAATCCATTGATGATGCGGTTTCACTTTTTCATTTCTTTTTGGATAAGGTTCCCCTTTAATTAAAGCAATAACCGATTCTTCATGATTTCCACTTAGAACAGTTACATCTGGTCTTGAAATTAAACAATCTAGCACTTCATTGGTGAAAGGTCCGATACCAATCATGTCTCCTAAGCAATAGATGTGGGAGACACTCTTTTGCTTATCGATATCATCCAGAACCGCTTGTAAAGCGTATATATTCCCATGGATATCAGTAATAACTGCGATAGAATCGTTCATCACATTCCTCCTCGCTGTAACCGTTGCTAGAAAGTTTATCCCACCTAATATTTTTTAATTTTCTGAACTATGATTGCAATATATTATTTACTTCTAGTATTCTTTAAAATTACTTTCTTGTCTTACTCCGAGGAAACCCTCCATTCTCGCGTTTTTACTTACATAATGGCAGGCTTTAATTATTTAATAATCAACACAGCGCATTCGGCTCTTTTAGCTACTTTATGACTGACACTGCCTAGAACTAATTCTTGAAAACGATTAAGACCTCGACTGCCCAGTACTACAACATCAAACTGGTTTTCATTCGTATGTTTGACGACCGCTGGTCCAGGTTCCCCGTGCAAAAATTCAATCTTATAGTTTACTCCCTCGGCTTTTATTTTTTCTTCGGTGGGTCTAATTTTTTCTTTCCGTTTTTCGTGAGCGCCCGTGGTGTTCCAATTTTGCAGCACTTCTGATTTTGAGCTCTCTACCGCATAAACAACATGAATGACAGACTCAGAGTTACATTTTGCAACTTCAATCGCCTTCTCTGCAGCCCTGAGAGCGTGATCTGAACCGTCCGTAGCTAATAAAATCTTTTTAAACATGTCGTTTTTCCCCCTTAATGGCTGTTTAATTTATGCCTTAACTTTTCTACTAAAAGTGAACTTGCTTCATTAAGACCTGTAATCTCAACGTTTGTCCCGTTTTCTTTAAATTTTGCAATAATTTTTTCCATAGCTTCTACGGCAGAGTCATCCCATATATGGGCATATGTTAAATTAATTTCAACTTCTTTTATATCTTCCTTAAAATTAAAACCGGCAATGGAATCAGTAACAGAAGCAAAAAACAACTGGCCTTTGACGAAATATGTTCTTTTTCTTTTTTCTCATCGAGCTTACTGTCTATCCCTACTTTCGAAATTTTTGAGACAAAGAAGATGGCACTTAACAAAATTCCTGCAAACACACCTTTTGAAAGATCATGAGTGATAACAACCACAGCAACGGTTACGACCATAACAATAGCGTCGGTTCCTGGAACAATAAATAAGGTTCGTATAGAATTCCAATCAAAGGTGCTAATAAAACCATTATCATAACACCAGCTAAAGCTACCATTGGGATTTGCACGACAATGTTACCCAAAAGAATAATTAAAAGGATAAGAACAACACCAGCTACAAGGGAAGATAACCTTCCTTTCCCTCCTGATTTTACATTTATGACCGATTGTCCAATCATCGCGCAACCTGCCATCCCTCCAAAGAAGCCTGTTATGATATTTGCTATCCCCTGTCCTCTACTTTCTTTATTCTTATTGCTATCGGTTTCGGTCATATCATCGACAATAGCTGCTGTAAGCAGGGACTCCAGAAGACCAACGACCGTTAGGGCAAGAGCATAAGGAAAAATAATGGCCATCGTCTCATATGAAAAAGGAACTTGCGGTAACAGGAATACTGGTAATGTTTGCGTTAGTGTACCCATATCACCAACGGTAAAAACGTTGATACCAGAAAACATGACAAGGCCGGTCACAACGACAATTGCTACAAGCGTGGATGGGATAGCCTTGGAAACATAAGGAAACAGGTAAATAATTGCAAGTGTAACAACAGCAAGAGCCAAAACGATCCAGCCTTGTCCAGTCAAATGGGGGATTTGTGATGTGAAAATTAGAATCGCTAATCCATTTACAAATCCTACCATGACAGAACGTGGAATAAATTTCATATAGCGAGCAAGTTTTAAAATCCCAAATATAATCTGTAAAATACCAGTCAGGATGGTTGCAGCTAACAAATATTCAAGCCCATGTTGTGCGACTAGATCAATCATTATTAAAGCCATTGCACCTGTTGCACCCGAAATCATACCCGACCTTCCTCCGACAAGAGAGAGAATTACAGGTATGAGGAAAGAAGCATATAAGCCGACCATCGGATCTACCCCTGCAATTATCGAAAAAGCAATGGCTTCAGGAATTAACGCAAGCGCGACAACAATACCGGCGAGAATATCGCCTTTTGCATTCGCTAGCCAGTCTGCTTTTAATGTATTCATATCGACCATCCTTTAATAAAAAGAATATATATTGCTTTAGTTTCTGGAGTTTTTATTCTTTTTATTAAGGACAAAGTGAATTACTTTTGTTACTAAGTACCAGCACTTATCAGGAGGGATCGTTGCCACTTCCTCTAATACCATACTATTGCTTTATTCCACTTTGGTTTAACAGTTGCTTTAGGATCCCGGAATGATGTGTTCGTTGTAAAAAGATATCCAAGTCATGGAGAGCTCTTGTCATTGCAACGTAAAGCAATTTGATATCTAATTCATTATCCAAGTTGTAATTTTCTTTATCTGTGACAAGTATCACTGCATCAAATTCAAGTCCTTTAGATAGATATGAAGGTACAACATGAACACTCCCTTCTTCTAAATGTTCGTTCTCTTCTAATTCTTTGGAAGAAATACCCGTATATTTTTTTAAAGCATTATGGATCATAGAACACTCTTTTTGGGTTTTTCCTATTATCGCAATGGATTGGTGACCTATTTGTTTGTATTCAAAAACACTTTCTTGAATCCGTAATGCTGCGTCTTTTGAGGTATCAAACAAATGAAAGTTTGGTTCATCTCCATGTCGGACTACTGGTTTGGCAAAGGGCAATCCTTCCGCCTTACTGTATTGAATTACCATGTTTGCCTGTTCCATAATTTCCTGCGTCGTACGATAGCTTTGTTCTAACGTGGTATAGGTTGCTTTGTTAAAAACATTTTCAATCACTTCATCCCAATTCATAATACTTCTATAGCTATGAATGCCTTGAGACAAGTCGCCTAAAATGGTAAATAACTCAGTATTAGTGACTTTTTTTAAAGTGTAAAATTCAAATAGGCTATAGTCTTGAGCTTCATCAATAACTATATTTTTAATTTTTTGTGTTTCTTTTACTCCTGCGAGTAAATACTTTGTGTACAGCAGCGCAGCAGCATCTTCCTCTTCAATCTTTTTACCTTTTAACACAGACTTGTTGTACGAAGCCAATAACTTTGCTTCTTTTTTTGATATACTTCCGTCACCATATTTTAATAAAAGATTTTCGTTTGTCATTAAGTCTTTATAATAGGTGTGAATATCTTTTTTGGTAAACTTCTTCACGTAAGGATTCACTATATTTTTGGATTCCTTTTTTAAAGTCTGTATATATTCTTCTTTTTGATCCATTATATTTACGATTTTTTCTCTTCGCTTTTCTGGATCTTTTACACTGTACCTAATCTTTTCAATCCGGCTATCATAGATGTCTTCTACTTTTTGAAGAATGTCTTTTTTCTTCGTTTTGACATGATTTGAAATCACTTTCTTCATTTTTTCTATACGTTGAAAAGGCGGCATGTATGCATATTGCTCTTCAAAAAGAGCTTTCACCTTTTTCCCTTCAAATAACACAAACCGATCCAGTTTTAAATCTTCCTCGACAATAAGATTGGCTGTGATGTCAGCAGCATATCGATCTATCAATTCTTTACACAGCATAGAACCCTTAAATTGAGCAACCCAGGATAAAGTGTCCAGGTTTTCTTTAGGATCTCCTTCCACAAGCTTCAGCAGCTTTTCATCCGATTTTGTAAAAGTGAACTTTTTTCCCATGGCTTCTTGAAAAAAATCTTGGAATGTTGTCTGAGTTACATCTTCCACTCCAAGTTCCGGAAGAACGTCCGAAATGTAATCAAGAAACAACTTACTTGGTGCTAAGATCATCATTTAGGAAGGATTAAACGTTTCTGCATACGTATAGATGAAATAAGCGATACGATGCATGGCAATGGTGGTTTTTCCACTTCCAGCAACCCCTTGAACAATTAACGGCTTGTTCATCTCTGCTCGAATGATACGATTTTGTTCGGACTGTATGGTCGAAACAATATCCTTTAATCGTTTTTCTGCATTTGTCGTTAAAGCAGCCTGCAGCATCTGGTCCCGTGCTGTAATATCAATATCTCTAATTTCCTCGAGTTCTCCGTCTTCCACCACATACTGTCTTTTTAAAGACAGTTCCCCTTCATGAGTCTGGCCTTCTGCTTCATACGAAGCTTCTCCCAAACTTCCCTCATAATATAGATTAGCAATAGGGGAACGCCAATCCACAATCACAGGCTCATGCGTATCTTTTCTGCTTAAAGATGTTTTTCCTATATACAACTGTTCTGTTTGTTCAGTATCTTTTGGAGTAAAATCAATTCTGCTGAAATAAGGATTATCTTGTATATTCAGTAAGTTCCGGAATTCTTTTGTGGTCATATCTAGTAATTGTGCGTTTGATAAGGTGTTCACATAACTTAAACTGCTGTCTAAATGGTCTAGTTCCACTAATGCGTGTTTAATATTACGTTGATATCCTTGTTGGTCTTTTAACGATTTCTCTAATACTTCACGGATATATGTTTTTGTTTCTTCAAAATGAGCTCGCTCTTTCTGCAGCTCTTGATGTTCCCTATCTGCCATAAAGAACTCCCTTCTATTTTTTATTTCTTTTTATTTTTGATTTTTCGCGTAATAAAGCTATTTTCGTTATGATCTGTTTTCTTTCCTGATAAGAACTGCTTTCTTTTAATTGATTTTCTAATTCTTGTAGCCGATTTTGTTCTTCATGATTCAAGAAATTTTCATCAGTCAAATTTTTCCACTCCAAATGGATTTAATGTAGAAGATATAATTGAGGATATAGGGGATATAAGGGGTACACAGGTAATATACCACAACGATTTTAGCCTGTGAAATGTAAACGCAAACAAACTGATTAGAATAGGATTATTTGAAAGAAGTGAACGTTTTCGTTTGTGATTATGATTGTTTACTATATTAGTTAGCGGTGATCACATGTGTTAAAAGATACAGGGGAAAGAATCATCCCTAAAGTAATGCACCCTAGTAATGGAATGTTACTTGAACATCTTGCCCGTTATTACTTTGCTATCCCCTATGCATCTGGGCGCGTACTGGACATTGCGTGCGGAACTGGATATGGCGCCCAGATGACAGCAAAAGCCAAAAAGAAAGAAATAACAGAGATCATAGGAATAGACATTGATCCTAAGACGATTAATTATGCAAAAAAAAGTATTACCATCCATTACTGACTTTTCAAACGGGGAATGCTCTTGATGCTTCACTCAAGCAAAAGATAGGCATGTTTGATACGATTATTTCTTTTGAAACCATTGAGCATGTTCCAAATGATAAGGAATTTTTAACAAAAATTTGTAAATTGCTTAAACCTGGGGGAACCCTTGTTTTATCGACCCCTTTTGGTCAGGGGAGAGGAAAACCCTGTGGATCTCCTTTTCATTACCATCAGTTAACAGAACATGAATTCCTTACACTGTTTACCGGAAAAAATGAACTATTTGAGAACATCGAGATTTTCTACCAACAAGGAGTATCCATCGAAAATGTAAAACGACCCAAGGTACGCTACCCATTAGGAATAACTGTTTGCAAAAAAGCACTACCATATACTGAATAACCATAAAAAACGACTGTTTGTACAAAATTAGAATGAAGTAAAGCAAGAAGAATATTTATTCACGTAGTAGATTGGTTAAGAGAAAGGATATCGTAATGAGCAAGCTCAATAAAGAAATAACGTCGAGAAAATATCATTTCCCATCCTGATGCTGGTAAAACTACCCCGTTGTTGGGAAACTACAATTTGAAGTGCTTGAGCACCGACTCTTACATGAATACAAGGCAGACATTCGCCTCCTTTCTTTTACTGTTGCTCGGTGGGTAGATAAAAGAGGCACTAGATACTTTCAAAAAAAGGCAAAAAAACCTAGTCATAGACCGAGACGGTAGAACTGTCGCTTTATTTGACAATGAATTCCAAATGAATATGACGAAAAATAAATACCCCACACTCAACTTCTACGAAAATTCTTATATGAAATAATAAACGGATAGAGAAAAGACTGCAGGAAAAATTCCTGCAGTCTCTTACTTTACAATCATAACCGGACAATTTACACGCTTAGCCACTTTATGACTGACACTTCCTAGAACCATACTCTGAAGGTTGTTTAAGCCACGACTACCTAGCACGACACAATCGTATTTATGATCATTAGCATGTTTCACAATGGTAGGTCCTGGTTCACCATGTAAAATCTGCACCTCATATGATACTTGATTTTCCTTCAATAGTTCCTCTATGTCTTTTAGCTTATCACGTCGTTTTTTTGATACAAGGTTTTTATCTCCCGTATGCAATACATCTGTTTTGGATTTTGTCTCATCAATGACATAGACAATATCAATGTTGCCATCATCACCTAAAATTTTAACAGCATGTTGTGCAGCACGGTATGCGTGGTCCGAGCCATCCGATGCAATAAGTACACGTAGGTACATATATTATCCTCCTGCCTATTTCATTATTTTTATCATTAGATACCTTCCTTTTCAAAGTAAAGAACGACCACCAGTTCTTAGTGATCGTTCTTTTAAGGATTCTGCTTGTTCTAATGCCCTGAGGCTTTAGTTAAACCTCCTATTTTGTTCAACAACTGCTTACTTTCTGCATTTAATCCAGCATACGTCACTTTGATATCTTGTTGTTCAAATTTACTCTCAATCTTATCCAAAGCATTAATTGCTGAATCATCCCATAAATGAGCTTCACTTAGATCAATCTGTACTTCATTCACTTCATCTTTAAATCTGAATTTCTTTGGCAAATCAGAAACGGAAGCAAAAAACAATTGCCCCTTTAAAGAGTAAATTTTCTTCTTTTGATCTGCAACTAGTTTTTCTTCCACATGAATTTTAGAAATCTTAGAAGCAAAGAAAATAGCACTTAAAATGACGCCTGCTAACACTCCTTTAGATAAATCATGGGTTACCACAACAGTAGCTACGGTCACTACCATTACTGTAGAATCTGTTTTTGGAACTTTATGAATGTTAATTAAAGAACTCCAGTCAAACGTTCCAATAGATACCATAATCATTACTCCTGCTAATGCAGCCATGGGGATTTGTACAACAATCCCGCCAAGAGCTATAATGAGGACCATCAAGGCAACACCAGCTACTAAAGAAGAAAGCCGCCCATTTCCTCCTGATTTTACATTGATGACTGATTGGCCAATCATGGCACAACCTGCCATACCACCAAAACAACCCGTTACAATATTAGCAATCCCTTGTCCACGACACTCTTTGTTTTTATCACTTTCTGTATCTGTCATATCATCTACAATAGAAGCCGTTAACAGTGACTCTAATTGCCCGACAATAGTCAAAGCCAAAGCATACGGGAAAATAATAGCTAACGTTTCAAACGTCAACGGAACAGAGGGAAGCATAAAGACAGGAAGAGATTGTGTAAGAGAACCTAAATCTCCAACGGTTCGCACTCCAAAATTTGCAAATATAGCAATTGCCGTGACAACAACAATAGCAACTAGAGTGGAAGGAACAGCAGTCGTGACCTTTGGCAGCAAGTAAATAATTGCTAGAGTCAAAGCCACTAAAGCATACATAATCCAGGTTTCTCCAACGAAATGTTGCAGTTGAGAAGTGAAAATGAGAATAGCTAAGGCATTAACAAAACCAACCATAACTGATCGAGGGACAAACTTCATAACCTTAGACAATTTAAAAACACCAAACAATATCTGTAAAATCCCTGTTAATATCGTAGCAGCCAACAGATATTCAAGTCCGTGATCTGCAACGAGTGTAATCATCAGTAAAGCCATTGCACCAGTAGCTCCTGAAATCATCCCTGGCCTTCCACCAATAAAGGCAATAACCACGGCGATACAAAAAGAAGCATAAAGACCAACCATCGGATCTACTCCAGCAATAATGGAAAAGGCAATGGCTTCAGGGATAAGAGCAAGTGCAACAACAATTCCGGCAAGGACATCTCCTCTTATGTTGCCAAACCACTCTTGCTTAATTGATTGAAAATTCAACCCAACACCTCTTCTCCATTCTATTTAATTTTTTGTGACTTTTGTCTCTTACAAAAGTCGGCCGTTGTGAACAAAAATAGAATAGCATACATTTATCGACATATAAAAACGTTATGTAAGCGTAGATCATATTAAATAATCGTCTATATTCTCGTTATATCTCTCATTTTCCACTCCATTTCACAAATGTTCTTTTTTATTAAATTCTTTTTTTTCTAAATTTTCTTATTTTATATTTTTTCATTTATATACCTTTAGTTGTAAGTTTTTATCGAGACCTGCCAGTAGTCAGGTTGAAATAGGGATATGAGTGATGCGTGGGTGAGGAAATCGACATAACTGACCGTTTTTTTTACATTGGAGAAACGACCGAAGTAGATGAAGAACGAATCGGGGTCAATAATTATTACGCTGGTTCCTTTCAGACAGAAGATCAAGGGGCATACATTGTTGCCACCGAGGGGATTTTTACATATGGGGATGAGGAAGAAGGTACCTTTCGCAGTGCCAAATCATTTGTCGGGGCTAGCAAGACACCTACTGTAAAAAAATCTAAGAAGATGAAAGGTTTTGATAAGCAAGTAACTCCTGAACGTGCAGAATTAATCCCTTTATTTAACCCTACGTCAGTTACACCAGAAGAAGAAGTTTCTATACAACTCCTTTTACACGGTGAACCGATGCCAGATACGGAGGTAGCTGTCATTCGTCGGAGTGACTCTTCGGATATCCGAAAAAACCTTGCTGGCTTTTTATGAAAGGGGAATTATTTTGCAAGCGATACAACAAGGACTGTTTATTCTCTTGTCAATAATCATCATTAGTATATTTTTTTATTTAGTAAGATTCCTAATCTCTCATTTTCTAAGTGATTTTTATTATAATTTTTATAAAAAAATTCATAGATTATTCAAAAACATATTTTAAAAAAATAGTTGAGCTAAAAGGAATTTTTCATCAAACTGAGCCCATCAATGATGGGCTTTTCTGTATTGAAAAATAATCACTCAACGATGCTTTCTCTACTTGGTAGATGAGAGGTAGCTTCCTCTTAGGATTATTTCAATCTAACATATTATAGATGCAGTGCGTGAAAGAGGAAACGTATACCTATCATTTTTCGTTCCTAAACTATGTCCCTTGTAGTAAATTCCTTCTACCCGATTATTAGGATAAAAAGGCCATCCCTCTATAAAACAACCCCCAGTTTTGTTTTTGAATCGAAGCTCTAAAACCTCCAATCACTTCCCCTTCGCAGCTACCTATTTCACTGAGTGCTGGTTCCATGGTTAATATCACATGATAGTTCATGTGTTTTTTGCATTCCTCATATAAAGGCCCCGTATTTTCAAATTGGTACGAATAACCAATTAGATGTTTTTTTTAACCCTCCCCTTTCCACTATAAGGTATTCACCTAAATGAAGAGAGTTGCAGTCATTGATCAAGTTTTCTTTTTTATCAGATATACACTTTCCTATGTCTAAGGTATTAAAACCTTCTGTTTTAGGGGACGCCGCACAACGAGGAAAAGAATCCTGTCATCCATCCGAGAAGGATATGTACCACCACAGTTGGATCTCCCCCTTATCATCCCTTTTTCTCTTCTATATATTTTTTGATTTCTTGAAAGGCCATTCGACCACCCAGTAATACTAGTGAATGATCATGATGATCGGTATCTGAATATTTTATTTCCTCAATCCTGTCTCTAAGTATTCCAGTAATTCTTTATGAGTCAAAGGTTTGCTCTTCTTATGTCCGCGATTTGATCAAACCGAAGGTAATAAATTTCCTCTTTATTCTTAACATGGAACTGTTTTTAAACGTGAGTAATGTAATGGCAGCATCCAGTGTCATAAAAATGTTAATTATTCCAATAGGTACCCTTCTGTATTTTATGATATTTTCCTAATAGGGTTCACTCTATTGGGAAGGTTTGTGTAGTTGATGTAGTAGTATTTATCAATTCCCAATAGACTTTTCCGTAATGAATGGTAGAAATCACACAAGTAGGGAAAAGTTCTTTGTATTGTAAAATAGCAAAGCTGAAAGAACAGAAAGTCATATAAAGTATAAAAACAAGCCCAGGCTTTGAAGCAATTGCCTTCCCTACATTAGATTTTCCCTATTAAATAGAAACTATTCCCATTTATGGAAGTATCTGCTATTCTGAACTTAACAAATGGCTTCACCACCACTTTTTTGAGATGTTGTTTTTTGACAGACAAAGCCCATCTATGCTGGGCTTTGTTTATTAATCTTTTTTATTTTTGGTTTTCATTTAGAAAAAAGGGTGAAAGTTCTAAGAATTACATAAATAAGAGGAGAGCGAATGAGAAAAGCAAAACAAGCTGTTTTAGCATCTGCATTAGGGTTAGCAGTGTTAGCGACGCCATTAGCTCTACCGACTTTAGAGCGTCAATAGCTTGTCCAATAGCTACAGGATCCACAGTTACTTCTCCGCCAACCTCAGCTGCTTCTGCGGAACCAGTAGCTAAGAAGACAGCTGACAATCGAAGTGGTTTCGTCAAGGGAGCGATGGAAAAAGCGTTCTTTGAATCAGGTCAGCAATATAATGTAATGGTGATGAACTTGAGTCAAGGTTATAATCCCAATCAATTACAAGGTGTACAGTACTTTGATACGGTAGATTACGATGGCATTACATTCGGAGTCTGAGTGTTTGAAGAAGGAGCATTTGTTAACGAAGGTGATGGAGGATATGATAATTGGGCCTTTAGAGGCTGGTTTGAACGCACGGGAGATGACCAGAAGACGGTCAATTTTCATAGACCTTAATGAAAAATAGAGGTAAAGATGGAAAAAAGCGTATTACAGTGAATACATTCTTATCTAGTTTAGTTGTGGTGACTATATTTTATCAATAACCCATTTACATATAATTGTAGAATGATAAGAGGAGAGATGATTGTGTTATTAAAAGAATTAGATACACCAATTAGTATTGTAAATGTAATTGATCTTGATATCGATTTAGCAAAAATGAAAGACAAGCTGAGAAAGGCATATTTGGAGTATGAACCTGATGCTTACTTGACTCAAAAAAATAAAATAGAAATTTTACAGTCGCATTTGTCACAAAATGAGTTGAATAAAATTGGAAATGAAGTTTGGATAAAGATTTACAAAGGTGAAACCCCTGATAGCGATCTACCGGAAATCTTCCCAAGTGTATCAAGTGATGTTTTTTCAAAAATCTCTTCTTTACAACCGACAAGAATGCGGCTTATTTCTGAATGTGAGTTGATTTGGGAAGGAAGGGGTTGGGAAATTCGACGAATTCCTTGTGGTTCATTTCAACAAACTGAAGCAACGGTCTCCACTAATGATTTAGATTATCGCCTGATCCCCCGGAAATTCAAAGAGTTGCCTGAGTACCTATTTGATGAAGACCTTAAAAAACTTCTAATTCAAGTTGGAGATAAAGTTAAAGAATATAATAATTCTGTAAAAAAACTAAGTATTTCAATTCATCACACTTTAGTTCTGTGTATTCCAGACCAGATAAGCTCCAACTCACCTGAAGGAATTCATCAAGATGGAATGGATTATATTGTATCTGCATTGGTGGTCGAAAGAAATAATATTAGTGGTGGAAAAAGTATTATTTATGGTGCTGATGCGAGAACGTCTCTACTCAATATTACATTGCAGTCTGGTCAAGGTATTTTTCAACCAGATAAAGGAACAGAGTTGTGGCATGAAGTAACACCTATTTCATTAATTAATCCAAATGAGCCGGGGTATCGATCGACTATTGGATTTGATGTTTTAATATTGGAGTGAAATTATGAATAGAAATTCATTCCCATACTTAAAGTTACTTGAAGATACTTATTCTTTGTGTAAAGTTTCTAATGAATTCGATATTCGCAGCACCACCAGCCAGATCTTTTGTACTATAAAAGAGTCAGGTGTAACAACGTTAATTTACAAACAAGACCAAATTGCAGATGGAAATTTCTTAGATGTATCACATGGATGGAAAGTATTACGAGTCGAAGCAAAACTTGAGTTTTCACAAACTGGAATATTGTATTCAATTATTGCACCATTATCAAAGGCTGAAATAAGTATTTTAGTCGTTTCTAGTTTTGACACCGATTATATTTTTTTCAAAGAAGAAAACTTTGATAATGCGTTAGATGTGCTTAGAATTGAGGGTTATCAAATTATTTAGCGAAGAAAAGTAGGTATGTAGATATGGATGAAGTAATAAGAGGAGCACTAATTGCGGGTAGTCTTATTGTAGCTATTGGTGCTCAAAATGCCTTTGTACTTAAACAAGGCTTGCTGAAAAATAATATTTTTTGGGTGTCATTAACTTGTTTTCTATGTGATCTAATACTAATGATTATCGGTGTATTAGGAATCGGAACAATTATCAGTAGCAGTACTTTTGCAACGGTTACTCTTGCGATTGCTGGAGGTCTTTTTTTAGCTTTTTATGGCGTGAAATCATTTCGAAGTGCGTGGCTTCTCTCTAATTCGATGAATATTAACAATGATGTGGGAACGTCCCCTAAAATTCACAAAACTATTTTACTCACATTGGCTATTACTCTGCTTAATCCACATGTTTATTTAGATACGGTTGTTATCATAGGTGGAGTTGCTGGAACACTAACGTGGAATGAAAAAATACAATTTTTAATTGGAGCTCTTATCGCTTCATTTATATGGTTTTTTGGACTCGGATATGGTGCAAGATGGCTTATTCCTCTTTTTAAAAAACCTGTAGCTTGGAGGATACTGGATTTTGGCATTGGGTGTGTGATGATCTGGCTTTCCTATCAACTAATTCAGTTCGCTTTGGTAAGTACGTAACAGATTCCATAATTGCATACTTGTAGATTACCATATTGATGTATCCATTTGAACTCACTTATGTTCCGTCTTGATCTATACATAGTCTCAAATTAAGTGAAAAGCGGTAACGCTAATTGTATAAAAACATACTAACATTAGTAGTACAGACCAAGACATTGGTTTGTGCTTTTTTTCGATTTTTACAATTCATAAAATAAAAACACCCCAAAAAATGAACCGCCCCCCAAAAGTTAGACCAACAAATCTAACTTTTGGGGGTGTTTTTATGGCTAAATATGATGAGGAGTTTAAGCTGGCCATTGTCAAAGCCTATTTAATTGGAGAAGGAGGATATAGATCACTCGCGAGAGAATGGGGATTACCCGATCCAAAGCCTTTAAAAAAACTGGGTTCGCATAAGCTCTACTTAATAGATGTTGTAGATGGATAGGTCTGAGATTCACCTCTAAACCAAAGCTGATGCTCTCTTATTTACATTCCAAACGGATGGTCTTTCATTATTCAAAAATTCTCTATGCTTGTCTGCTATTTTTTTATCTCAGTAAACGCTGCTTCTGGATTCAATGCTTTCTCCTCTCTCTTAAATTACTATCTCAACAAATCATTAAACATCTTCTGTTATAAGTAATCCTGCTTTAATTCCCACCATGTCTTGGATAGTGTTTAATAAGATTTTTGATTCAAAAGATTTAACTGAATTAACTGATATACCAAAGGACCGTAATAAAAATCATTTCACAATTGGAGAGGTGGCTAAAGAAGCGAACGCCTCTGCTTCATCGATTCGGCATTGGGAAAAGGAAGGGTAATAAAGTCTAAACGTCACAAAGAGAGTGGATTTTGTATATATAAACTATTTGATATTAGAAGAGTGCTTATTATTCGAACTGTTCAAAGAGTCGTTTACTCCTTGGGTATTGTTCGTGAGTTATTATTATATATCGATAAAAATAACGATTGCTTCTTTATTTCTTGTATACTTTTCCACTTTGAATATATATTATTAGATAATATACATAAAAGCTAATGCCCAGAAATACAATGACAAATGCAATTTGTTTAACCGACGAATTCTTTTCTCTATTCCAACCTTCTTTTCCAAGTATTCGATATATAAGCAAATAAAAATATTAGCCATTTATTTTCCCCTTAAGCAAATTTAATCTAATTAGTAAATGAAACTATGGAGCGTGAGGAACTGTCCCAAGGTTCCCCTTATTATAAACTTAACATGAACAGAACGAACGATCATACCCACCCCTCCACGTAGAAAACCTTGGCCCCGATAGAAAGAAAGTCTCAACTAGCACAAGCTCTTTTCCATGCATGTTGCTTTATAGGGATAGGAGTGCTTTAAATGGGCTTCTTCGATTTAAAGATATAGAAAGTAACCTCTCAAAAATTATTTGCCATGACTTTTTAAAAAGACACAACGATAAGTGCTAAGATGGAACTTTCTTATGAAAGCAGATAATAATTTGAATTTTTGTCAACCACAAGTTATTGCTTTTGAATCTATGAAACAAGCTAAGCAGTTCCAAAAGGGATTTTGGTGTACGTCTTTTTAAGTAAACTACTTATAAGACAAATTAATCAAACGTTTGATTAACTTTTATATATTAGAATCCATATGGTCTCAAATATGATTAATGGCAAGGAACTCTTGAGGAAATCTATTATTCAAGCTATTTTATTTATCTTTTTAAAAAACAGACGATCATTTTAAACGTCCCTATGGATAAATGTATTTAATCCATCCCTTTTATTAATTATTAATCTAAGAACTTGGCTCTCTTGACTTTAAGGGCTGCATGTTCACTATATTTTCTTTTTTTCAAAGTATAACGTTCTTTTGTCTGTATGGCTTCATGGCTAATCTTACATTACCGAATTATATTTGTTTCCCACAATAAAAACACAATTGTTTACGCTAGCATTTTTATTTTCGTTTGAACTTATGACTATGTTTCCACTTTTAACTCTTTTATGAAATATAACTATAAAGGCTTCTATGATTAAAGATGAAAGTACAAACACTTCCCAATCGTTTGTAAAAACGTAAGTATTTTCACAAACATAATGTGAATTTCATGCAATGACTATAAAATAGAGCGCCATCCATTCCAGATGTACGCCCGATAATATCCTAGAAATATAAATTTGTTATAAGTAAGGTGTTAAATGTGTTTTCTCATTTACACTTATGGAAAAAACGAATAGCAGAACGGGGCAAACGAAAGCTGTATTCAGCAACACAAAGTTAATTAGAATGGTAAAGTGTCTTATTCAACAGTTTTTCTATCATTAAAAAGATAAAATAGAAAAAGACAAAATTAAATGTAAGTCCCAATAGGTTAACATTAAAACCGAAAGTACTATTATACTGAATCCACTCAGCAGGAAATCCTAAATACACCCATGGAGACACATCATCATTCCTCGTAACAGATGTTCCAACAATAATGCTTATAAGACTAAGCAAACATATAATTTTTTTATTTTCCAATACCTTCATAAGATTCACCTCTCTTAAATTTTACCAAATAATTACTGCGTTTATAATAAATATTGATCAAGATGAGCAGTTTCTCGATTAATTCAAAATAGCAATCCGGAAGAAGTCTCTTGAAAAGTCATATGTTAGAGTAGAATACGAGAGTAGTTTAAATCCAAAGGAAAGAAGTTGATTTAGTATATGAACAACCTTACAAAAATTAAAATATTAAAGCCAGCTTATGAAGTATTTGAAGCCTTCGTAAACCCTTCAAAAATCGGGAATTTTTGGTTCTCATCGAGTTCTGAAAGATGGGAACAAGGAAAGACGGTTACATTGAGATATGATGAATACGATGCTCAAGGAGATATAGAAATAATAGAAGTCGAGATAAATAAGAAAATTGTGTTCCAGTGGGGCGAAGGACATATTGTTACAATTACGCTAAATGAGGTGGATAACTCGAGTACAATTACTGAAGTTAACGAAGAAGGTTTTAAAGAAAATGATGAGGAGTTAATAAGTCAATTGATAGATAATAAAGAGGGTTGGGTTTATATGTTGACTTGTTTAAAGGGTTATTTGGAATATGGTGTTAATTTGAGAGCAGCGTTAGTTAAATGATTTTATAAACCTGCAATTTCCTGACACTACCCCTTATTGTGGATTTAAAACAAAGTTTGATAATTTATAAAAAAGTCTGACCGTTTATAAAAAAGATTGATAATTTGTAATTTATCAAGACCTAAATCGTAAAAAGTGGATGGGTTACACTTGGTTGGACAGATTCGTTAAGGTAAGAAAAATTTAGGCTACCTTTCTCCAATAGAATATAGTCGAAAGGTAGCCTAAGAGGGTGCTTTTATCTTTGTCTCATTTAGCTATGCATGTTTAATGGTTGGTGTTCCAGCATATTAGTATACGTTAAATCTCCTCTTGATCTCTAGGATACAAAAACTAACATAATTTATTCTAAAGTAACTCACAAAATTTGGAGATATAATTTAAGATACCGAGTTTAGACCAGAAAGATCTCTTATAAGAATAAAAACAAACTTTCAGCACTTCCAAAACTACAGCAAAATTAACTCTATTCTAATAATTTTAGAGGTCTAACATATTAATAAACGGCTATATTATGTGCTATCAAGATGACTACAATCCCTGTAGCAAGCGCTATATAAGGCCAAATACCGGCTTTTTTCTCCTTAGAATCCTCAACTCCATCGTGGATTCCTTCCGCGAATTCCCCTTTGTCAATAAAGTAATGTCTATAAACAAAAAATGGGATCACTAACGCTGCACTAAATAGGCCTGCCCAAAGAGTACCTTTCCCCCAAATATCAGCACCCATTCCTAAGAGAGCCATATTCAGAAAAGCGAATCCTACATTTGTTACTAAAAGCCAGTTTGGTACTTTGAATGGTCGGGACCAATTTGCACGATCGATTCTGTGAATCCATCCAGCATTAAGATTAAGAAAATTGAATAATAGATAGTTTACGTTTGATATCGCAAGAACAAATGTATAGTCTGACAATGAGAGCAAAAAAACATTCAATACTAAACCTACCCACATAGCTGTTGAAGGTGCCCCGTTTTTATTAACACCAGAGAAAGATTTAGGGAAAAATCCATCTACAGACGCCTGATATAACGTACGAGACGCCCCAGCCAACGAGGTCATGACAGCCATTATTAGAGCTAGGATTAACAGCAGAATAATAATAGTACCTATAATTATTCCGCCTCCTACCATATCAGCCATGGCACTCCCAACTCCTTCACCACTAACTACCCCAGGATTTAGCAATCCTTCAAGCCCAAGTGCATTTTGAAAGGAGAATGGAACAAGTGTAAACATTACGATACACAATATACCTGCAGAAATGATTGCTTTAAATGTGTCTTTTTTAGGGTCTTTAAATTCACCTGTGTAACAAATTGCAGTTTCAAAGGCATAAGTAGACCAAGCTGCTAAAAACATCCCTCCAAACAATAACGTCCATCCAGCCATGTCCCAGGACCCCGATAGTGGAGCGAATGGTAAGAGGTTATCAAATTGAATACCTCCAGTAAACAGTGGAATAATTCCGACTAATATTAAAGGTAAAAGTGCGATAATAGCTAATATATTCTGAAAACGCGCCGCCTTGAGTGCTCCTAAATTCTGTATAAAATTAATAACAAAAAGTAGCACAACAGCAAGAATAAAAACACCATTTAAACGCATAGTTAAACCTGGTCTAACCCATTCCAAATTTAATAGTGTAAGTTCCCATGCAGTAAAGGCTGTTCCAGCAAAAAAGCTATTGAAAACATATGCTGCAGCTAGGGATGTTCCTAAAGCCAATACAGGCGTCCAAGCTAGCCAGTTACACCACATTGACATTGCGGCAGCTAATTTAGAATATTTTATCCATGCCATTGATCCATATACCGAAGCTCCGCCGGCTTTATTAGGATATAAACCAGCAATTTCAGCATATGTAAAAGCCTGAAGAAATCCTATTGATATAGATACTGCCCAAACTAACCATGAAATATTTCCAACAGTGGCTGCAATAGCTCCAATTGAAAACAATACTAAAGCTGGTACACCACTTGAAAACCAAAAAGCATCCTTCCAAGTTAGATCCCTTTTTAATTCAGCTTGAGAATCAGTTGAACTTTGAATTTCTTGACCGGATTTTTGCAAGACTTCAGCAGAACTTGATTTATCAACACTCATAAACAAATTACCTCCATCATATATTTTTTGAAACTCGTTATCTAAGACAGAAATCCGTGAATTCCTATTAAGATTTTTAGTTGATAAACGTAATTACAAACCTATAGATGTAATAAATTCTATTACTTTCAGATTTTTCCGAATGATGGGAAAATTGAAAAAATAAAAATGATTTATAAGGAAAAATAATTAAAAAGATCCATGATATAAATTTAAAACAGAGACCCACCTTACTGGGAGATCATCTTCATTCTCCACTTTAAATAAATAGGATATTAAACAATGGGAAAATTTCAAATTTTCCCATTGTTTTTTGGCAAGAACATTTTTAATATCTAATAAGAGAACTTAAGGTTTATATTTTAAGTATGTTTATAAGTTTAGAACTAAACAATCATTCTTTGCTCTAGAAACACATGTTAAAATATCTTTTGTTTCTTTCCTTTCTTCCTCTGTAAAAAATACATCCCTATGATCGATGTCACCTTCTAATACCTCAACTGCACAACTTCCACATCCACCCATTTTACAAGAATAAGGAGCTTCAATATTATTCTTTAACAATACATCTAACAAACTTTCCTCTTCAGGAACTTGAAGCACTTTATTGCTGTTTTGTAACTTTACTTCAAAAGGGTACACGGGACCAAAATCTGGAGGTGTAAAAAGCTCAAAATGAATGTTTTTTTCAGGATATCCATATGATTTTGCTGCTTCAGCATACTCTTTTACCATTGTTTCAGGACCACAAAAATAGACATGAGTACCTATTGGTTGGTTGTCCATTAAGTCGGTTGTCATTCTTTTCCCTGTCCTGGAAAAGTAAAAATGGGTTTCTGCAGAATAAGTAGAAGAAAGAAATGAATAAAAAGCACATAATTCCTGTGATGGAGCAGCATAATGTAATTCAAATGATTTATTCTTCTTTTTTAATTCCGATGCCATTGCAAGAAAAGGAGTAATTCCAATACCAGCAGCGATAAAGACATGGTGTTTCGCACTGAAACTAAGAGGAAAGTGATTTTTAGGATAACTTATCTCAAGTTGATCCCCCTCTTTTATACGGTCATGCCAAAAGATGGAACCGCCCTTTGATTCATCACTTCGACGGATGCCAATTTCATAGTAGTCCGTTTCGTCAGGATCATTTGTTAATGAGTAGTTGCGTTCGATTATTTCTTGACCGTTTTGGATAGAAGTAGTGACATGTGCTCCGCCACTAGATCGAGGTAATTTTGAACCATCAACTGGTGCTAATTTAAAACTCTTTACTTGCGGGGATTGCTTTTTTACTTCTTCTACAACAACTCCAACGGTAGCCATTTCAGTTCTTCACCCCCCATATATTTATATACTTATCAAACATCAATATAGCCAAGGTATGCATTTAATCTTCTTGAAAAGTGATCAGATACATCAAGTATTGTGTTGCAATTTTCACACTCTATTGTCTGAGTACTGTGTTTTTTATTATAAGAGTAACACTTTACACAATATATTTTTTCCTGTTTTTGTCCGAACCCTCTGTACTGTATTTCCTCATCAGAGAAACCTGCTTCATAAGCTTTTTGTTTTAAACTATCTAGCATGGAGAAGGATCCAGAAATAAAGATATTTGTCCCAATTTTTTGTTTTTCAAAAATGGACTGAACTTTCTTATCATAAGATGATGACGGTAAAATGGCAGCATTATTATAAGGTATTTCTTGAAGATAATTTCGTAAAGCCATATAATTGAATATGGATTCTTGTTGACTATTTATCTTCAAGAAAAATTGGGTTTCTATCTTGTTTATGGAAAGGGAATGAACAATAGCTAAACTTTCAATTAGAGCTAACTTATCAATTAATAGTAACACTTTCTTACAATTAGAATGAAGTTTAAAAAATGAATAATCTTGTGCTTGTAATTCAAAGGTCTGGTTTCTGAGAGACCTTACTAAATCCAAACGCTTTTGTTCTTGATAATCTGCGGTATTGATTAAAAGAAGGTACCTACCCTCTTCTTTATTCAATTCAACTAAATTAATTGGAAGCTCGAAACGAGTATTATTAATTGTAATTTCATTCGAACGACTAATTGTATAAGGAATCGAACCATTTACGAGTTTAACTTCCCCTACATACCCTTTATTAAATGACAACTCCTCACGAGTAAGAAAAAATTTAATTGAGTACACCCCCAACCCCTTATTTTTAAAACTACTATCTATTACTTCTTTTCTAAATATTCTACTACTCTGTCTTTAAAAGAAATAAAACCTTTATAATCTGCTAGATCATCTGGTAGGTCAGTCAATACGTTATAAAATTGTTTTTTCCATTGTTGATTTTTGCAATATTCGTTAAGAGGAATAAGGTGTGTATGAATTCCAAACAAAACACCATTGCTACGTGGAAGACGAAACAACCTTTGGTCTTCTACTCGTAAATGGACTAAATCTCCAGCATTATCGGAAGTAACCTTGTCTTTTTTTGGTCCCCATGTATCAAAGGTTTCCGGTGATGTGTCCAGGATTGGTTCGACTGTTAATGTCCAGTTATATCGAGTCCACGGTTTTCCTGCTTCTATTCGTAAGATAAAGCTTCGAACTTTCTCAGCTAATCCACTACCGGAGAAGGCATATGGTACAGGACTATGAATTTCCAAGAATGACATCCCAAGGTCAAAGTTAAGCGACCAGTTAGCCGGGAATACTAGTTGTCCAGCGTCCATATATAGTTCTCCGTCCCTTTGCCCAAGATAGATTAAATCTTCTTGAACATGTCTTCCTATAAAATCTAATGGTTCATATGGTAAGGTTGAAGAATCACCAAAAGTAAATGACTGTTCTTCTTCAAGTAAATGATTCTGGAATGTCCAGTGATTTTCGTTTTTAATTAAACTAAAATAATCTGGGTACTCTGATACCATTTCCTGCATAATCATCTCTAGTATTTCCCATTGCGCTTCGACAGAATGTTCAAAAGATTGAAAACATTGTTCTTTTCTAGACTCTAAAAGTTGTCTTTTTAAGGCAACTTCTTCAAAATATTCTGGTGTAATAGTTAGTACTACAGGTGGATCAAGTAGTTTCGAATTATTGGAATACCGATAGGAATCTCCTTTAAACGGATTTGGAAATCGATCGAGTATAGGAGTGTTCGGAATTTTTCCTCTTTGTATAGTTCTCGTCATATTTTTTCTCCCCTTTAATAAATCTAAGAAAAATACTATACAAAACGTCTAATACTGGAAATTTTATCTTATATTGGTAAAAATCCAGTAAGTCCCATGTAAGCGCTACAAAATTTGAATTACATAAAGTGGGCTTCATACCCATCTTCCTTCTTGTTTTTATCTTGCGATAGAGATTTTAATGCCAATATCTCCGAATTTTTAAATAAGTTACGGTGCTTTTATGTTACGATTTCCTAAACCATTGGTTGTCTTATAAGCACTAAATATTTAGTTGGTTGTACAGTTCTTTTCTTTTAATGCATAAATAATGGTTCAGGCGATTAGTATGCTGTATATATCCGCTGTCGCTTTTTATTTTTAGCCCTTCTTTCTCCCCCCTCTTTGTAATTAATTTTTCTATTTTCATATTCTATCCAGTTTTATACGTATTCTAAAAAAGAGAAAATAGAAAAACTTAGAAATTGACTACTTAAAACTGTCAATTTATTACTGGATAAAGGTTCCGGAATTTTCTATAAATTATTTGTACCTTATTATGTCATATTTAATATGAGAAAAAAATAAAATTTTATCAAATATTAAGATAATTCATATTTATTTATCAAAAAATAAATTTTGTTAGTTTCGTGTAAAATCTATTAGTATTGTCAAAATTTTTTATATAATGTACTTTTAATGTACGGAGTGTGATTCAATACAACCTAGCTCTTCTGAGATTTCTTTCGCTGCACTTTTCACCTCACTGATGAACATTTTTTTATGCTCTAAATATTTTCTATTCGAACTAGCCAAGCATATAGAAGCAACTACCTTATATTCAGATGAAAAAATAGGAGCAGCTATTTTGATTATTCCTTTTGCTGTTTCGTCACTAGATATAGCAATTCCACTTTTTTTAATATTTTTTAGTTCATATTCCAATTTATTCAAATTGCTTACTTGGCCGATATTCATAAGACTTTGTAAAATTTGCTTTCTGGTTTTTAGTTTCATATAAGCTAACATTACCTTTTTAGAGGCACCGGTACATAAAGGTGTCCTCCTTCCAATAGGCTCTGAAATTTTATAAAGTGGATCTGCACTAACAAAGTCAATTAATACACCTTCATTACCTTCCGGAACTGTTAAATAAACACTTTGCTCTGTTTTCTTAGTGAGATTTTTCATAATTGGAAGTGCACCTTTATGAACCAACAAATTATCTCTTACCGATAGTCCTAATTGTATTAAATTCAAACCTAAACGGAATTTTTTAGTTTCATTGTTTTTATATACGAATCCACATTCAGTAAGACTTGAAAGTAATCTATGCACCGTTTGAATAGGAATTTCTAACTTTTGACTAACTTCAGTAGCACTCCATTCCTCCTTTTCCTCATCAGGTATAATGGCAGTCAACAAAGTAGTACATTTCTTTATCACCTCCGACAATGTCCTCACCCCTTCTTTCATTAGAATTAAATTTTGAATGTTTTAGTTAATTTAGATAGTAAGGGATAAACTATTAATTGATCTTGCTGCAATCTTCCATCCATTCCGTATGGAATATGCCTTCTTTATCCACACGTTGGTAGGTGTGCGCTCCAAAGTAGTCACGTTGTGCTTGCAACAGATTTGCAGGTAAAATTTCTGAACGATAACTGTCATAATATGCAATGGCACTTGAAAATGAGGGGACTGGAATGCCATTGTCAATTGCTATGCTAACAACTTGGCGTAGTGCGGATTGATAGTTTTCTACAAGTTCGTTAAAGTAAGGGTCTAATAACAAATTTGTCAAATTAGGATCACGATCATAAGCATCTTTAATTTTTTGTAAAAATTGTGCACGAATAATGCAACCACCGCGGAAAATCATCGCAATATCACCGAAGCGAAGATTCCAATTGTATTCTTCCGATGCAGCGCGCATTTGAGAAAAACCTTGTGCGTAAGAGATAATCTTGCTCATATATAAAGCTTTTTGTACAGCATTAATTAACTCTTTTTTATTCCCTTTAAATAATTTCGATTCAGGCCCTTTTAATAATTTGCTTGCTTTTACACGTTCTTCTTTCATTGCAGAAATAAAGCGAGCAAATACAGATTCTGTGATAATTGGAAGTGGAACTCCTAAGTTTAGCGCACTTTGACTTGTCCATTTACCGGTACCCTTTTGACCAGCTGTGTCCAATATTACATCAATAAGTGGCTTGCCTGTTTCCTTGTCCATTTTGGTAAAGATGTTTGAGGTAATTTCAATTAAATAACTATCTAATTCTCCTTTATTCCATTCGGTAAACACTTCATGTAATTCTTGTGCACTTAAGTCAAGTACATGTTTCAAAATAAAATAAGCTTCTGAAATTAATTGCATATCACCATATTCGATTCCATTATGGACCATTTTAACGTAGTGGCCAGCGCCGTCAGGTCCTATATAAGTAGAACAAGGATCCCCTTCTACTTTTGCAGAAATTGCTTCTAACATGGGTTTTACAAGTTCATACGCTTCTTTTTGACCACCAGGCATAATAGAAGGACCTTTCAATGCCCCTTCTTCTCCACCGGAAACACCTGTACCAATAAAATGAACACCAATTGAGGCTAATTCTTTATTACGATTTATTGTATCTTGAAAAAATGCATTCCCTCCATCGATCAAAATGTCTCCTCTATCAAGATAAGGTTTTAGCGATTCAATTGTTGCATCTGTAGGTTGACCTGCTTTAACCATTAATAAAATTTTACGTGGTTTTTCTAATGAACTTACAAATTGATCGATGCTATACGTACCAACAAAATTTTTCCCCTCTGCTTCATTCTTCAAAAATTGTTCTGTTTTTTCAGAGGATCTATTATAAACAGAAACAGAATAACCTCGACTTTCAATATTTAATGCTAGATTTTTACCCATAACTGCTAAGCCAATGACACCGATTTGTTGTTTGTCCATAAAATTCTTCCTTTCTACTTAAATATTTAGATTCGTATTTACTATCTCTGTAGAACCGCTAACAAGATATATAGTACTCTGTATCTTTTAATCTGATAAACGTTTCTCTAGTTCATTTTTTTCCTTTTCAAAACCTGGTTTGCCAAGTAATGCAAACATATTTTTTTTGTAAGCTTCAACCCCTGGCTGATCAAATGGGTTTACACCTAAAAGGTATCCACTGACTGCACAAGCTTTCTCAAAAAAATAAACCATTTCACCAAAAGTATATTCATTCATTACATCCAGTTCAACAAGTAAGTTAGGAACTCCACCGTCTATATGAGCCAATACAGTACCTTGAAAAGCTTTTTTGTTGACTTCATCCATAGTATTACCAGCTAAGAAATTCAACCCATCAACATTTTCCGGATCTTTTTGAATAGTCAGATCAACTTGAGGTTTTTTGACTTGTAACACAGTCTCTATCATATTTCTTCGACCTTCCTGTACGTATTGGCCCATGGAATGCAAATCAGTTGTGAAATCCAAAGAGGCAGGAAAAAGACCTTTCTGATCTTTCCCTTCACTTTCCCCAAACAATTGCTTCCACCATTCAGATACATAACGAAGGGATGGTTCATAGTTAACCAGTAATTCGATGTCTTTCCCTTTGCGATACAGGGCGTTTCTTACAGCAGAATATTGATAGCACTCATTGCTCAAAAGATCCGGGTTATTATATTTATGATAAGCTTCTATTGCTCCTTCTATCATTCGATCAATATTCAGTCCAGCAACGGCAATAGGTAATAGACCAACGGCTGTAAGTACAGAATATCTTCCGCCGATATCATCCGGGATTACAAAAGTTTCATACCCTTCTTCCTCAGCAAGCTTTTTTAATGCTCCTTCCGATTGATCAGTAGTAGCATAAATCCGTTTTTTAGCACCTTCTTTTCCATACTTTTTCTCCATATAATCACGGAAAAAACGAAAAGCAATAGCAGGCTCCATTGTTGTTCCTGATTTAGAGATCACATTAACAGAGACGTCTTTATTTTCTATTACCTCTAATAAATGGTTCATATAAACGGAGCTGATATTTTGACCAACGAAATAAACTTGTGTTTTATCGTTCATTTGGTTATGAAAGCTGTGGGATAAGGCTTCAATTGCTGCTCTTGCACCTAAGTATGATCCCCCGATGCCTATCACAATAAGAGCTTCCGAATTATTTTGTATTCTTTCAGCTGCTTGTTTTATTTGTAAAACTTCTTCTTTATTGTAGTTAAGTGGTAGGTCTACCCAGCCAAGAAAATTGGATCCCAGTCCTTTCTTTTCATGTAGTCTATTATGCGTTATTTTCACAAAATCATTTAAATGATCTATTTCATGATTATTTATAAATGATAAGGAGTTTGAGTAATCAAAAGAAATAGCCATACCCCTCTAGCCCCTTTCTATTAAACTATAGGCATTTCTTCTTTAATCCAGGCTTTTTTGATTAATGATATTATTATCTTGGACTTTTTATATATCTCTATTTAAATTTTTTCAACGCAGATACTTCTTTTAAACTTTTATGAGGTTGTCATTTTTTCCACTGAATGCCCTCCAAATTCGTTACGAAGAGCTGCTACTACTTTACCTGTAAAGGTATCTTCTTCAGTTGAACGATAACGCATCATTAAGGACATTGCGATAATAGGAGCAGCAGTTTGTAGTTCCAAAGCCGTTTCGACTGTCCATTTCCCTTCTCCTGAAGAATGCATAATCCCCTTAATTTCTTCTAAATTTGCATCTTTAGAAAATGCCTGTTCGGTTAAATCCATAAGCCATGAACGAATAACGGAACCATTATTCCATACTCTTGCAACATTTTCGTAGTCATAATCAAATTCGCTTTTTTCTAGTAATTCAAATCCTTCACCAATAGCCGCCATCATTCCATATTCGATTCCATTGTGTACCATTTTTAGAAAATGACCACTGCCTATTGGACCTGCATATAAATATCCTTTTTCTACAGCTGTATCTTCAAATACAGGCTTTACTATATTCCAAGCTTCTGGGTCTCCTCCAATCATATAACAAGCTCCATGACGAGCCCCTTCTACCCCACCAGAAGTACCTGCATCCATAAAGCTTATCCCAAACTCTTTTAGTTGATTATATCGACGTATGGATTCCTTATAGTGGGAATTTCCGGCTTCAATTACAATATCACCGCTATTTAAGAATGGTGTTATCTCATTAATTACTGAATCAACATTGGAATGGGGAATCATCATCCAAAGAACTCTCGGCTTTTCTAAGGAATGGATCAGCTTTAACAAATCTGTTGTACCTTTAGCCCCGTATTTTTTAATTTCTTCAACTGTATTTAGATTTATATCGTATGCCACTACTTCATGACCATGGTCAAGTAGGTTTTGACCTATATTTAATCCCATTTTTCCTAAACCAATTAATCCCACTTGCATATTGATACCTCCTAAAATTGTAAGTATTTAAGATTCAGAATTTACAGTATTTTAAGTTAATCCTTTAGTAGTGGGAATTAAGTTTCGCAAGAAGACTTTCAACCTACCACCATTGAAATTCCTCCTCTTCCAATAATTGATCAGCTGCTTCTGGTCCCATGGAACCTGCAGGGTATGAATGCAAAGGAACGATATCTTCTTCAAATGCCTCTAATATAGGCTGAACCCATCTCCAAGATAGTTCAACTTCGTTCCAATGAGCAAAGAAAGTAGGATCACCACGTAAAGCATCGGACAGTAAGAATTCATAGGCTTCGGGTACATTCTTCTGGTTAGCTGAATAGGCAACTGTAACCGGTTCAATCTTATTATCATTTAATGGATTTTTAATATTTAATTGTAAGGAAACACTCTCGTTTGGACTAATATCAATGGTTAGAATATTGGGGGATATTTCTTCATTTTGGGTAATATAAAGATCCTTCAATGGATTTTTAAATTCAATCACAATTCTTGTGGACTTTTCTTTCATTCTTTTTCCTGTACGGATATAGAAGGGGACCCCACTCCAAAAATTATCGTCAATCCACAAACGGGCAGCAATAAATGTATCATTTTTCGAAAAATTATTAATTCCGTCTTCCTCTTTATATCCTAAAGCGAATTCACCTTGAATTTCCCCTGGACCATATTGACCACGAACTACATGAGATGCAACTTCTTCTTTTTGTAATGGCCTAAGAGATTCCATGATTTTTTTCTTTTCATAACGAATATCTTTTGAGCTGATTCGTTTCGGGAGTTGCATTGCTGTCATCATCAGAATTTGCAACATATGATTTTGAACCATATCACGAATTGCCCCTGCTTGGTCATAATAATTCGCTCTATCTTCTACCCCAACTGTTTCACTAGCCGTAATTTGTACATTAGCAATGTATTGCTTATTCCATAACGCTTGAAATATAGGATTTGCAAATTCTAAAGCTTCGAGGTTTTGAACCATTGGTTTACCGAGATAATGATCAATACGATAAATTTCACTTTCTTCAAAAGCTTTACTAAGTTTTTCATTTAAGTCTTGGGCCGACTTCAAGTCATGACCAAATGGTTTTTCGATAATTAAACGCTTCCATCCCTTTACAGATCCTAACCCGCTATTTGTAATATTCGAGGTAATTACATCAATTAGACTAGGGGCAACAGATAAATAAAACAGACGATTTTCAGGAATATTCAATTCCTCTTCATGTCTTTGAATCATATCAAGTAGCCTTTCATACCCCTCATCGTCCGTTACATCCAAAGGGCTGTAATGGAACGAATTAAGAAACTCATCTGTTTTTGGTCCATCATTTATCTCATGTCTCGAAAATGTAGATAGTGATTCTCTTACATGTTTTTTAAATGTGAAATCTGACCATTCTCTTCTGCCTAAACCGATAATTGAAAACGATTGTGGCATTTTATTATCCAGAAATAGATTATATAGGGCAGGAAAAATTTTTCTTTTGGCTAAATCCCCTGTGGCTCCAAATAAGACAAAGGTCATAGAATCAACTTCCGATTTGTTTAGGACGCTAACATTGTACTCTGTATCACGTGAAACAGTAACATCATTCATGTTCTCCCTCCTATGGACTACATGTTCTATGTAGGGATCAGTATAATATTTATAATTTACATTTGTAAGTACGCACTTTTTTTTTATATAGTGTAAAAAAACACACTAATTTATATTAAAATGAAGTGGGATGATTGGGATAAAAACTATATGGAGACAGTCATGAAACATCAGGAAAAAGAAAACCTTCCCTCCATACAAAAATATGTATTAAAAAAATATTGTAAGCGATCCAAATAACATCTTATGGAAGATGGGAAACATTAAAAAACATGCAGTACTCTTAATAGGAGGAGCTGCATGTTTTTTATGCCCTTTTGTTAACATATTTCCTTACAGTATATTTTTTGACACTATATGAAAATAAAGTCCGTACTTTTATTTCTGAAAATTAGAACTTACAATAATATTTGTATCAAACAATTTCATTGAAATTTAAATTCAAATAAGGAGTGAGATCATGGAACTTCAATTAGCGTTGGATCTTGTAAACACGCAAGAAGCAAAAGAGTTGGTAAATGAAGTCAAAGATCATATTGACATCGTCGAAATCGGGACACCTGTTGTAAAAATTGAGGGGCTTCAAGCTGTAAAAGAAATCAAAGAAGCCTTCCCTCAGCTCCAGGTATTGGCGGACTTAAAGACCATGGATGCGGCCGGTTACGAAGTCATGAAGGCATCGGAATCAGGGGCTGATATCGTTACGATCCTAGGGGTAGCCGAAGACGAGTCGATCAAAGGGGCTGTCGAGGAAGCGAAAAAACAAGGCAAAAAAATCCTTGTTGATTTGATCGCTGTGAAAGATATTGAACAACGGGCGAAAGAATTGGATGCCTTTGGTGTAGATTATATCTGTGTACACACCGGGTACGACCTACAGGCCGTTGGGAAAAACTCCTTTGAGGACTTGAACACCATTAAACGTGTTGTAAAACATGCCAAGACGGCTATTGCAGGCGGTATTAAATTGGACACGCTCCCAGAAGTCATTGAATCCCAACCGGATCTTGTCATTGTTGGTGGAGGGATCACGGGAGCTGAAGATAAAAAAGCTGCAGCGTCAAAAATCGAAGAATTAATTAAACAAGGGACTGTAGCCTAAAAAAGGGGCAATTCCATGATGAAGACCACACAATACGCATCGGAAATTATAAACGAGTTAAACCGGACCATCGAATTACTCGCTGAAGACCAAGCGGAAAAATTGGTGGATCAAATCCTGGCATCCAAGAAAATTTTTGTAGCTGGGGCCGGCCGATCTGGATTTATGGCCAAATCCTTTGCCATGCGAATGATGCACATGGGAGTAGAGGCCTATGTTGTTGGGGAAACCATCACCCCTGGCCTGGAAAAAGACGATCTTTTAATTATTGGATCTGGTTCGGGAGAGACCAAAAGCTTGGTTTCCATGGCAGAGAAGGCGAAAAGTTTAGACGCTTCTGTTGCGGTTGTTACGATTTCTCCTGAATCAACGATTGGAAGATTAAGTGATGTAGCGATTAAAGTACCAGCCAAACCGAAGGCTGGGACAGACAATGAATACAATACCATACAACCTATGGGTTCTTTATTTGAACAAAGTCTCTTATTATTTTATGATGCGGTCATCTTACGATTGATGGACCAAAGAAAATCAGAATCTGGGGCTATGTTTGGCAAACATGCGAATCTTGAGTAGGGGCAAAACGATTCGTTGAAAAAATATATGTTTTAAAATGAGGCTGTGCCTTCAGTCCATACTTTCCTTCTCCTTTTACTATATTTTTATATTTTAAGCTACCATACGTTTTAGATCATATTATATAAGTAACCAAGGCTTACCTTGGTTACTTTCTTTCCAATATTCCCTAAGATTATGGTGGTGGTAAAGTAGCATTGGGAATAATTTTTAACGTAGTCATTTGTAAGTTGTGTAACCAATTGCGATGGAAGGTAAGGTTAAGTGTACTAAATTAAATTTTGAAAGCGTTTTCTATATATTTTTAAAGGAGTTGAAAGTAATGGGAACTATTATTTGTCAAACCTGTGAGAAAGTTATAGAACATATTAACATTGAGAAAGTTGTAACACTCTACGGAAAATGTACGGAGTGTTCTACACAATCTTGTAGAGATCGCAATAATTAAACTGTTTGTTTTCATATTTTAAAGCTAACTCTTCAACACACTTTTATGTTATCTATTATAGTTTGAAAAGGAAATGACAAAGATAGTTTGGCTTCCGCATTGTCGTCCAATGATTACAGTACATCAACAATTACGACAATTCCACCAGCAGCCACTTTTGCTGATCAGAGTTCAGAAAGGGATTTTTTAAAAAGCTATTTGCGATTTATGGTTTTACATTTATTTCAGCTGTTAGGTACTAGTTACTCTTTAGAAATAATCAAAAGAATTAACAACACATTATTCAGTGCCTCGCAATTTGGTATGGGATCGGCGTACACTAACAGCTTCCATGAATGACCTCGCCTTCACACCTCCCACAACTGGCTCACATTATGTACATCAAAAGCTTGGCGGCGTTATAATCCATAGCGCTTCAAGTGTATTTTCTCCTGTATTTTTCCAATCATGTGGGGAACGACTCGTAAATTTGATAGTATCCCCTTCATGAAGTTCATATGTTTTGTTGTTTATCGTGATTTCCATTACGCCCGACAAGATAATAATGCATTCCTCGTCACTATTGTGGCTGTAAGGTTCTCCGCTTTTTCCTCCTGGTTCGATCGTCGAGTATATCACCTGTAGTTTCCCATCTAAATTGGTAAGTAAATAATCATTCGTTAATGCGGGCTTGGGAAAGGAGAGCTGGCGGCGGTTATCTTTGCGCACGATACTTACGTTGTCTGCTGTATCGTCTTCCACCATTTCTTTATCAAATAAAGAAGCGAGGGGAATGTCCAATACTTGGACTATTTTCTGCATAGAGGCAATAGATGCTGTGGTTAATCCTCTCTCAAATTGACTGATAAAGCTTGAAGTGAGTCCAGTTTGGCTTGCGATCATATTTAAAGTTACTCCTTTTGATAATCGTATTGTTCGAAGCTTTTCCCCGACGGTATTGGTTTCATTTATATCACTCAAGATTGTCACCTCTTGTAAAAATAGGTTGTTTTTCTTTAATACTATCAGATTTCACATGCTTGCTTCCCATTTTGTAATATTCATTAAATTCAGATTTTTTATTGAAATTACGACAAGGTGATTGTAATATTAATGTATAGTTAATTAAGTATTACTTAAAAATACTCAGGAGGTCCCCATATGACAAAGGAAAAATTTTCTCATCTTTTTTCTCCAATGAAGATTGGCCATATGGAACTTAAGAATCGCATCATGACTAGTGGTCACCAGACCACACTCGTCGAAAACCACTTGCCGACAGAGGATTTCGCCGCTTACCACACGGAAAGAGCGAAAGGAGGAGTGGGGCTTATCGTCATGGAGGCTCATGGGGTGCATAAGACTGGATTGAATACTCCATTCGCTATAGACGCCAGTCACCCAGAAATCATTCATCTCCATAAAAAAACGGCAGAAAACATTCATAAACACGATGGGAAATTAATTGCTCAATTAATTCACCACGGACGTGAAGCCTATGTTAGTGAAGCAAATAACGATGTCGTTGCTCCTTCCGCAGTTCCAACCGAACGGTTTCACATAATTCCAAGAGAGTTGGAAGAGGAAGAAATCGAAGAAATTATCGACGGATTTGTCCAAAGTGCCCTTCATCTGAAAGAGGCTGGACTCGACGGGGTAGAGTTTGTTGGCTCGCACACCTATTTGTTTGAACAGTTTTGGAGCCCAACGGTCAATAAAAGAACCGATCAATGGGGAGGTTCTTTTGAAAACAGGATGAGATTTTCAAGAGAAGTGATTACGAGAGTGAGAAAGGCTGTCGGTGACGATTACGTACTGGGAATGAGAATGTCCTTGGAATCCCAAGACGATGTCGGTACCAGTGCCGATAGCTCTCTTGACGTGATCCGCCACCTTCACGAACTGGAAAAGCTTAATTATTGGAGCCTCGTGATCGGATCATCTGCCACGTACAAAGGAAGCTCGTATATTGTACCGCCTGCTTCGGAATCAGCATCGCAGCTATTTTCGAAAGTGAAACAGGTGAGAGAAATAATTGGTGCCCTTCCTCTTATTCTAACGTCACGGATCTATACTCCCGACATTGCCGAACAATTGCTAGCTGATCAATGTGCAGATGTGGTCGGGATGACACGGGCCTTAATTGCAGACCCTCACCTACCCAATAAACTAATAACAGATAAAGGGAAACAAATTATACCTTGTATCGCCTGCAATCAAGGCTGTATTGGTCGCTATCAGCAACACCTCCCGATCCGTTGTACCGTCAATCCGGTGACTGGACGAGAAAAGTATTATGCCGACGTTCCAGCAACGGCACGGGCAAAAATTGTTGCAGTCATTGGCGGCGGCCCGTCCGGAATGATGGCTGCGATTACATTAAAAAAACAAGGACATGACGTAACATTATTTGAAGAAAACGACTGCCTGGGTGGACAGTTAAATATCTTACAGGGGGGTCTGTACAGAGAGCAGGTTAGACAGTGGCGTACGTATCTGATCAATGAGCTAGAGCGTTTAAATGTTCAGATAGAAAAGGGAAAGCGTTTCACTTACGCCCACTTGAAAAGAATGAAACCCAATGCGGTCATTGTAGCAACTGGTTCTAAGCCGCTTCTACCAGATGATGTTGATAACACAACGATATCTTACTATACGTCCTGGGACATTCTCAATCATACACCGGTAAAGGAAGAAGACATTCTCGTGTTAGATTGGAAAGGAGACTGGCCTGGAGTGGAAGCAGCAGAATTCTTAGCTGTACAAGGTAAAAACGTGGAAATTGTGTCTCAGAGCTACGGAATTGGAGAAGCCGTGCAGCAATATAAACGGAACAAGCTGCTGGAACGCTTCGATACGTTAAAGGTCAATCAAACTCCTCACTTTAAACTAAAAGCAATGAAACAGGACAGCATTTTGCTCGAGCATATATTTAGCGGACGGATCGAAGAACGGAAACCGGAAGCTATTGTGTTGGCGACTGGCCAAGATGCCTCTGAGGCACTTGAAGAGTATCGGAGACTTAAGAACCTACGTTGCGAGGTTATCCGAATAGGAGATGCGAAAAGTCCACGATCGCTGGATGAAGCCGTGTGGGAAGGTTTTCAGGCGGCACTTAACCTATCTGCTGAAAAAGAGGAGGAACAAATAAATGGGTGATCTCATTTTTACTTTTTCTTATGGAAGCGCTTTAATATTGATCGGACTATTCTCGAAATACATGCTAAATAAACTAAACAGCAGCGAAATTAAAGAGAAAAAAGAGCTCCGCTATCATGAGGAAGAACAGAAACCTTCCATGAAATGATGCGGACTTGAAAAAATAAAGGAGGAGATATATTGTCTTATTTAATCGGAATTATTATCGCATTTTTATTCTTTATTTTCATGGGGATCTTTTTGTCACGTAGAGTTTCTAATGTAGATGACTACTATGTATCCGGAAGGAACGCGCCGACTCTGGTGATTACAGGGTCCCTGGTTGCTTCTTTCCTAAGTTCGGTAACATTTATGGGTGAAGCAGGCTTTTCATATAGCGGTTATCCGATCATACAGCTGATCTTAATTATTTTCAATGCCAGCGGTTATGTGCTCGGCGTGTTTTTTTTCGGAAGATATTTACGACGAAGCCGCGCCCTGACTGTTCCTGAGTATTTTGGTAAACGCTTTGATTCACAAAAAATGCAGAAAGTCGCTGGAATCACGACCATCTTAGGGATTTCGGCTTATATTGTGGCTGTGACCCAGGGAGGAGCACTGCTATTCTCCTCCGTTTCGGGTCTATCCTATACCGCATCCTTGTTCGTCATATGGTTTGCGTATACGTCCTTTACTTTTCTTTCCGGAGCAAAAGGGGTATTGGTCAACGATACAATTATGTTTCTCATTTTCCTCATAGCCACTATCGTCGGAATACCATTTATTTTACATGCCACAGGCGGATGGCCGAATGCCTTGCTTGAGACAGCGTCGTTGCAAGCTTTCCCAGATATTCTAAGCTGGCATGGGATGACAGGGGAGAATTCTTATTTCAGTTCCCCTGGAGAAGCGCTTGTCTGGGCAATTATCTTAGGACTGGTATGGGGAACGGTGGTTGCTGTAAGTCCATGGCAGACAAGCCGGTACTTAATGGCGAAAAGTGAGCACGTCGTGATCCGTTCCGGTGTCATAGCCACTATTGCTATTTTTGTTATTTACCTCTTTCTCCATATTGGAGTGGCAACAGTGAATGTCGTAAATCCCACTATAAACCCTGCGGAAAACGTGTTTATCTGGTCCGCGTTGAACCTCATGCCAACCTGGTTAGGTATCATCGCTTTAGTTGGCATCATGTCAGCCATACTTTCATCCTGCTCCACCTTTTTACAACTCATAGGGAACAGCGTCGCTCATGATATACTCATTAATAAAGAGAAAAGCAGTAAAATAGTGTTGAGATTCAGCCGAAATACGATGCTGCTGTCGAGCGTAGTGATTCTGCTTATTACACTCTGGCAGCCGCCGGCAGTCATGTGGATCGGATATTTTGCAGCCACTTTATTTGCTGCCTCTTGGGGACCTACCGCCTTTGCCAGTGTTTATTCAAAAAAAGTCACCAAAAATGCGGCGTTTTGGGGGATCATCATCGGCTTTCTGGGTGTCGTTGCAGCCGAATTATATCAAATGCTCGTGACAGATCTGCCAATCTACTTTCACCCTATCATCATTGGAGTCGTGTTATCCACTCTCGCACTCGTCTTGATTTCGAGAACCGAAGAAGTCACGGAAGCAGAAAAAGTATTCCGGCAGCAAATCTTACAACTTCCAGCTGCTTTAAAAGACAACAAGGAAATCACCATTACCCAGAGGTATCCTAATATTCTGATCGCAAGTGGAGCCTTCGTGATCGTCATCACCTTTATCTTCTATTATCTCCCTCTGCACCTATTATAATGATGGAAAATGACCTATCCTAATTTTGGAATCTCAAGCTAGGATAGGTTTTTTCATTATCTCCAATAACCTCACCAAGGATCAGAATAGCACCAAAAACTAAAATGATTTACATAAAATAGCTGCTTGAATTTTAATCTTTTATTCACTTAATCCTTGTCTGCTGGATATACAACCCCCATTTGTTGTCGCGATTCTTCCATAATTTCTGTAACTATTAAAGAATTAGAGTAAGAATTAGTAGATGATTCGAGTTCCCCTTTTTTAATCAATTCAATAAATTCTTTCACCTCGTAATACATTGTGTTATTTACTTGTGACTGTGTAATATCTTCTACACTCCCATCCCTATAGCAAATTTGTACTTTTTCAGGGCTGTGTATTTTATCGATTAAGATACTCCCGTTTTCCCCTTGAATTTCCGAAAATATATATGAATTGGTTATTTTTGAGTACATTACAACTGCATCCTTTTCTTCATATTGTAAGAGAATACTCCCTTCTCCATCTACACCAGACTCTAGTGTTATTCCGTTTGCTTTTATTCTTTCTGGTTTTCCAAAAAGTACTACTAATGGATAAAGACAGTAAACTCCAATATCCATTAAAGAACCATTTGAAAAGGTAGGGTTAAATGCATTTAAGACTGTTCCTTCCTTATACGTATCATAACGGGAAGAGTATTGACAATATACCCCAATATACCGACGGACTTCTCCTATTTTATGCAAATTATCTTGGATACTTTTGAAATTAGGAAGAAAAGTAGTTTTTAGGGCTTCCATTAATAGCACGTTATTCTTTTTTGCTGTGTTTATCATTTGCTTTAATTCAGCCGTGTTTGAAGCCATTGGCTTTTCGCATAAGACATGTTTTCCATTGTTCATACAAGTTATCGCTTGTTGTGCATGAAAACAGTTAGGACTGGCAATATAAATAGCATCTATCTTATTGCTTTTTGACATACTTTCTATATCCGTGAAGATTGTCTCAACATTAAACATATCTGCAAATTCTTTTGCTCGTTTTTCTGTTCGGGAATAAACAGCCGTTAAAGAGAAATCTTGTAAATGACTTGCTGCTTTAATAAATTCTTCTGTAATCCAGTTTGTCCCGACTATACAAAAGCGTATCATATCTACAGCACCATCCTCATATGAAGTAGTTAAAGCTAGGGACTTGGTTTCTTGACATTTTCTTCGATTCAGCTCATTGTACGTTTTAGATAAAATTTGTAAATTCCTGCAATGTTTTTATGATTAGAGAAACCTTTTTAATTCTCTCGTATATTCCTGTACATAAGCAAGTATAATGTGTATAATAATTAATCAAAAGTACGCACTTTTTTGTTAGATACTGTCTGTTAGTATACCACTATGTGAGATTTGGGGGGTGTAAATATGGGGCATGTATGTGGTAAGACGTTTAACTGTGAAAAGGAATTGACGCTTTCTGTCATTGGTGGTAAATGGAAGATGCTTATTTTGTGGCATCTAGGGAAAGAAGGAACCAAACGGTTTAATGAACTAAAATCTCTCATACCGGGTATAACCCAAAGAATGCTTGTTAACCAATTAAGAGAACTGGAAGAAGACCTTATTGTTCATCGTGAAGTCTACCCTGTTGTACCACCTAAGGTTGAATACTCACTGACAGAACAGGGAGAGAGCCTAATGCCGATTATCGATTCTATGTATGAATGGGGTAAAAACTATATAAAATCTACAGCTAGAAAGACCGAGGTAAAAATAAACCAATAAAGCCCTTCTTATAGTAAAAACCGAAGAATAACATTAGACTTAAAGTTTAAAAACAACAGACATATACTAACAAGTCATTTTTATAAACCATGTGTAGAGCCTCTTACAATTTTACACATGGTTTTTTGTTTGTTTATTAAGGTTCTATACAGACGATAAAACAAGTAACAGATCATATTGAATCGTCAAAATCGAGTTTGATAAAAATTGAGAGGACGTAGGGCTATCAACAACGTCAAAGAATCTTCCCTTGACCATATGTATTGGCGGACATACAGACCATGGATCCACCTGAGTTACAAAGGTATGAAAGGACTTCATCAGGAGCCGATATCATCATAGTCGAAAGATAAGCCTATAAAGGGGCTGTGGAGAGAATAAAAAAAGCAAAAAGAGCCTAGTTGTTTTGAGTGCAGGTATTAAAAAACGGATGAAAGAATTGAGTGATTATTTGGTTGAGTTTATAACTGTGTGCACACCGGTGATGCAGGCAGTAGATAAAACTTATTAACCTTAAACGTGCTGCAAATAAAACTTTTAAAGACTATTTTGGCACGAAACATTACATACTTCTAGACGGCACTGGCCCCAGCCGGATCTAGTTATTTCTGAAGAGGGATTGTGAGTCCAGTGGGTTATAGCCTTGTTATCAAGGCTATAAACAGGACCAACGTCTAACATCACTAACAAATTCCATTATTTCACTGTTCCGGAATTCTGTTATTTTTAATTCATCCGTAAACAAATAGAGTACTACGGTAATACGATCCCGGTTATCAATCATCTCAACGCCGCTTTTCCTTTTGTTTCCACTTACTAACGGAAGATGCAGCCGTTCAGAAATTTCTTCAGCCGAGGACTTTCCTCTTGGAATATCTAAAATAAGTTTAAGATGGTCATCCTCATCGTCGCAAATCATGCCCCACCGTTTGCCAAACCACGCGCGACATCCCATCATACTAATGAGTGTATATCCATATGGAGGAGTCGGTACAAATTTTGTACTTGCCCACCCCCTTAATTCCATTGCGCTACGAAGTTCTATCACTTTGGTTCTCACCAGTGTTTCTTGGTGTTCTTTTATAGGCATATTATCTCCTCCTTAAACAATTCTCTAGATCTTCCACACAACTGGTAGAGCTCATCGAAATTGTTCAGTGATTCTACCATTTTGTTTTAAAGGATAAATTACATTCTCCAGTACGGTGTTGGATAACGATTTGTCACCAGTATATTTTTTCTACAAGTAATAAAAGGATAGCTTCTAAAAAAATAAAAGACGAAAAAAATAGATGGAAGTTTGTCTTTATATAGACAACTCCATTCTATTTTTATAAAGTGATAGTTTTTGATAATAAACACGTTCCTTCAGATAACCAATCTTCTTTTCTTATTAGTTTTTTTAGCTTCGTTGGGATAATAATGGGCTGTATACGTGTTTTAATTCTTCCTATTTTGTTTTAATTTTGCATACTTAGCAGATAGTTCAAGAAAAACCGGCTTATTATTTGAATCAAGAGCATTGTTAATCTTTTCTTCGAGGATCCTAATTTGACCGGTATATATGGCTTCATCCAAGATCATTTCGATATACGTATCAAGAACGGACCAATCTTCTTCAGATGAATGGTATTTATTACCAATGGTTTTCATGATCTCAGAATATGATCTATAAGGTTTCTTGTTATTCATTACAGATACCCCCTACTTTTAAACTAAAAACCGGATTCCTATACTACCAATTTCCTTACTGCTCCCGAGTATTAGCGTTATAAACCAGTTTTTCATTTCTAATTTTTTCTATAGCTTGACTGCGATCCGTTTGATTATAAATTGCAGAACCTGCAACAAGGACATTGGCTCCTGCTTCGATACATAGTTTAGCTGTTTCAGGATTCACACCACCATCTACTTCAATTTCAACCTCTAATTCTCTCTTTTCTACAATGGAAGATACTTGTTTTATTTTAGATAGAACAGAATGAATGAAAGATTGACCTCCAAAACCTGGATTAACTGTCATAAGTAATACGAGGTCAACATCCTCTATTACATGCTCAATCATTGAGATAGGTGTATGAGGATTTAATGCTACTCCAACTCTCATACCCTCAGATTTAATCTGTTGCACCGTTCTGTGTAAATGATTACAGGCTTCAACATGAACGGTTAGTAAATCTGCCCCCGCTTTTGAGAATGTCTCGATATATTGATTTGGATTTTCTATCATTAAGTGCACATCTAAAGGTAAGTTTGTAACAGGTCTAATGGCCTCAACGATTAATGGTCCAATGGTGATATTGGGAACAAAATGACCATCCATCACATCAACATGGATATAATCTGCTCCCCCCCTTTCAACATCTTTTATTTCTTCTTCAAGTCGTGCAAAGTTAGCGGACAGAATAGAAGGCGCGATCTTAGTCATAGTTCATACCTCATCTTTCTTTATATTTAAATAATGTTTATCATGATAAAAGGACGACAACTTAATTTGCAGATATATTTTTTTCGTTGAGTTCTTCTTCTTCCGCTTCTCCTGCATTAAGAGCGAATTGTTCTTCTGGAGCATTCTTATTTATACGGTGTCTTGCCCACACAAAGTAATAAATAACGGCTAGAGCAAAGATAGATACACTACCGATAAATATGTCAATTTGCCCAAAAACGGATGAAAACAAAGCTAGTGTACTAATAATAATACATACGATAGGTACTACTGGATAAAAAGGCGCTTTATATGGACGTTTAAGATTGGGTTCTTTTTTACGTAGAATAATTAGTGATAAATTCATCATAATATAAGAAACCAATGCCCCAAATGTGGCAATTAAAATTAATTTATCTGGATCAAACATAAGGACAAAAATAAAACCTATTGTCCCAGGAAGTACGATTGCCATATAAGGAGTACGACGTGTTTTGTGTAGTTGAGATAAGAATTGTGGTAAGTATCCAGATCTTGACAAAGAGAAAACTTGTCGGGAATAAGCCAATACCGAGCCTGCTAAGCTCGAAATTAAAGCGAATAAACCCACTATAGCAATAGCATCAACCACCCATAAATTTTGACTGATACCAGCAGAGAGTGCATAAGAAAGAGGATTTTCTTCTAACGATGTAGCCTGGTTTCCTCCAAGACCAACTGTAATTGTCACGACGAGAAATGCTAGGATAATAAGTGTAATAATTGCGCTCATAATCCCTTTAGGCATATCTTTTACCGGATCACGAGCTTCTTCTGATAGCATGGGCAACATTTCCATGCATATGTACAGCCACATTGCATAAGGTAGTGCAGCCCAAATACCGGAAATTCCTCCAGGAATGAGTGATCCTCCAAATAGATTAGTAGTCTCAATGTTTGGTAATCCATAAATAGCGAAAACGATTAACATACCTACGGCAATAGAAACAAGGACCATCTCAAGAGTGGCAAATTCTTTTACGCCTAAAATATGCACAATAAAGAAAAACACATATAAGAATGCAGCAGCGAAAATGGGGTTGATTTCAGGAATGAGAAAATTTACGTAATATCCAGCTCCCGCCGTAAACACAGCAGTGCCTATTGTAAACTCCAATATAACGCCTACACCTGTAAGATATCCGCCTAGTGGCCCCATTGCTCTTCTTGCAAAAGAATAAGCTCCTCCGGCGTGAGGCATGATGGTAGATAGCTCTGCAAGTGATAAACATAACGTTGTATACATAATTCCTATGATTGCAGTAGCTATTAACATCCCTACAAAACCAGATTCAGCCAAGCCATAATTCCAACCAAAATAGGAACCTGAAATTACGATACCTACCCCTAATCCCCATAAATGTATAGGAGTCAAAACTTTCTTTAATTCTAAATGTTGAGTACTCAATAGAGCCCCTTCTTTCTTTATTTTTTTATAACAACCTAATATTAAAAGTTATAAAGTAGTTTTTCTAAGAAAGATTTTGTATAAATTGAGTCGGAGTTAAATCAACAAATTTTTTAAATCCCTTAACAAAGTGCGCTTGATCATGGTATCCATTTTCATAAACTACATCTGATAGTTTTTGTTTATTATTATCTGTAAACAGCATCGCTAAAGAATTTTGAAATCTAACAATTTCACTAAATTGCTTTGGTGAAAACCCAATCGACTCTTCAAATTTTTTACGTATATACCGATCTGAATATCCAGTATCCATAGACAATTGATTAATATTTATATTTCCTTTGGATTCGTAAATTTGGTTAATTGAATATTCAACAATATTCTGATAAATCGAATCAGAAAATAGACTTTCAATAAACTTTTCAAATAGATGTACCCTTTCACTAAAAGATTGTCTACTAACTATTTGTTCTACAAAGAATGGGTCAATGACCATAACATCATCTAAAGGAATTTTTTCTCCCAAAAGTTCTCTCATTGAATACTTTAAGTTAATAATACCTTGTTCAGGGGTGAATCTAACGCCAAAGTATTTACATCCTACTTCAAAATTCAGTTGTTCCCTTCGTTGAAGTGGACTTGTCCAAAGAAATCCAGATGGTTTTGTTGAACTACAACAAAACAACATATCAAAACATCCATCAGGAATAAGGGAAAAGGAATTAACAGAATTTTTTTGGGTCTCAAATTGGTAAAATAATGCAATGTGTTTTCTGATAGGAAGCTTTAATGGTTTTTGTTCAATATAGTTATCCATCTTATATTGGACTTCAGGTTGGGAAGGAAAAAACGTAAGGGTTGTCAAATTAGACCCCTCCTAATTTTTAATGTGCAATAACCCGATATATTTAGACTTTTAGTATCCTGCTAATGATGATGCAGATCATCTACCTGGTTGTCTTCTACCGGTTTCATTTCTAGGTCTGCAAAAGTGAATATTATAATAATTGAAAAAGCGGATGTAATAATCATCCAAAGGTAGGAACGAGGATAAAACCCAAAACTTTTATTATTTATCTTTAATTCAGCATTAATATAGAAAATAATGAATAAAACACTTATGACAAATAAGATATCCATAAATACGAGCATAAGTGGAAGGTTATTTAGCAGCATATCCCCTAACATTGCACCCATCATTCCTCCCATTATTCCAGCAGCACATCCTTCTACCATGGTAAGAAGACTAATGGGTTTTCCTGCTAAAAATCCTACTATAAGACCGAAACTCATTGCTAAAATTGTAGAAAGTGTTAAATCACCTCTATAAGCTATTCCAGCAATTAAGCCAATAGTTAAACTACTAACCATTGCTAATGACATCACCATTGTCATTCCTGTCATTTTCTCTAAATTTTTTCGATTATTATATAACTTTATTAAACAGACACCAGTATATATTAAAACTAGTAAAGTACTTATTATTAATAACATAGATTCAACCCCCCATTTACCGAATGTTAAAAAAGGTGAAAAAGGAATTGAATCATAACAACAATTCCTTTTTCCCTTTCCCTATTTTAATGACAACTGTCCCCTTTTTTAGGAGTAGGGCGTGGAAGATCCAATGCTGGATTTCTATCATAGAAACCATGTGGTTGCAACTTGAATCCAATATGGTGAGTTGGCATTACTGGCCAATCTTCCGGACGTACAATGTGGTGAACACTCATATTATACCAAGTAACAATATCTTCATTTTCAATATTGCGGTTCTCTTTTACCCAATGGTTTAGCGTGTTCTCGCCTTTACCTTGGTTCGGATATTTTCCAGAAGCATACATTTGATCGCGATCAAATTTTGTAACGTGTAAATGATTTTTAATAAATCCTGCACGTTTTATGATGCTTGATTCGTCATGTAAGAATGGAGATGCATTTTCACCAGGTACAAGTTGAAAACCTACTGGCTCACCTACATGGTTTTTCTTGTTAGGGTTAATGATTTTCCATGCTCTTGCCGTGTCATGATTCAAATTACGTTGCGCTTCTAATTCTGTTTGAAGTGTTGTTGTTTCCACACCGAAAGCATTTAAAGTTTTATTTGTTTCAAAATCAGGTTTCGATGCTACGGTGTTCAATTCTTGAACAGAATTGTATTGCCCATCGATATGGGTATCAATACGGTAGTTAAAGATGTGTTGGTGAATTGGTGCATTGATTTGTGGTGCAACCAACGTGCCATACTTCGGTGTTTCGCCTTCTTCAAGGACACCAACATTCAAGATACCTGTTAATTTTGCTTCATGTTCAATTTTACCATCTGTATAGAAGTACCAGAAGAATCCGTAGTCATAGTTCGCTACTGTCGTGAAGAATGAAATAACTAAACGACGTGAACGGCGTACTTCTACATCTTCAGTTCTCCAGTCTGTGTGTTTCCATGCAATTCCGTGATCTTCTTCATGAACACAAATCGCATTAGGAATTCTGTGGATGTCACCATTACCTGTTGCCATAACAGCGTCGAAGTAGTCAATATGACCGACACAGTCACAACCACGCTCTAATGAGTTAGCTAACTGGCCAATTCCGTATTCACCCGCATCAAACGCACATTGCCAGTTATGAGCCGGATCTGTATCTCCGTAAGGAACAACCATTTCTGATAAAGCCGCACGGTATAGAATTTGGCGTTTTTCACCGTTCTCTTCATAATCTACGGTATTAAGAACAAGTCCTTCCCGTGCTGTGTATCCAATTCGGATATCCCATTTTTGCCACTTAATGTTATGTCCATTAATTTCATAGCTAGGGCCTTCCGGTTGTGTAATTTCTAATGGTTTTAAATCTGTCCGTTCTTGGATATCATCAGATTGCTCAGGCTTGTACGGTGCAGCTGTTGGCGCAATCGGTCTTACTCCATAGTCTTCAATGCGTACAATTTCCATTGTGCTTAAATTAACGACAGGTAGTAGACCTGAAAGAGGATATGCATAAGCATTATCGCCTTCAAATTTTCTAACAAAACATAATGCCTTTGCTAGACGTTTTCCTTCATCTTCTTCAATACCGAAATTACCAACAGACCAAGGATCAATCATAACGAGGCTTGGATCTGTAATACCGCGTTTTGCGATCGCTTCTTGGAAATCAGGGTCATTTTTCACTGTTTCTTCAAGTTCAGAATATTCTTCAAAAAGGAATGAAGGTTGAACGTCTGGAACATGTGTCCATGAAACAACTTTTTCATCCGTAAGAGAGATAACCCCTTCATACGTTTTGCTATCTGTTGTATCCAACACGATCATGAAAGCTTCACGTACAATTGGGTCGCCTTCTTTGTAATTTAACACAACTTCTTTTTCAGGCTCACGCAAACCAACTTGCTCAAAACGAGATTTATCCGTTAGTCCTTTTTCTTTTCTTGCAATTGCAACAGCATTCTTAATTTCCTCTTCTGTTAGTGGTTCTAGAGGATGCATCACATTTTGTAATACGTTTGTTTCGGTTTTCATAAAATGCCCTCCCTTTTTGTTGGCTGTAATTAATATTTTAATTTATGTTAATATTTAATTAAGTTAATTTTAACTTAATAAATATTATAAATATTGTAAAAATCGGAATTATCAGATATATGGTCGAATGCTGATTTCTATGATGAAATTTTGTCAATAAACGAAGGTTGTAAAAACTTTGTATGTGTCATACATTGTAATTATTTCATTAAAAATACCCTTGCAGGTGCAGCGTCCGTACCAATAATTTTTAACGGAGCAGTGACCAATTTGTACTCCCCTTCTGGAACGTTTTTTAAGCGTAACCCTTCAACAATAATAACGTTATTTTTAAACAGTGCTCGATGAGTAGAATGATCTTTTTGACTTCTTTCTATCCCGAGTGCATCAATGCCAACTCCTTTTATCTGTAAGGAAGATAAATATTCAGCGGCATCGGCTTTTAAATAAATAAAATCAAATTTAAAGTCTTCATACTCAGAGTTTTTCGTTTTCAGCAATATAAAATCATCTTTTTCAATTGAAAAATGCGTTAGGTCTTCTTTGACAATTCCATCATCCACGTGCGAAACGTCCAATACTTTGCATGGAACAACTAAATCTTCAAGCGAAATCGATTCAATGGTATTACCGTTAGGTACCATATGCAACGGTGCATCAACATGCGTTCCGGAATGACAATCCATGGTTACACGTGTCTCCGTAACGTGCCCCGATGTTGTTCTTTCAAACACAGGCTGTTTTTCCTCTTTATTTTTATAAACTGGCATACCCTGATAAATAGGAGCTGAAATATCATATATTTCCATAGGATTTCCTCCTCCGTTTTGTGTATTTATAAGTATTATTAGGTATCTTTTTGTCACAAATTAGGTTTTTATATTCAGAAAAATAGAGCTACGTTTATAGTGGTCTACCCAAATTCAATAATCCCCTGTTGTATAGCGTAAACACCGATACTACCACCACACACACCATGCTGTTTAAAAGTAGTTCCTCGTACATTTATCCTTGAAGATCAGCTCGAGCTAAGTTCTCGTTTCAACGAATCCTTCACTCTCCGGTATAACGAATATAATATTTGATCTAAAGTGTCTAAGATATGGTTCCAGTAATCTTTGCAATGCATTTATAGGATCACTCTACTTCTGAGGCATTTCATACGATGTTATTTTATTGATGCGGTTTTCGTGCCTACCACCTTCAAATGGAGTTTTCAACCACACTTTCGCAATTTCACGAGCTAACCCCGGACCAATGACGCGTTCTCCCATCGCTAATACATTTGTATCGTTATGCTCTCTTGTTGCCTTAGCACTAAACATATCATGTACGAGTGCACAGCGAATTCCCTTTACTTTGTTTGCTGCAATGCTCATTCCAATTCCTGTGCCACAAATTAAAATTCCTCGTTCAACTTCCCCACTTACTACCTTCTTAGCTACCGGAATCGCGTAATCTGGGTAATCAACAGAAGTATCACATTCACACCCTAAATCCTCATACTCAATGTTCATCTCTTCCATCAATGAAATTATGTCTTTACGAATATTCATACCACCATGGTCTGATCCGATTGCCACCTTCACTTTTGGTTCCTCCTGTCCTCTTAAGAGATGATTTTCAACTATATAGATAAACTTCTAGCTAAATGATAAGTGGACAGATCCATCATTTGTTTATGCTTTTCTTTCTCTACTTCCTTAAAAGGTGTATTAATCACTTGATTATTTTTCAAACCTACCATCACACCTTTTTTTCCATCTATCAGCAAATCAACGGCCTTTGCTCCCAATTGGTTACTCATCATCCGATCATAAGCACTAGGGGCTCCCCCACGTTGTATATGCCCCAAAATGGTCACCTTTGTATCAAATCCTGTTTTCTCTTTTATCACTTTACCGATCTCTGTACCCTTACCTACCCCTTCAGCGATAACAATAATACTATGGGTCTTTCCACGCTCATATCCTTTCTTGATGCGATCAACGACATTTTCTGCATCATAGTCAACTTCCGGGATAATAATAGATTCTGCCCCCGCACACATCCCTGCCCATAAAGCAATGTTTCCTGCATCACGTCCCATTACCTCAACCACATAAGTACGCTCATGGGAAGCTGCCGTATCGCGAATTTTATCAATAGCTTCTACAGCTGTATTTACAGCAGTATCAAATCCAATTGTATATTCTGTCCCTGCAATATCATTGTCAATAGTTCCTGGTATACCGTTTGTTGGAAACCCTTGGGCAGTTAATTGTTCTGCACCTTTAAAAGTGCCATCTCCACCAATCACAATTAAGCCATCAATGCCTTTTTCTTTTAATTGCGTTAAAGCCTTGTCCTGTCCTTCAACTGTCTTAAATTCCTCACAGCGTGTGCTTTGTAAGATTGTACCTCCCCGGTGAATAATATCCCCCACACTACCGAGGTTCATTGAAACAAAATTTCCATCTATTAAACCCCTATAGCCATTGTATATACCGTAGACTTCTAACCCTTTAAAAATGCCCCTTCGAACGACTGCACGAATCGTGGTATTCATCCCTGGTGCGTCCCCACCGCTAGTTAATACTGCAATTTTTTTCATTCGTATTCTCCTCCATACTTTCTAGCTCCTAGATACTACCCACCTCATTCTTTTTTACACATACACATGTTAATTAAGTAAGGAAGAAGGATTATGGAAAAAGGCAGGTTCACCAACTCGGTGAAATCTGCCTAAATCACAAAGAGTTCATCCATTAATAAAAAGGATTTGGTTTATTTCTTAACCCCTAATTCTAAAGTAATGAATGGTTCGATGTCCTATTAATTAAGCATTTTTACACCTATTTATTATTTGACATTTAATAATTTTCTAAAAAATGGACAAATATTTTTAGAGGAGCTTTTTAAATTGAAAAATAACATTTTCAACCGTAAAACCATACTCTTCAATTATTTGATCTCCTGGTGCCGAGGCCCCAAATGTATTAATAGATAGGACGCGACCGCTATCACCAACATATTTACTCCAACCCAAGGATGTTCCCATCTCAATACCAAGACGCACTTTAACATTTTCTGGGAGTACACTTTCTTTATATGAATCAGTTTGTTTTTCAAATCTATCCCAGCTTGGCATACTTACGACTGAAACATAAATCCCTTCCTCTTCAAGAGCCTTTTGTGCTTTAACGGCTAGAGAAACTTCAGAGCCGGATGCCAATAACAAACCATCAACATCGCCTTTTGCGCTAGAAATGACATATGCACCTTTTTTAACATTCTCATAAGCTTTTTCAGAGTCAACAAGTGTTGGCACATTTTGACGTGTAAGGATGAGTGCGGTTGGTTCGTCTTTACTTTCTAATGCCAGCTTCCAAGCTGCTGCTGTTTCGTTACCATCAGCAGGACGAATGGTAGAAATGCCAGGCATTGCACGTAACGATGCTAGTTGTTCAATGGGTTCATGAGTCGGTCCATCTTCTCCTACAGCAACGCTATCATGTGTAAATACATAAGTAACGGGTAGTTTCATTAACGAGGAGAGACGAATGGCCGGACGTAAATAATCAGAGAACACAAAGAATGTAGATCCGAAAACTTTTAAACCACCATGAAGGGCTATTCCATTGACGGCAGTGCCCATTCCAAATTCACGTACCCCAAACCAGATGTTACGTTCGCTATAATCTACAGCACTAAAATTCCCTTCCCCTTTTAGCAATGTTTTGGTAGAAGAAGATAAATCAGCAGAACCACCAAATAACTGTGGAATATTTTTGGCAAAAGCATTTAATACTTCTCCACCGGCAGCACGAGTTGCTAGGTTATCCTCTCCAACACGATATTGAGGAATTTCATGATCCCAGTCTTCTGGAAGCTGCCCATTGATTGCTAATTTTAATTCTTTGGCAAGTTCTGGATACGCTTCTTCGTATTCCAAAAACAAATTATTCCATGCCTCTTCCTTCTTTTCTGCTGCTTCCTTTAGTTCTGAAAAATGTTCTTTTACTTCTTCAGGAATATAGAATTCTTCTTCATAGTTCCAGTTATAATGTTCCTTTACATGTTTTACCTCTTCTTTGCCAAGAGGAGCACCATGTGCAGCAGATTTACCGCTTTTATTTGGTGAACCATAACCAATTACTGTTTTGACTTCAATTAAAGTTGGCTGACTTTCGTTTGCCTTCCCTTTAGCTAGAGCTTCTTCGATTGCATGGAGATCATTACCGTCTTCAACACGAAGTACTTGCCAGCCATAGGCCTTAAAACGATCCTCTACACTTTCACTAAATGATAAATTCAGATCACCATCAAGAGAAATATCGTTTGAATCATATAACACAATAAGACGACCGAGGTTAAGATGACCTGCAAGTGAAGCTGCCTCTGCAGATACACCTTCCATCAAGTCACCATCACCACAAATACTGTACGTGTAATGGTCAACTACATTAAAATTGTCACGATTGTACCTAGATGCTAAATGTCTTTCTGCCATGGCCATCCCAACAGCCATGGAAATTCCTTGTCCTAATGGCCCTGTAGTAGCATCAACACCAGCAGTGTGACCGTATTCAGGGTGACCCGGTGTTTTACTTCCCCATTGGCGAAAGTTTTTTAAATCTTCTAATGATAAGTCATGCCCTGTTAAATGCAATAAGCTATATAATAGCATCGATCCATGACCAGCAGATAGCGTAAAACGATCACGGTTGAACCAATTAGGATTGTTTGGATTATAATTCATAAATTTTGTCCACAGTATATAGGCCATGGGAGCAGCACCCATTGGCATACCCGGATGTCCTGATCCAACATTTTCAATCGCATCAATTGATAAAGTTCTAATGGTATTAATGGATAACAGATCCGAGTTTACTTTTTGTTCAATCATGAGTTGTCCCCCTTCTTTAGAAAAATCTTGTTACTTTGCTAGTGACTGAGCAGGATTTTGTTGAGCTTTACCTGATGATCCAAATTCACGCATCTTACCTATAACTGTTTCTTTAATCGATTCACGCGCCGGTCCAAGAAATTTACGTGGATCGTATAATTCAGGTTTACTATTTAAGACCTCTCGGACAGCATTGGTAGCTGAAATTTGATTTTCCGTATTGACATTAATTTTTGCAGAGCCAAGTGAAATGGCTTTTTGTATATCCTGTGCTGGAATTCCTGTACCACCGTGAAGAACAAGGGGAACACCTGTTAAGTCCATTACTTCTTTCATTCGATCAAAACCAAGATTTGGTTCACCTTTATATGGACCATGGACAGAACCTAATGCAGGTGCAAAGCAATCTACTCCTGTTTCTTCTACAAGTTTTTCACACTCGGAAGGGATGGCATAGGCTTCTTCCGGATTAGTAATCACGCCACTATCCTGAGCGCCAACACGGCCTAGTTCTGCTTCAACTGAAACGTTAACAGCATGTGCTACGTCGACTACTTGCCTAGTTAATTCAATATTTTCTTCAAGCGGAAGGTGGGAACCATCGATCATTACAGAGGTGAATCCGGCATGAATGGCTTGTACACACTGCTCAAGACTTGAACCATGGTCAAGGTGAATTGCAACTGGTACTGTGATTTCTAGTTCATCTATTAATGCTTCGACCATTCTAGTAATAAATTTAAAACCACTCATGTAACGACCAGCACCTGCAGATACTCCTAAAATAACTGGAGACTTTTCTTCTTCTGCCGCTTGCAAAATTGCTTGTGTAAATTCAAGATTGTTAATATTAAACTGTCCGACTGCGTACCCGTTATCTTTTGCACAATTTAACATTTCTTTCATCGATACTAATGGCATATTTTTCTCTCCTTTATTTGTTATTTGTTAATTTTCTGAACTATATAAATTAGATAACATTAGACAATATGCATTATCTATTATTAGAAGTCGGCTTCAATTAGAAGCCCTTTTCCCCCGACTGTAAGAAAAGAGTGTGTTGATAGTAGACCACTTTCTTTTTTTCTAACGCCTTTCATAAGCAGACCATCCGTAATCCCTGTTGCTACAAAAAAGCAATCATCTGATTTCACAATCTCATTTAAGCTTAAAACTTTCTCAGGGTTTGATAATCCCATACTAATACACCGATCAAATTCTTCTTGATTTTGAGGAGCAAGTTTACCTTGAAAGTCCCCGCCCAGGCATTTCAGACCGGTTGCAGCAATAACACCTTCTGGTGCTCCTCCCCTCCCCACCAACATATCAGCATCTATTCCATCGATGGCTGTAGCTATTGACGGAGTAACATCAACATCAGTAAATAACTTAACTTTTGCCCCAGCATCAAATACTTGTTTAACCAAATCATCATGACGAGGTCTTTCTTGAATCATTACCGTAAGATCTTTTACATCTTTTCCCAAAGCGTTTGCTACCGATTTCATATTATCTATTAATGGAGCCTCTATATCTATGTGTCCTTTTGCTTTTGGACCTACAGCGATTTTTTTCATATACATATCTGGAGCATGTAATAAACTACCTCTACTTGATACAGCAATTACGGTTATTGAATTATTCTTCCCTTTTGATATTGCAGTCGTTCCATCAACAGGATCCACAGCAATATCTACTGATGGTCCTTTTTTGGTACCAAGCTCCTCATCAATAAACAGCATAGGAGCTTCATCCATTTCCCCTTCACCAATAACAATCAAACCATCCATGTCAATGTGATTCATACGATTGCGCATAGCTTCCGTCCCAGCCCTATCAGCTTCATTTTTATTTCCTTTTCCTATCCAAGGATAGGCTGCGATAGCCGCTTGCTGAGCTACAGATAAAAAATCCATGGCTAACGTCTGAACCCGACCTTCACTAACGACATTAGTTTTTAATTCACTCATTGAATCACCTCCTATTGCCTTACAAGCTGTAGAAATTTTTATATTTTTTATTCCTGTACAGATATTAGTATAACGTGTATAAACCTGATCGATAAGTACGCACTTTAGAAACATATAGTATCTAAAATTACACTTTATAATTTACAGTTGGGATTTTTTATTCTATTCCTTGATAAGATCAACCTATCTTTTCTAGTTAACGTGGTTTCTACAATTATCTTTCTTTATAAATTCTCTTTTTTAGTATCTTTTAAGTATGTTTTTAAACACTATGTAAGATAAAAGTCTGTACTTGTTATAACAATTAATATATCTAATAATAAAAATAATAACCCAAATGAATAAGGCAAGCTTTTTATAAGGATTAGAGGGGAAGGCTATGAAATAAGAGTTGGTTAAATGATATTCCAACCAAACAGCCATATTATCCCTTTAACTGAGGTAACCTTGTAGTCATAAAACATGAGAGGAGGTTCAACAATGAAAAGCAGAATAAGCATTAGTGGTACCGGAAGAATTGGTCGGTTGTTAATTAGAAAAATGTTATCAAGCAATCAAAATAAACTGAAGTTAGAAGCGATTAATTCCATTTATCCTGTAGAAACGGTAGCTCATTTATTAAAATATGATACTGTACATGGAATCTGGGACGCAGATCTTTCAATACAAGACGGAAATCTATTAATTAATGATGAACTTATTCAAGTAGTTTCTGAACGCGAACCAGAGAACCTTCCCTGGAAACAAATGAATATAGACACCGTGATCGATGCTACAGGAAAGTTCAATAATCGCGAAGGTGCACAAAAGCATGTAGCTGCAGGAGCATCTAATGTGATTATTACGGCACCTGGGAAACAAATGGATTTTACGGTAGTTATGGGAGTAAACGATCATCTGTTAGATCTTTCAAAACATACTATTTTATCGGCAGCTTCCTGCACAACTAACAGTGTTGCCCCATTATTAAGTATTTTGGATCAAGCTTTTCAAGTTGAAAGAGGATGGATGACAACAGTTCATTCCTATACCTCGGATCAAAAACATTTAGATAACCCACATAAAGATTTACGAAGAGCCAGAGCTTGCACCCAATCAATTGTTCCGACTAGTACAGGAGTGGGAAAAGCACTTGTTGATGTCCTTCCCCATCTTGCTTCTTATATTGAAGGAATATCTATTCGTGTTCCTACACAGGATGTTTCTTTAATTGATCTCACTGTTCAAGTAGCAAGCCAGGTATCACTGGACGAAGTAAAATCTGTGTTTAATACAGCAGCAACAGGAAATCTATCCCATTATTTCGATTATATAGAAGAACCACTAGTATCAGTCGATTTCATAGGATCTGATAAATCAGCGATTGTGGATGGACTTTCACTGATGGCAGCAGGGAATCAAATTAAAACATTGGCCTGGTATGATAATGAATGGGCTTATGCTTGTAGGGTAATTGAGTTGGCACAAGCAGTACACGAAAGGCTGGAGAAAATAACATCACTTTAGAGGTGATAACTAATGGAGGAGAATTCATATAAGCTATTATGTATTGAAATTGAGCAAAAAAGAGGAGAAATGATACTTTATGGCATACGATATGGCCTAACCTCTCTAGAAGTTATCCAGACAAGTCAGCAGTTAGACCGCCTTCTTGATAAACTCCATTACTTGAACTACCCGAATACAGGATAGACAAATCCTTCGATTAATAATTAAAAACTTAACATTTATGTTGAATGTTGCACTAGAACTTTTTTATCAGGCTGGAGTGAAACTATGAAATGTATTTCAATTGATTTAGATGGCACTTTATTGAATTCTCGACAGGAAATATCCGAAGAAAATAAAAAAGCTTTAAAAGAATTAAAAGAGAAAAGATATGAGGTTATCTTAAATACAGGGCGAATTTATACGGATGTGATGAAGATCAAAGCTATACAGAACATGGATCTTCCAATTATTTGTCTAAATGGTTCTGTTTTATATTCAAAAACAGGAGAACTGTTGTACGAGGTAACTATACCTATTTCTATGTATAAAGAAATATTCTCCATTTTAAAAAAATTAGGAGTGAGAATCCTCGTCTATACTAATTATGGTGCTTTTCCATCCACGCTGCCTCCATTACATCATAAAAGTAAAGAAGAGCTGGACATTCTTTTTCAAGATTACAATTACGATGAAGTTCTAAAAAAAGACAATCTAAAAGTATATAAACTTATTGCATTGGTACAATTAGAGGAACTGGACAAAATTGAAGCCGTAAAAAAGGCTTTAGGTAATAAATCTTCTATTTCGATGGCTTCCTCTTTTCCAAATAACGTAGAAATTACTTCAAACGATGCTCAAAAAGGAAAGGCTTTATTACGTTACCAACAGATGTTTGATCTATCTTTTGAAGAGATTTTTGCTTTTGGAGATGGGGGTAACGACCTTACTCAATTCGAGGTAGCAACCACTTCAGTTGCGATGGGAAATGCTCCTCTGAATATCCAACAAAAAGCTGATTTACTAACAAAAACCAATGATGAAGATGGCTTTAGCTATGCCGTGCGTCATCTTTTAAATCTAATAAAAATAAAAAATGACAGGTATAATCAAGAAGTTGATAATGTTAAGAGTTAAAAGGGAGCTTCTTGGAGGGGAAAATGTTGGAACAAAAAGGAGCCCCCGGGTAGGGAGTGAACTGCCTCTCTGTCAAGCAGACAGTAGAATATAATAACTGTTTTAGCCTTGTATTCCAGAGGGCTGAGGCCGGTTAGTCCGTATTGGAATTTACTAGACCTTTTAATAATACCCATTGAAAAAATTGATTCGTCTACACTAGAATCCCGCATCCTTGGTGAATGATCCAAAAAACCAAGGAAAGTTGTGTATGGAGGACATGAAGTTTCCTGCCAAAACCAATCAAATAGAAAGTGAAATCTTTACTTAATGACACGTTTAACGTTCCCCCGAAAGAAGTCTCCCACTTCTAAATCTTGCGAAGCTTGATGAAAGTGGGAGATGAATTTCAGTAGGTCTTTTTATTGCCACATTACCTAAACCAAAAGAGATCAAATTTGTTGATGGTTTAGATTTCTCTATGAACAGCTTATTTGTTGATAGCAAGGGTAAGAAAGCCAATTATCCTCGTTTCTATCGCCAAACCTTGGAAAAATTAGCGAAAGAACAGCGTATTCTATCACGCAGAAAGAAAGGTTCTCATCGTTGGTACAAACAGCGATTGAAAGTAGCGAAGCTGCATGAAAGAATTGCGAATCAACGAAAAGACTTTCTACATAAGGAATCGCACAAATTAGCGAAATGGTATGATTGCGTAGTTATCGAAGACCTCAACATGAAGGGAATGTCTCAAGCCCTTCATTTCGGAAAAAGTGTTGCAGATAATGCATGGGGTATGTTCACAACATTTCTCCAATACAAGTTAGAGGAACAAGGGAAAAAGTTTGTCAAGATCGACAAATGGTTTCCTTCCTCAAAAACGTGTTCACACTGTGGGCGAGCCGTGGAGTCCCTATCCCTTTCGGACCGCATCTTCCAATGTGAATGCGGTTTTGTGGCAGACAGGGACTGGAATGCCGCAATCAACATCAAAAAAGAAGGCATCAGGGAGTTAGGTATAGCCTAAGCCATGGAAGAACCGTAGGACGGACGGGGATCGCTCAGCCCATTTCCTCTCGTTAGAGGGGATTACCCGAGAAGCCCTCACCTCTAAGCGAAGCGTAGGTGGTAGGAGTACGTCACGAAGCTTTTCTTTGCGATTGATGAACATAGCTCGAGCTCTCCAGTCTTCAGATCAATGAGGGGATCTTCGGAAGCCATTAAAAAGACATTTCATAATTTGATCGTTCTACTCTTTATTGTGAAAAATAGTGAGCGATCATCGCATAGCACGGATGATCGCTCTTACAATGGACATATCGAAGGATAAAACAATGATTAATTAACAACAATCAATGAAATTAAGTGCTTATTTAGGATCTAATTAGAGGGCGTGTTGAAACGGTGACAAAACATAAGTTTTAGAAACACTCCTCCAAAATACTAAGAGATACCTAAAAAATTGCACAAAATAATTGACATAATTATAAACTACAAAACTCACATTTTTGTCACATATAACCTGGCCATACAAAGGCATAATGAAGCCAGTACAGATATTCCTATTATTGATAAATATGGCGCAAATCCAAATCCCCAAAAGTCGCTCATTTGCATCACCTTTACCTTTTATAATGTGTTTATATTAATCCTGTATCTCGCATTCTTTCTTCACCAAAACTTGTAAGAGCAAATTTAAACAATATCTTATTCGGACCGAAGTGCTCACCCTCGTCTATTTTTTCTTCAACGGCTTTTATAAGTGCACCTGAAAATAAATCAGTTAAAGTCACCCGTACATTACCCATTGCATAAGCTCCAGCCAATTCGTATTCATTAAGAATTTGTTTTGCTACATCATAATCCCATACTCCTATATCACTTTGTTCCTGGCTGTTTTCACGAATTATTTGTAGGATTCTCCCTTTAAGGTGTTTTTTCGACATTTCTTATAACCTCCACCTCATCATTGTTATTAGGCATATCCGAAGACACTGATCGTATTTCTTCGTCATCTCGTTTTTCGGTATACATGACAAACCCACCGATAATCACAATCAAAGCTCCCAATACGAAATTCCATTCCGGCATAGTAAGAGTGAAGATACTTATAAAAATTATTGCAAATAATCCATATAAGTCCCCAATCGCTTGACCTCTTCCCACACCGATTAATGGAAAAGATTTATACCATGAAACGTAGCAAAAGCCAAATGTGATACCCGCTAAAAGTAACCAGGCTACTGGTAATCCAGTTATAGTTTGTGCAACCATTGGTAAAACAGGTATGTCTACAAAAATCATAAAAAATGGTATGATTACAACCAACCACCAGAATACTTCACCTGTGAATCTAAGGGTTAATCCTACATCTGGATCCGTGACATCTAATGCTCTTCCCGCAATAGCTCCTTCAATACCCCATCCGGTTGCAGCCATTAAACCTCCTAAATATCCCAACCAAGCACTTGAACCGCCTCCCTGCAATTCTGATAAAATACCCGGAGCAAATACGACTATACCTCCGGCAATAATTGCAGCAATACCTATCATAGCTCTCCTCGTTATCTTTTCACCATACCATTTGTTCGCTAATATGGCGCCTACAATTGGATACATTAGTGCTGCAACTGCAGCAAAAATACCTCCAATAAAACCAATTGCTAAAAAAGATCCAAAAATGGCCATTGGCCCTCCGAAAATTCCAGCTAAGAAATACCATTTTGTAACTTTTCGAAACTGAATTAATGTTCGCCCATAATCCTTCCATTTTCCCAGAACACCGTTCCATACAAACATAAAAAACAAAACTGCTATGGCATTTAAAGAGGTTATTACAGCTGCTGCTGTTAAAAACTCAGTATTTGTATTAAAAGCCATGTTAATATAGGGAAACTCGTACCATATCGCTTCTCCAGGCACATACCATGCTCCCCATAAAATTGCAGCCCATAAAGCCCACATATATCCCCATCGAACCATATTTTTTTTGAATTTAGTTCTTGCAGCTTCCAATGAAGTCATGCAATCCCTCCTAATATACTCGTTTTCAATCCCTTTACTTTTTTTAACAAATATTGACATACTTTTTACTCAAGGTAGCGATTTAACAAAAGCAATGAAACTTTTATACTCCCTTTATCTATTTATTTTTTAATTCAAATCAAATTGTAGTAGTAGTTCATAGGTTTCTGCGGTACTGTACATGGAATGGAGGTTAAATTTAACTGTACTCATAATAACTTTTGTTCTCTTTTAGTGTTTTTTGCATAAAAACAATTTCTTCGCTTAAAGAATTTACACGCTCTAATAGTTCCATATCCACCAGCTCGTTTTGAGGGCTAAAATGATCATTATGAGCATAAACAAATCCTGGTGCAACAAACGCCCGGAAATAACTGGAAATTGGTTTCAGTTGATTTTCAATTACTAGATAATGTTGATAAGTCCCGCCAGTCGCAATAAACCCCATTACTTTGTTGCGTAAAGACTTCGGGTGAACTAAATCAAACAAGTTTTTAAGGGCACCGGTGATAGACCCTTGGAAAATTGGTGTACCAATAATGTAAAAATCTGCTGAGGAAACGATATCGATTACTTCCTTTGTATCTCCTGTATACGTTGAAGGATCACGTCCATCACAAAACTGAATATTATAATCTTTTAAATCAAGTAATTCCACTTCTATTTCCGGATGGTTTTGTTTTACTTGGTCCAATACTTTTTGAACTACGACCTTTGGTTTTGATCCAACTACAGTTCCTGAAATCCCCAGTAATTTCATTCCAATCCCCTCCTGATATAATTTTTACTTTTTGCAAACCGGGTATATTTTAAAAGATTTTTACGTAATAGATGATTTAGGAAACCTTTGAGAAATGATACAGTGATGAACATACTACCTTTTCATCTCATCGAATATAAATGTTTGTTGCCAAAACCCAATCTCAAAATTAGATCCATATTACGATAACATTTTGTACCTTTTGAGGAAGTTACAAAAATCATGCAAATTTTACTGAATATTGGGAAAATTAAAATGCTTTTGAAATATCCCGAAGTTTAATACAGGTTTTTGTGTATAAATTTTTTTATTTTAAAATTAAATTTACTAAAGAAATTTTCGATCTGATAGCGTCTCTCCCTGATTCCCTGATGTTCCAGCATAGCTAAGATGTAGTTCACATTACTAACCATACAAAAATATACAGTAAAGATGACCTTTTGCTCATTAATAAATTCGATGTTTACATAATTAGCTAGGTTTTTTACCAAGATGTCGTTAAAAATTTGGGGTTATTCCCTAAAACATCCAAGTAACTGCGTGTAGCAGATCCAAATTCAGTAGAAGGGGTAAGCTTCTTAATAGCATCGGCTGGATCAATCCTACGATACGTTTCTACTGGACGATCATCAACAAGAAGAGCATCGCGATTCTTTTGTAACTGATCCTTCATGTCGGATAGCTCTTCTGACATATGCATTGTAGCCATAACGTTTTTTTCTGACTCTGCGCAACCTTTGATTGTAACGTCAGCCTGATCGACACGACCAGTAGAAGAGTATGCTAAGGCACTGACAATTCGACGTTTCGCGCTGCTAACTGTCTCTCTTAAGAACGTTGGTGATGTTGGTGGGATATCTTCCACGACTAAACGTGTGATACCGCGATCGTTAATAGCTTCTAGTATTTGTTCAGGATCATCTTCTTCTACAACAACATCCTTGTGCGGTGGCCAAACATCTATCATCGTATGGTTCATATAGCGTTTTCCCACATGCAAAACAAAGTAATCAGGATAGATTCTAAGTTTACCAGGATCATCACCTAATTCTGGGCGAAAAAAATCATAGAACCATGTTAATGCTGACATGATTAGGGCATTTGCACCCATGCTTCCTCCCGGTGTCCGTGTTACAATGCCAATGCGATCGTTTTCATTAAAACCGGGGAATATTTCTTTCAAGGAAGCTTTTTGCCCATTAATTTCAAAATCGAAATCTTTAGATTTCAGGGTCTCTATAGTGTGCACTTTTTATTTCCCCTTTTCCTATTTTAGTAAAATACTTATTTCCAAGATTCTATCATAATGTAAAAGTTGAGATAAGGAGACACCAGTCACTTGATTTTTCAAATAAAACTAGCAATACTATTAGTCCAAAACGACATAGCTTAAGGAACACACATTAAAAATAAAGTTTATTTTTCTCTATTTAAGTAATTAAATGTTTGATTGATTAAATGATGTTAATAATCCTATATATCCAAAAACTAATTATATGAGGAATGGAATTTTCTATCAGTTTTATTTATCCCATAGAACTTTGATCTAAATTTAACTGTAGTCAACCCCATCCCTCCTTTTTATTTTTGAAGACACTTGTGCTATTTTTATTTTGTGTAAGACTCTTTACATTCGATAAATCATCTCGTATATCAATATCTTTTTCTTACGACCTTCTTCTGTTCGAAGAAATAAGATCTTTTTTACTCAAACCAAGGAACTTGGATTAGGGTACGGCCAATCCATTCACGTAAAATTTCGTTAGTAGGTCCCATTACGGCTCCAGCGCGGCCATCTCGTAAATACTTTTCCACTTGGCCTGTCAAATAGCCTTTTCCACCTGAAACTTGCAAAGCTTGATTTGTTACCTGGATGACAATATCCGCAGCATGGGTCTTTATCTGCCAAAGAGGAAAGAGATGTTCTGATATTGGAAGACCCTCTTGAGCACATTTGTCTAACCCCTCAGCTGTTCGATAGAGCATGCTTCTTGCACTGTCAACTAAAATTTGACCTTTTGCGAGTTCATGACGTATAACTTGATAGTCAGCAACAGATTTCCCCGTATCTGCGTGAACCTTTTTCTTCGCACTATCAATGGCTGCATTCAGTGCGCCTTGAGCAACACCAACCCAACATGAAGCAGTTCCTAATAAAAATAACGGATCGACTGTATTTTCATTATAATAATTCATTCCACCTTCAGTACCAAGGCGATTCTCTGTTGGAACAAAAACATCTTTAAATTTCATTGGGCCACTAGAATTTCCGCGTAACCCCATCGCATTAAATGGGAAACATTCAATCCCATCCTGATCGTTGTGTACAATTAAAAACGTTAACTTATCTTCTTGAGGAGCGTCGTGGTAATTTGTACAAAGAACGTACCAATCTGCTTCCCCCGCACTTGTCACAAATGATTTATCAGCGTTTAGCAAGTACCCGTCACCTTTTCGTGTAGCTGAACTCACAACGTTCCAAAAATGACCTCCAGTTGCAGGTTCACTAAAGGCGAGACCACCAACGTCCCCCTTAATCACACCCGGAATATAACGCTGACGCTGTTCCTCATTTCCTGATTCAAAAAGTGTTTGAGTTGCTGCAGTATGCATTACCCAACACATTGCTGAAGAAGCACAATATTGCGCAAAACTTTCGGCTAAGACAGAAAAACCAGTAAATCCGGCATCAAGACCACCATATTCAGCAGGAACAGTAACAGCACCAAATCCTGCATCAGCGATTGCTTTTAAACTCTCGCGAGGATACATGCTTTCCTGATCAGAAATAGAAGCTCGGGAAAGTAACTCATTTTTTCCAACCACATGTGCTTCTTCTTGTAGATTTTCATATCCTGATGGGCAAGTCCACCACTTTGAAATCTGCATAATTCCTTCATCTAATGTCGTGTTTATGTCGTTTATAGTCAAATTTCTTCACTCCTTGTAAATAATTTTTATAATTCCTGCACATATTCTTTTTCACGATTGATAAGAAATGTCTACTTTTATCTATAACCTTTAAATTTTCCAAAACAAGCTGTTGGTGTCTTATGATGAGTGCAAGGGGCTATCCTCTGCTTTACTATCCATGCCGAAAAAAGCAGATAAGTGAGAGTTCCCCATACGTATTTTATAATTTACATAAATGAAGGTTCAGGTAAACGATGTGCAGTATAAATGGCGTCGCCATCGCTTGTCCCATCAAAAATAACAGTTGTTTCCGGGCTGAAAATAAAAACATCACCTGCTTCTCCTACATACTTTTTCCCTTGGTCGTCACGAACAACAATTTTGCCATTTACGATAACCTTTATTTCTAAAAAAGTATAAGTGTATTCCAAATCTTCTGAAGGTTGCATGGAGAAGTAACCCATTTGGATAGCGTTTTCATTTGTGCACACTGGTACGTCAATAATTTGACTTTTTAGTCCTGGCTGATCCAACATTGGGCTTATTTCTTTCATTGCATAGGTACCTGCTTTAATTAACTGTACACCTGGCTTCTCGTTTAAATAATTAAATTGTTGTTCTGTTGCCGTTTTTTCGCTCATCTTCTTCACTCCAATTTTTCTTAGTTTTTTAACCCGCTTTTTTAAACACATTTCCAATATTCCATACATTTCAAATATTGGGGATATTATGAATATATAATGCGAGTTTCTAATACTGTGACATAGAACATAAAAAAACATCCAACAATATTTTCCTTAATATTGAGAATAATGTAAAAATTTTTAATCGAAAGTCGGTATCACCTACTTTTATTGATATTACATTTATAGATAAATGTGTTGATAGCTGGTTTGACAGAACATTTGAATATCAATCTTAAAATCAACGATTTTTATTGTTCGTAATTATTGTTTCTAACTCTTCAGTTCCTTCTTTATGAAGGGAGTATTTTTTCTTCTTGATCTTTTATGACCGTCTCCATAGATGTGACTGTCCAACCCAAGAGTTGTTCGGCTTGTGATAACCTATCTTGCATCAGGAGACTTCGAATTCGACTAGAAGAAATGACAATTCCTGAACCACAATAAACTGGATCTAAAACATTTACAGAAAATCGCTGTCGAAGAGTATTAATGTCCCCCTCTCTGTTTCTTCCAAATCGGAAGTCAGGGCCTTGATATAATTTCAATGGATTTATATCCGAGAGTTCATTAAGGAAGGAGTTTACTCCCCTTGCAACAAAATTAGAGTCGAAGGGTGCTATAATGACATGATCAACTCCAAGAATTTTTAACCTTTTTATTTTTTCAAATAGTGGTGTTAACTGTATTGTATTTTTGAAATAAACTTTAGGTGGTGGATCAAAAGTATACACGACTAAGGGGACTCCGAGTTCATTTGCATGTTTTCTCGCATGACTTATTAATTCCTGATGGCCACGGTGAACTCCATCTAATGCCCCAATGGTGACAACTGAATTGGATAGTTGCAAAGTCCTGTCACTATGGACCAGCACTTCGATCACTCCCTCATTATCTTTCTAAATTGTTTTTCAATGACAATTTCTAGGTAATTGATTTCGAGTAAATTTGAAATACTGGGAGTAGAAGCCTTTTTTATTTTTTATAATAAATCTGGTATCACCGGTTTATTTAAGCTATTAGGCTTCCTTGAATAAGGAAGGCTTCTCCTCCACAATCGTGAACCTTCCAGCTGAGAGCCGTTTGATCCACTCTATATAGATGTCTTGCTGGTCCATCAACAAACTATTGTTACGATTGGAAAAAATAATTCTAAGAGATTCCTGTGTCACTAAAACAACCTGATTAGCTATGTTATCCCCATTTGAGACACTTACTTCATAGACTCCCGGGGGAGGAAGAAGATAATAAGGGTTTGCTACCACTTCGACACTGTTTTTATTGGAGTGAATTTTCCCCTGGATTTGATAATGCTGGCCTAAATAGCGGTGGACGATGTCCATTTTTCCTGTGGAGATCCATTTTCTTATTAAAGTAGAACTGATCTTTTCGCCATCATGCTCTACTTTTTCCACCTTTATGCCTTTAATCAAGTGATTGGAATCCTCTTCGATCCGATCCATATTCCCTTTTCCAAATTGCCCGTAAGTAAAGTCAAATCCTGCCACGGCATACTTTACGCCGAAATCAATCAGATGATTTTGGACAAATTGCTCGGGAGTCAAAGAAGCGAATTCGTCATCGAATTGGATGATATAAAATTTTTTTACACCTAATTTTTTCAAAACACGCTGCTTTGCCCTCATAGGCATTAAATACTGGATTTTTTTATTGTCTCTTTTAAGTACTTCCTTAGGGTGGGGGAAAAAGCTCATACAGGCTAGCTGCAGCCGTTTTTCATCCGCTATTTTTTTAGCTTCTTTGATCACTTGTTGATGTCCTAAATGGACCCCGTCAAAAAAGCCTAATGCGATCACAATTGGTTCATTTCCCGCCAGAAACGTATGCCGGTTGCTTTTGTTTACATAAATGACTTCCAATGGTCCCCCTCCTTACTTGGTTTTTTGGATATGAAGGCTCAGGCAGGCGTCTTCGCTTTAAGAAAACATTTTCATTGCTTTCACTATCAAATCCGATTTTTAAGATATCTCTATCATACTATTTATTTATAAAGTTAACCTAAAGTTAAAATAAACTGCTTATAAATTTTTTATAAATTTAAAAAATATTAAATATTCGATATATTTTGACCATAAAAAAAGAGCGTTACTAATAAATAGTATCCGCTCTCTTTTGGATGAACTGTATATACATATCGTAATTTTACATAGGATGACAGGAGCATTCTTGTTTTTGTATGGTTATCAGAAGTCCGATATTTCAACTAATGGAAGCACAATTGTAATGATTGTTCCTACGCTGACTTTACTTTCCACCAAAATTTTTCCTTCATGAGCAGCGATGATTTTTTGGGCAATCGACAAACCTAGACCACTTCCCTTAATTTTCTTTGTTCTTTTCTCTCTAAAGAATGGATTAAATATTTTTTCCAAACTATTTTCTGATATGCCGATTCCATAATCTTTAAACTTAATAATCAGATCTTTATCTTGCTGATATGCCGTAATATCTATTTTTATTTTATCGTTCTTATTTGACTTGGAATATTTGATGGCGTTCTCCAGGATATTAATAAATACACGATTCATTTTTTTAGGATCAACAAAAATAAAATGTGATCCGGTTTCATAGTCTTTTGTTATTTTTATATCGGACCCTTCTAATCTGATTGCGATCATGTTCAGCGATTGCTCCAGCAGGAAATCAAATGGAATGACTTCTTTTATGTAGTCTCCATCATCGTCTGTATTCATTTCAAATAAATCATTAATTAATTGGACAATATGGTTGCTGCGCAGCAAGATTGAATTGATAATCTCTTTTTGTTGCGCTTCAGGAAGTTGGGGGTGGTTTACTAGGAGTTCGGTATACTCCCTGACAGAAGTCAGCGGCGTTTTTAAATCGTGAGAAATCTGTGACATAAATTCTTTTCGCCGTTTTTCCGATTCCTGAAGTTGTTGGTTTGTATTCACTAACCGTTTATTCGCACTTTCCAGCTCCTTCGTCCGTTCTAATACTTTATCTTCCAATTGATTTGCTTTTAAATTTAATTCACCAACCAATTCTTGAATCTTTCGGTTCATAAAATTAAACGCTAATGCAAGGTTTCCAATTTCATCTTCCTGCTTAATAGGAAGTTCATTCATAAAATTTCCGGCAGCACTTTCTCTTAGTGCATTTGTTAACTGATCAATTGGCTGTGTAATCGTCCTTGAAAAACGATACGTTATATATAGCAGGATGGCAATCCCAAAAACTGAAAATAACAAAAGATGACCCAAAAAAAGAAGCATATGCTTGTTCGTTTGTTCCTTTGTACTTTTTATAATAGGCTGTACGATATCAGACTCGGGTATTAGAAAATTGAGCCTCCAACCGTTGTCTAAGGTTGAAGATAAAAGATAAGCATCCGAATTGGAATACTTAATAGGGTGAATGCCTTCTTTATTTTCCAAAGCATTTTTCATGATAAGCTTGTTTTTCTCTATCCCCTCCGCTTTCCTTTGTCCGGCGATGAAGTTTCCTTTATCGTCAATTAAAAAGGAGAAGGCGTTTCGTTCACTAAATGTGACATTCATTAATTTATTTGTGATATTTTCAATTGGTACATCTAAACCGACCATACCTTTAAAATTGCCTGTGGCTGTATACACTGGTGCTCCCACAGATATAAGCCAGTCTTCCTTCGTTGTATCGCCAATCGGTTTTGCCGACCATATATAAGGCTTCGTCCATTTCACTTTACGCTCGGAGTTTAAAGCTACTGTGTAAAATTCATAATCCTGAAAACGCACATCCGGTGAAAATGTCTTTTCTGCAATGGCCTCTTCTACATCAAGAAAAGGATAATACAGCCAGGATGAGGTTGGAAGTGCCAAGTAGACGGCATTGATCATGGATTCATTTTTCATTGTCTGAATAAATAATGGTTCAAGCTGCTTGGCAATTTTTAAATCGTAGATGGTATCTTCCGGAGAATCACTATATAAAGAACTGATAAAAACATTTGTTTTTTCATGTTTATCTTCAAATGTTTCCCACAAATAGCCTTCTTTCCCTTTTGTCAATTTCAGCTCGTCTGTTAGAGTCGGGTTTGGGTTGCTATAAAGGGTTTCCGCTTGTTTTTGAATTAGCCTTAACGTATTTTCGAGATTGTGCAAGTCAGTATTCAAATTTTTTGTTTCTTTTTGAAGATATAACAATTTTTGAGACAATACGGCTTTTTTTGTATCGGCTATCTGGTCTTTCATAATTTGATTCGATAGATTGCTTCCCTGATACATACTGTAGGCGGCAATCATCACAAAAGGAATAAAGGAAATCATCGTGGTAAATACAAGAATTTTAACGTAATAGGATTTTCTGAATTTTTTTCTGAATTTAAATGGACGTTTGAACAAACTTGTACCCTACCCCTCTCATAGTAACGATATAGGAAGGATTTATCGGAAAATCTTCAATCTTCTTCCTTAAATTTGAAATATGGACGATAATGGTGCTCTTCTCAATAAACGAATCACACCCCCAAATTTGATCAAGCAGCTGCTCCGATGAGAATACCTGATTTGGATGCTGGGCAAGGAAGGCAAGCAGTTCAAATTCCTTCGCTGTTAAATCAATGACTTTTCCTTTCCGTGTTACTTCCCTGGCAGACAGATCGATGACAAAGTCATCAAAACAAATCCGCTTCTGAAATGCATTTTGATTATGGTTGATTGAATTTCTTCTTAAGTGGGCTTTTATGCGGGCGATTAAAACTTTTGAACTAAATGGCTTTTCGACATAATCATCGCCCCCCATTGCAAAAGCTAGAATCTTTTCCCTGTCCTCATTACTGCATGTTACATATAAAATAGGTGCAGCCGTCATCTCTCGCAGCTGCTGGCATAAATCAATTCCATTCATATCCGGCAATCCAATGTCCAAAAGAATAAGATCAGGTTCGTTTTGCCGAACCTTTTTAATAGCTTCCATTCCTGTTCCGGCAATAGCGTAGGCAAACCCTTCAAGAGATAAATTCATTGATATGACCTTTTGTATGTCTGCATCATCTTCAACTATTAAAATTTCCTCCAAGTTTATCCACCTCAGCCAAACCATTTTTTATAATTCTTTTTATTTTCTGAAATCTAATAGAATACTTAACGGTTCTGGTGTAAAAACCATTTGATAGAGACATAGAACCTACATAGACGTTCAATGACAGATTATGATGCAATTCCAAACAACTTATGTATGAGTCCAACTTCATTTTGGGCAGACTTCATCTGTGGGTGAAGTTGTCCTTTTTTCTTCATATGCATTGCTTCAATGCCACTCAAAATAGAAGTGGCTGTTTTATACGACTTGAATCCTAACGTAGAACGTACACGTTTCTTTTCTTTTAACTCCTGAATCGCTACGGGATAGGCTGGATTCTTATTTACTGTTATAATACGAGGTTTACAAATATGAGAAGCAGCCAGGACTTTCTTGAAAAAGCGCTTAGCTGCTTGTTTATTTCTTGATTCACTTAAATAAAAATCAATGGTATTCTGTACCGTAAGTACCAGCGTACCACATGTAAAATAATTTCTGGTTCATAATACTTCCACTTGAATTCTGCAGGTTTTTCCATACTGATACACATCCTTTTTTAGTCTGATAGTATCAGTATGTTCAAGTTTACTAGATTTCTTGCACCAGAACCCTTGGGAAAGTGTTTCCTAAACTTATAAAGAGTAGGGGCTGCCCTTCTGCTTTACGATTACACTATTTTATATCGAGAAAAAGCAGATGAGTGAGGGGTGCCCCATACTTTTTCCATAATTTACATAAATGAAGTTTCAGGTAAACGATGAGCAGTATAAATAGCTTCGCCATCGCTTGTCCCATCAAAAATAACACTTGTTTCTGGGGTGAAAATAAAAACATCACCTGCTTCCCCTACATACTTTTTCCCTTGGTCGTCACGAACAACAATGGTACCATTTACCACGACCTTTATTTCTAAGAAAGTATAAGTGTATTCAAAATCTTCTGAAGGTTGCATGGAGAAGTAACCCATTTGGATAGCGTTTTCATTGTTACAAACTGGTACGTCTATAATCTGGCTTCTAAGTCCTGGCTGATCCAATAGTTTACTTATTTCTTTCTTTGCATACGTACCCGCTTTAATTAACTGTACACCTGGCTTTTGGCTTAAATAATTAAATTCTTGTTCTGTTACCATTTTTTCACTCATCTTCTTCACTCCAATTTTTATTAGGTTTTCATTTCCGCTTTTAAACAGAATCTTACATTTTCACTCAAGAATCTCTTTCCTTTTCATAATGTCATGACATAAATCGGAATGTTTATTGCTAATTTTCTAACATTATGACATAAATAATATAAAAAATAAATAATATTTTTTAATATTGAGATATTTTTAACTTTTAAAAAAAACATGTAAAATCTCAAAAATAAGGGGCATTACATTCCCCTAATGCATTGAGAATCTGTTTATTCCATTGATATTACATTTGATAGTCAATGGTTGACCGCTGGTACATAGCCTTTTGTATTTTAATCTTAAAATCGCCGCTTTTTTTTATTTGTTATCATGTAGAGTTGTTTCTAACTCTTCCGTTTCTCTTTTCTTATTATTGATAAAAGGGGTAACCAAGGTTTTCTAAAAAAGCCTTGGTTACTTTGTATTCTATTTCTTAACGCATGGTAGCTATAAAAAATCGTAAAAGGAGAAGAAAAGTTATGGATTGAAGGCACAGCCTCATTTTAAAACATATATTTTTTCAACGAATCGTTTTGCCCCTACTCAAGATTCGCATGTTTGCCAAACATAGCCCCAGATTCTGATTTTCTTTGGTCCATCAATCGTAAGATGACCGCATCATAAAATAATAAGAGACTTTGTTCAAATAAAGAACCCATAGGCTGTATGGTATTGTATTCATTGTCTGTCCCAGCCTTCGGTTTGGCTGGTACTTTAATCGCTACATCACTTAATCTTCCAATCGTTGATTCAGGAGAAATCGTAACAACCGCAACAGAAGCGTCTAAACTTTTCGCCTTCTCTGCCATGGAAACCAAGCTTTTGGTCTCTCCCGAACCAGATCCAATAATTAAAAGATCGTCTTTTTCCAGGCCAGGGGTGATGGTTTCCCCAACAACATAGGCCTCTACTCCCATGTGCATCATTCGCATGGCAAAGGATTTGGCCATAAATCCAGATCGGCCGGCCCCAGCTACAAAAATTTTCTTGGATGCCAGGATTTGATCCACTAATTTTTCCGCTTGGTCTTCAGCGAGTAATTCGATGGTCCGGTTTAACTCGTTTATAATTTCCGATGCGTATTGTGTGGTCTTCATCATGGAATTGCCCCTTTTTTAGGCTACAGTCCCTTGTTTAATTAATTCTTCGATTTTTGACGCTGCAGCTTTTTTATCTTCAGCTCCCGTGATCCCTCCACCAACAATGACAAGATCCGGTTGGGATTCAATGACTTCTGGGAGCGTGTCCAATTTAATACCGCCTGCAATAGCCGTCTTGGCATGTTTTACAACACGTTTAATGGTGTTCAAGTCCTCAAAGGAGTTTTTCCCAACGGCCTGTAGGTCGTACCCGGTGTGTACACAGATATAATCCACACCAAAGGCATCCAATTCTTTCGCCCGTTGTTCAATATCTTTCACAGCGATCAAATCAACAAGAATTTTTTTGCCTTGTTTTTTCGCTTCCTCGACAGCCCCTTTGATCGACTCGTCTTCGGCTACCCCTAGGATCGTAACGATATCAGCCCCTGATTCCGATGCCTTCATGACTTCGTAACCGGCCGCATCCATGGTCTTTAAGTCCGCCAATACCTGGAGCTGAGGGAAGGCTTCTTTGATTTCTTTTACAGCTTGAAGCCCCTCAATTTTCACAACAGGTGTCCCGATTTCGACGATGTCAATATGATCTTTGACTTCATTCACCAACTCTTTTGCTTCTTGCGTGTTTACAAGATCCAACGCTAATTGAAGTTCCATGATCTCACTCCTTATTTGAATTTAAATTTCAATGAAATTGTTTGATACAAATATTATTTTAAGTCGTAATTTTCAGAAATAAAAGTACGGACTTTATTTTCATATAGTGTCAAAAAATATACTGTAAGGAGATAGGTTAACAAAAGGGCATAAAAAACATGCAGCTCCTCCTATTAGGAGTACTGCATGTTTTTTAATGTTTCCTATCTTCCATAAGATGTTATTAGGAAACGCTTACATATTTTTTTAATACATATTTTTGATGGAGGGAAGGTTTTCTTCTTCCTGATGTTTCATGACTGTCTCCATATAGTTTTTACCCCATTCATACATCGACTCAATAATAGGCATTAAACTTTCTCCTCTGGAGGTCAGTGAATATTCAACCTTCGGTGGTACAACAGGGTAGACTTCGCGATGAACAATGAGATCTTCTTCCAGTTCTCGCAATTGACTAACGAGCATTCTCTGGGTAATGCCAGGAATCAACGATTTTAGCTCACCAAATCGTTTGGTTCCTTCTTTTCCTAGATGCCACAAAATAAGCATCTTCCATTTACCCCCAATGACAGAAAGTGTCAATTCCTTTTCACAATAAAATGTTTTACCACAAAGATGACCCATTCATATCCCCTCCATTTTAATATTAATTAGTGTATTTTTTTATACTATATAATAAAAAAGTGCGTACTTACAAATAAAAATTTTGAATATTATAATATTGCTAAAGATATGATGAACCATGAATATGGATGACATTACTCTTGGTTAAGGGCTCAATGGAGGTACAGGAGGTTCCAATCATTAAATTACTTCAATAAGAAAATGTAAGGTTAAATAATAATATTAAAGATTTTTTGTGTGACTTCTCGGTTAAAACTAATTAATCTTTTAATAGGAGGTAGTGATGTCTAGTACAAACAATCAACCTATTGTTTATCTCTTATCAGATTTAATAGGAGAAACGGCGGAACTTGCAGTCAAAGCTGCGGCTAGTCAATTTAACTTAGACGAACTGGAATTAATAAGGATTCAGTACGTTGAGGATAAAGAAACAATTATGGAGATTATCAGCCTGGCAAAAGAACAGCGGGCAATTATTGCATATACCCTTGTGGTGCCAGAGATAAAAGATTATTTAGTACAACAAGCGGCAAGTCAGAGTGTAACAGCTATTAATATTATGGGGCTAATAATTAAACAAATGCAACAACTACTGTATCAAACCCCTGATACTGTTCATCAGTTAGGTGATGAATACTTTCGTAAGATTGATGCGATTGAATTTATCAATAAGTATGATGATGGTAGGGATCCAAAGGGGATTTTAAAAGCGGATGTTGTTCTTATTGGAATCTCTAGAACTTCAAAAACACCCATCTCTCAGTATCTAGCTAATAAACAAATCAAAGTAGCAAACGTCCCAATAGTACCAGAAGTGAGACCACCTGAAGAGCTTTTTCAAGTATCGGAAAATAAGTGCTTTGGTTTATTCATTACCCCTGATAAACTTGCTGATATTCGAAAGGAACGATTACTAACACTTGGACTTAATTCTGATTCCACTTATGCAAACATTGAACGGATAAAGGAAGAATTGGATTATTTTGAAGAAATTGCACAACGTATTGGATGCCGTGTGATTGATGTTTCGAATCGTGCGATAGAGGAGTCTTCCAACCTAATTGCTAATAGTTTAGGAGAAAAACCAAAAAATGTAATTTTGTGAGCTGCACAAAAAACCTGTCCATTTATTAAGAACCCCTTCTTAAGGCAAAGACCATATAACATTTAGAGGTGATGGGGATGAAAAAAATAGTAGCAATGTTGGTAGGAATGGCTAAAAAGGAAAAACTACTAACAGCTGCAGGAGGAATTGGCTTACTACTTGGAGGCGGTCTAGCCCTGTACATGCTCTGGTTTGGAAAAATCATTTTGCCGGAAGGGAATGTACGGAGTGCTTCTTCCTTTAATGCTGCCGTGGGATTATTCATATTGACCATCGCTGCTCTCTTACCATTTGCTGGAATGTATAGGCGCCAACGAAAAAAAGTTCGGTGGATATTATTTTCAACTGTGTTAATCAGTTATACCGTTGAAACCATTCAGCATTTAAGGGGGATTAACCCGCAATTCTCCCAAGCAGGGAGTGTTTTAGATGACGTCATTAGCGCATTTTTTTTAGTAACTACTTTGATCATTATTTCAGCAACCATTTGGATTGCCATTGCTTTTTTTCGAAACAATGAACAGAAAGATAAGCACACTTTTATTATTTCCATTCGTTATGCATTTGTTTGCGTGATGCTAGCTAATGCATCGGGACTCTGGATGTTTGCCCTTCAAGGACGAGAAATTGGAGAGACTGGTAATATTATTGTTTTGCATGGTTTGGGATACCATGCCCTGCAGGCACTACCACTCACAGGTTTTTTGTTGATTAAATCCGGAATACAAGATACTAACACTCGTAGATTCGTGCACGTTGGGAGTACTGCATGGCTCATTATGATGATGCTGGTTCTTGGCCAAACAGCAATGGGCCTATCCATATTCGAATTATCTCTCTTCTCTTTTTTTATCAGTCTTTTTTTATTTATTTGGTTCATTACTTTAACCTGCTCATTAATTAAATATATCCAGCACCACTTTACCTATTCCACCGACACTCCACCTGCTCCATAATTTTTCAAACGAAAGGGGGGAGTTAATGAAAAAGATGATGATCAGGATCAAGAAACTCCCCTCTCAGATCTCCGTGCTCATGCAATCAAACATTAATGGCTTACCCTTTTTCCGATTGTTTTACTGCATTTACCATTATATTAAATTAAAGGGTTCAAGTTAAAGAAAGGTTATACCTTTTATGAGCCGGTACATTTAAGTCAATTGCTTCTTGTACGGTTTCTCCCTCAAATCAATCACCTTGCGAAAGCCCCTCTCCTCCCCAATGTCATTAAGTTAAGCCCAAGACACCACCGGGAATAAAATGGAATCCGAAACGGCATGGGAAAAAGCCCTGTGCGGTTTGTTTTTTTGTGCAAGCAAGGAAAAAGCATACAGCAAACAAAGCGGATGGAATATCCGCTTAAAAAATATTCATGGGAACCGAATTATGCTACTCTGTAGACGAAGCTACCGTTATATTCAGAGATGCGTGAGGAAGTTTCCCCCCATTATTCAGGTAGTGCTTTCTCATTTTATTAAAGACTAATAAGTGGCTTATAAAATGGAGACGATCTGTTCTGGGGCGTGTGTGAAAAGGGTGTTTTGCCCGTCAAAAGGAGGCCAAGATGAACGAAACAGCATTAGAGCTTCAGTTATTTGAGAACTTAAAGCCTGAGTTAACATCGTTCTGTTACAGAATGCTAGGATCCATCGATGACGCAGACGATGCTGTTCAGGAAACCTTTATTCGTGTTTGGCAAAGTTGGCATTCATTCAGGCAGGATTCCTCATTCAAAACATGGGTTTATCGTATTGCATCAAACTTATGCCTGGACAAGCTAAGACAAACGAAACTCCGCACTCGCCCCGTTGACTTTTCCGATCCCGCGACATCTATTATCGCACCCAGCGAAACGTTGCCTGACTCATCCTGGGTCTGGCCTGCTCCCGCCTTTTCGGAAAATCCGGAAGATATCCTCATTCGCAAAGATACGCTTCAACTGTGTTTTATAACTCTCTTGCAAACATTGCCTCCACGTCAACGTGCTGTTCTCCTTTTGAAGGACGTATTCGAGTGGTCCTCTAAGCAGATTGCAGAAACGTTAAGAATGTCGCCGGCAGCCGTTAACAGCGCCTTGCAAAGGGCCAGAGAGACGATGGATCGTTCGAAACATCGTTCTGAAGAATATAGCTTGATGGATCTCGAGCCCGATCAAGAATTGCTCTCACGGTATGTGGAAGCGTTTGAACAATTTGATATCAATGCGCTGGTAGCTTTGTTTCATGAGGAAGGCCGTCTTTCAATGCCGCCTTTCGCAATGTGGGTACGCGGCAAAGACGATTTGTTCAAGTTTTTTGCGCTTACACGCTGGCATTGTGAGGGCTCCCGGTTTTTGCCGATTACGGCGAATGGGGGTTATCCTGCTTTCGCACAGTATGTGCTAAGCGGTGAAGACTCCTACTTGGTACCCTGGGGTATTCACATTATTGAAATAAAGGACAAGAAAATATACCACGTCCAAAATTTCATTAATACAAAATTATTTTCCCGATTTGGGCTTCCTGCACAAATACACCGATGAATATCGTAATCTAATTTCGTCTAAATAAATGAGAAACAAAATTACGATTATCAAAGATAGAAAGGACGATAGTTCATGCGTAAAATCATTCTATTCATTCACAGTACTTTTAATGGAGTTGTCACTGGCGACCCAAGCGAGGACAAAACCAACTGGGCGGTCTGGAGAAATAGCGCTGGCATTGAGGAAGGTTCTCAGTATCTATTAAATATTTTCGAGACAGCTGATACCATTTTGCTTGGCCGCGGAACCTACGAAGACCTCTCTAGAAAGTGGCCGACTAGTCGAGGGTCCAAACGGGACAATGGAGGTTCAAGCCTGGGTGATAAGATAAACAACGCCCACAAACTAGTTGTAACAAGCGCCCGCCCGCTCGACAAGCTAAAATGGGGAGAATTTGAAGCTCCAAAACAATTGACCGGCAGTAATATAGAAGAACAAATTAAGGACTTAAAAAATGGTGACGGTGGCGACATTGTTATTTTCGGTAGTCCAACGCTCGTGCGAACACTTGCAAATGCAAATCTTATTGACGAATATCAGATAGTCATGCACCCGGTTGTGGTCAACGTAGGTGAGCATTTGTTTGACAATCTTAAGGAGCAGAAGGAATTCCATCTCGTGGACGTCAAAACACTTAAGGTGGGTTCTTTCTTGGTAACCTACAGACCCGCTAAAGCTTAGCTCAACCGGGCAGATCATTATTGTCAACACAAACAGCTACCCAGTTGATAAAGTGCAATGGACCGTCTGTTAACACAGCACGCCGACAGGCAGCTCACCTTGACTACCTACGAAGGAACTTTTGATCAAAAACACGAACATACGCCCAGTGAGTGATCGCGCATGCTTTGAAAAAGATTGATGTTATGTTGTCGCAAGCTTTAGCCTTTAGGCATAGTTGTATCCAAAATGGCTAGGAGCACATATAGTTAACCCTTCAACGTGTTCAACTAATGATTCGGGGATGGTTTTGGCACTATATAGGTCGAAGACGTCCTGCCAAGTTTTAATGGTTCGCATGTAATCTCTCCTAAAAAAATGACCCCTCGAAAAGGCAATGTCATTAAGTTAAAATGGAATCCGAAACGGCATGGGAAAAAGCCCTGTGCCGTTTGTTTTTTTTCAAGGGGCTTCGCTACACACTTTCACCTTCTTGTCAAGTCCTATTTTTCTTTTTCGTGCAAAAAAAAGAGCGGTTTATCTTTAACCTGCTCTTTTCTTGATTTTTGGACCGGAGCCTTAACTTAATGACATTGCTCTCCTCCCTTCTCTTTTTCCGTGTAGTAAGCGGCGAAAACCTCTGTTGTAGGCAAGTGAATTTCGACGAGTGTCGTCTGCTCACTAACTACAATATTAAAGGGAGCTTACAAGATTAATTACAAAAGTAATATATTTATTATTCTGAAGAAATATTTAAGACCTGTAGTGAAGGTGGAAAATCTTATCAACATATATAATTCACCTAATGAATGGGCTAATCTACAAAACAAAGTAGGTTTAATGGTATCAGTTATAATGTGACTATCGAAAAGGATATACAAACGGTAAGAGATGTACTAAATGTAGATGCTTTTGCTAAAGACGAATTTTAGTATCCACCATTAGTCGTTTATGTGAATGTAAACACTGGAATTACAAAGTAGCTAAAAGTGTTGTTCATTCATTTCGATTGTCTTCCTGAATCCGCCCTTTTGTAATTTCCTTAAAAGTACCACATAAATCATTCACTTAACATATAAACATAAACCAAAACTATTACAAATTTATGTTACAAGAATATATTAAGGGTTACTAAGAAGGTTACTTAAAATGTTTAACTATAATGTAATATAATAACGTTTATGTTTTAAGTGAACTTAATACTTAAACGTAACAGTTTTAATGAATAACAGCTTGACTCGTCGATACTGAAACTTCTATAGGTAACACCTATGAATGCAGAGATTAGAAGTTGAGCCAACTCAATACTTATTGAAACAAGAAATCCTAAACAAAAACTGAATTAACATTCTTTATTTTGGAAAAAATCAATGGCGCATAAAAACCAAGTGGCAGTAATAAAATTAAGTTACCTAATAATTCTTTTATCGCTGGAAAGGTTAGATCATTAGTGGCGTTAACGATAGTTTTAAAAGGTACAAAATTGTTAGTAGCTGCTGTATCCTGCTCTATCATAAGAGTAATTAAGAGGGGCTAACCTATACTGAAGAAGACTTAAACAAAGTAGCTGAGGAGAATAATATGTCTGTTGAAGAGTTTGAGAACTTTTTAGAGGAAGAATGGGCAGATCACGAACAAAGTAAAGAGGAATGGAAAGATAACATAAAAGCACAAAAACATAATTTCGCGGAGGAAGCTCAAGAAGAGGAAAACAATAAGAAGGATCTAGAATCAAAATTTCCAAAACTAGAAAATATGGATTATTCTTTTGAATCGAAGTCTGGTGAAATAACTATTGAGGAAGAATCTGAAGCATTTTCAGCAAGTAGTACAGATTCGATTCTTGGGAGTTACGGGGATGTATTAGTTACATTAGACTCTTCTAGTTCTTCAGGATACTTCGGGGGTCATGCAGCCATTGTCTCTGACTATAGTGATAACTGGACATTAGAATCGTTTATGGCTGGATTTAGTAGTCAATCACCAGATGAAGACGGGGTAATGTGGCAAATTAATAACTGGAAAACCAGATATGACACTGTGGCTGGTTATTGGCCACAAGCATCTGGTTCCTCCGACTATAAAGAGGCGGCACTTTATGCTGAGAATCAGCTTCATGAACCATATAACACTGATTTTACAAACAAATGGAACACTAGCAAGTGGTATTGTTCACAGTTAGTATGGAGAGCATGGTACGAGCAAGGTGTAGATATTGATGGGGTAACTAACGGTGTAATTTTTCCTAAAGATATTACAAAATCAAATAATGTCTATGCTTTTTACGACAACTTATAATACTACAGAGAATACATTTCTAGGGGGTATCTTACTAAAAACCCCGTGCACTAAAGTGTGTACGGGGGTTTCTCATTTTCTTGAGTGACTAGTAACCTGTGACAATATGCTTTTACTCCGAGGTGTTTTACTATGAAAAAAATAGTTTTTATCTTTATTGTTATAGTATCAGTGGTAACCGTGTTTATATATTATAAACAAAATAATGAGACTAGTACATTTATTAACACACAGCCAGACTTGAATCTTAATAATGACTATATTGTATCTTACACTTCATTTACTGAAGATAAAAGTAATTTATTAACTTTAAATGACAAAGGTATCGATACAATTCAAGAAATAAACGATAGGTCACTAGAGAACTTAATTGCCATTAATAACAATTACTTTATACAATCTAGACAAAGTGGGAACGTATATTCCATTACAAATAAAGGTAACTTAATACAACTGGATACACCTACTTCCAAAAATTTAACTAATAATTTTATCTTTGACGACTCAATAGGGGTTTTAACCAATAATGGTCTACATACTGAGAATGGAAAACAGATTTACAAAAGTGGCCTTCTATTTTTTCAAGAAAATGGTACATATTCAGAAATTAATTTCGACAAGGGATTCTTTACTTCAGCTGTTAGTCTAAACAATTCTTTTTATGTTTTAACATTTGATCCGTCTATAGAACAAGAAATCCTTTTAAAAATAGATAAACAAGGAAAGATTCTAAAACAATTTCCTTTAGCCAATGAAAAGCCTGAACATGGACATAAAAGTCTTATATCACTAGGAGACACTATATATATAATGTCAGACACTGGTAAATTATCAACAATTAAGGATGAACAACTAACTACAAAAGAGATTGGTGATTACGGTGAGGTATTTAAATTATTAAAGGATGACAAACATGTATATGTAAGTTTTTATAATGGTTTAATCTTAAAAATTGAAGAGGATAAAGTAGTTGAAAAAATTAACTTAGAAGAAAATTATTTAAATGATCAAATTTTCATAGATATCCAAGTAAAAGAAAATAAGGTCCATTTACTAACTGTTTTTGATAAAACTTTAGGTGAACAAAAAAAGGCAATTGGTAATATTATTTCATTTAATATAACTACTGGTGATGCTATAAAAACTTATGAATTACCTGAATTGGATAGGATTTCACCAAGCTCTTTTGAGGTTTTATAATAATTGGTTAAAAATGATAACAATGTTTGACTGCCAAAATCTCCGGAAGTGTAGGTAACGAGGAAAAGTTTGACTTAGTGTCGATCTTTTCCTCAAATAAATCCTGTAGAAAGTCTAAATCAGATATAGCATTTACTTAATTAGAATAGCGAAATATGAATCTTGCTGGCATTTGGTAAGGCATTTTTAAGTATTCGATACATCAGAGGGAGATTTATGCTGGAACTTCTTTCTCCTAAAATATAATAAAAGAAGTAAAATAATAATATTTACTAATGAGATTCCCATACCCAAAAGCATTCCACCAATAAATAAAAATTCATTTACTCCCCAAGAATAGAAAAGCCAAAAAATAGTTCCTATTAACCCCATTACTATATTGATGAATATTGCTATAACGCAGTGTGCAAGAACTAATCCAGTTTTTTTAATCATATTAGAAGCATATTTATAACCAACTGGTAAACCCATTAGTATGAATAAACTATAAAAAAATAAAATTACATCGGTTTCACTTATCATAGTTCTCCTCCCTTTAAGATATTCTTCTATTTATATTTTAATATGTCATCTAAAAATAGTCTGTGGTTGTTTTCCCTCTTAGAGGTATCGTCAGCAAAACTCAAATTCATATATTATTTTCATAAATAAGGGGCAGGGATAAGCGGACGTGTCAACGGTAGCGGACCGAAGAGAGCATAAGGAGTTGACACGTTGCACAAAACCAAAACGCTGTTGTCAAAGAAGGCAAGGAAATGTATTTTTTTCCTTTGCCTTCTGCCTTAGCGGCAGCGATAAATAAAAGTTTTTGAGGTTGCCTTTTTTCAAAAAGGCAAGGTCTTTTTTTCCAGTTACAAAAACACAAACATCGGTTATAACGGGAACGTACGTTCCTTATTAGGGGGGTTATCAATGGCAAATAAACTAACTCCAGAATCAAACTTACGGTGGGAGAGTACACGTTGGGTCCTACCGGAACATCGAGAAATGTGGTTAAACCGTCAAGAAAAAGCAAAAAGGATAAGGAAGCCTACTTTAGACGAAGTCACTGGAGTTTTTCTTGATCTTTTGAAGTATATCCGGCAATAAGCAGCCTTTTAGGTTCCTATTCTATTTCTTCCTTTCTAACCTGAAACTTCATTTGGCAATCTCTCCCCTCTGCATCACTCTGTGTTTCAACTGTGGAAATGTCTCTCTTATTTTCTCTATCTGGGACAAATCAATTTCTACCCTTAGAGTGGTTTCATTATCATCGGCTCTTTCCTGAACTACCGGATCTACAACTTGACTATGGCCACCCAATTTTACACCTTGTGTGTTACCTACACAGTTACAGGAAATAAGATAACACTGATTTTCTAATGCTCTAGCAACATTAAAGAACCAATGGCACCGGCGAAGTCGATATAACGATTGCCGTCGATGTCAGTGATTTCTGCACCTTTCCCGCTTTTCGCGATATTCCGGTTTCCATTTCCTACGCCTCTCGGGATATAATGGTCTCTTGCTTCTTGCCACTCTGCTGTAGTGCGTGTTGTCTTGCTCATGAACATACACTCCTTTTTACGTTTTGTTACTTCCATTATGACTTTTTTTGATATAATAAAAAGAACCAAATTCGAATTTTTTATGGAACCAGAAAGGGTGAGTGTCGTGCTTGTTTTTCAAATCAATAGGACCACAGATTGGCTCTTTTCCTGGAACGGAGCAGCAATACCAATTATTAAAGAATAATCTGATTGAAAGACATATTGGTCGGAAAGGGAACTACATTACCATCCAAAGTGATAATATACCGATTACCGCTTATTTCAAGAAATCTATATTAGATGCTCTGCATAAAGAAAAACAGGGAAACGAATCTATTAGTGATGTAGTCGAAAGAATGGTAATACATAGCCTTAAAGAGGATTGGTAGGAAAAATAATTGTCCTTTTCGATACTACTAATATTTTAAAGGATGCCGAGAAGTCTCTGTACTTACTAAGTAGAAAAGTCGATGTTCTGGACTCAAGCGATTTCACTAAGCACTTTCCAGTAAATGATGTATCTTTATTTATTTTAAATAAAAGCGTATATCTACGAGTATAAGAAAAGAGACCCCGAATCAAACAGGATCCCTCTAACTACATTATTCGACATCAACTTGGTAACCCTAGTCTTTCTTGCAATCTTACTGCCACTTCTTAATCAAAGAATCAGTATGAGTTTTGAGGGTGTTATACGTATCCTCGGATATCAACCCATCTTTTTTATGATTGTCAAGCAACTGGTTAAACCTTTGCATGTGCTTGACACCCCTTTCGGCTGCTTCCCGTTTTTCAAAATGGACCACTGTATCCAACTGGGCCTGTAAGGAACGGGCAGCACCATGATTGGCAAATTCCCCATCTTCTTCGAATTGCTCAACAAGTGTCTTTATATAGGAAGCATTAATAAACGTTGGATGACGGAATACTTCCTTCCCTTCGAACAAAGTCATCAAGACCTTCGCTTCACCAATTGTTGTTACTGGAATCTCGAAGAGATTTTTGTCCAAAACGACCAAGTCGGCTTTTTTACCTACCTCTATAGAGCCTCTTTCATCTTCTGCGAAAATCAAATTAGCTCCGTTGATTGTATAGCTGGAAATCATCTCCTCGAGAGTAGCTTTTTCTTTAGGCCATGCTACTTTATTTAAATCGGTTTCAGTGGTTGTATCCGGATCCAATCTTGTTATTCCTACTTCTATTCCCGTTAGCGGATACATGTCTCTTTTAAAAGTATCTGTTGAAGGAAAATCACTTGATGAAGCAACGGGTATTCCGGTCTCAAAATAGCTATTCAATCGATTAAGATTCTTCAACTGCTGGCCACTCACATCACTATACCAGTCTTTACCAAACCATGCAGGCTGAGGAGTAGGTATTACTCCCAAGTCCTTAAACCGGGCAACATCTTCTTCCTTGATGCAGTCTATATGGGTAATCACATGCCGGGAATCTCTTTTACCATTTATTTCAGCCGCATATTCAAAAGCATCTAAAGCATTACTAGATGGGAAAAATTCCGGATTGCCAATCGCATGGATATAGACGCGGAAACCTTCTTTATCTAAAGCAGCCACGGTCTTCTCCAAAACATCTTGATCCCAAACCAGTTTATTTGCACCGACACCATCAGCAAATATTTTAACTGTATCTACCTTGTAGAGCTTTCCTTGATACTTGTCACGTACTTCTATAAATTTCTTGATCTGCTCCGTCCCTTTGTTTTCATCAGCCCATAACCCTAAATCGTATCTTACGGTCAATTTACCTGCATTGTCCAGAGCTTCAAATGCTTTAAGCAGGCTTTCGGTTGGATAGTGAACGGGCACGAATGCCGAGGTAATTCCATATTCGTTAGCCATTTCCTGCCAAGTTAAAAGTGCCTCTTCATATTGCTCTACCGTAAAGTCTGGTTGAGGAAGCGCGTTAATCACAAGGTTTTGGGCAGAAAATTCGTGTAAAATTCCTGTCGGCTCTCCTGTTTCGGGATCACGCTCAATAGTTCCTCCTTCCGGATCAGGGGTATTCTTGTCTATCCCTGCAATCTCAAGAGCCTTTGAGTTGACCAATATGCTGTGATGACTGTTTGAGATAAAGACAGCAGGTATATCCGAGACTACCTGATCGAGCAATTCTCTGGGAGCAAGTCCTCTGGCTTTAGCATCGCTGACGACTCCGTCCCAGCCTACACCGCGCAATTGCTTGATACCGGGATTCTTCTCCAAGTAATCTTTGATGGCCTGTTGGCGTTCTTCTACAGTGGAATAAGAATTAAGGCTTAGCCAGAAAAGACTTTCTGCCATAAGATACGCATGGTTATGGCTGTCGACAAATCCAGGCATAAGCATTTTTCCCTTCAGATCAGTCACTTTGGTGTCGGTCCCTTTGAAAGCTGCAACTCCCTCGTTATCACCAACGTAGATAATCTTGCCATCCTTAACCGCAACCGCTTCAGCCCAACTTCGATCTTTATCAACTTTGTAAACATCGCCATTTTCAAAGATCAAATCAGCCGCTTGATTCGAATTTTTCTTCGCCAACGAACTCCCAGTAAATATCAAACTAAAAAGCAAAACTATTAATAAATGGAATAAATATTTTTTCACCGTAATCAAACCCCTTTCAATTGGATTTTAAACTTTTTTGTCCCAGTTCATGTTATTAAAAATGACATAAATTTCAAAAAGGTAATGAGCTTCTCTCCATAAGTATTCTGTATAATGTATTATGTATACAGTAATACATTATACGGAACCGCTTTCAATAAGGAGAATAAATAGGTTAACTCTTTTCTTAAAAAAGTGTTTTATTTAACTGTTTAAAACTACCTCTTTTACTTCATCAAGCTTTTTGATTAGTGTTTCTTTATATGTTCTGGTAAATTGTGGTTCATGAGTGGTTTGTGCTCCATAAAAAATAATGTCACAACTTCCTCTTCTTCAACGGTGGTCTTTTTAACATCATAGTATCAATTTTGTAAACTTTGACATCAGATTTGACGGAGATTGGGTGGTGAACGTTTTCATTTTCTATAAAACTTGACGCGACATAAGTTATTGTTAATGGTTTGCTTACATATCACTCCTAGCTTAACGATGTTTCTACATATTTCATAAGTTAACATCCTTACAAAGGGATACTATTAAACGATCCTTATTAGGGTTGATCCCCCCTTTCAAAACAATTGCTTAAAATTATGCGTTATCAATATAATTTAATGTTTCTTTCGTTTTTTCTAAATGGTCTAAAATGAACTGGGAAACTAATTCAGGATTTTTCTCTTCTAATGCACGAATAATTTGACCATGTTCAATTAGTACATTTTTCATCCTCCCCTTTTTGCTTACTGCCTTTAAACCCATTAATTGAGTAAGATTATTGCAAAACTTGTTCTATTATGTTAAAGTTCGCCAATCTGGTAAGAGAAAGATGAAATTCTTGGTCTAAATCAATGAATTTAATACCATCATCCCTTCCCATTGCTTCTTCCTGTTGTTTGTAAATGATTTTTAGTACCTTCAACTGTTCCGGTGTGGTAATCACTTCTGTAAGCTTTTTTACCGCCTGAACTTCGATTGAACTTCTTAATAGAAAGATTTCATCTTGTTCCTCTGGTGTAATCTTTCTTACAGTCAACCCTTTCCTCGGAATGGAAACAAGCAGCCCTTCCTTTATTAAATCTTGTAAAGCCGCCCTTACCGGTGTTCTTGAGGTATTTAACGTTTCTGCCAATTGAACTTCTGTAAAAATTTCCTCACTCGAAATGCCACCGTTTAAAATGGTTTTCTTAATTTGTTTATAAACCTTGTCTTGTGTCGTTTTTTCTTTGGTAATTGGTTTTAATTGAAGTCCTTCCATAATAATTCACCCTTTTATAAGTCGTATCATTTTAGAACATGATATCAAATATATAAATATAAGAATTCCGAACCCTGTATTATGTATACATTTTATATAATTTATCGCACATAAATCAACTGTAATATTTAAATATTACGAATTTTTTTATTTCTTTTTTGGGAAATTTACGTTTTCGTTTCATTATTTATATTAATTTCATTGTTTTATTTTTACTATTGAGTTAAACTGTTACGTTTACCTGTTATGATTATTTATTGTTTTATTTTACTGACAATTACCTCTAAATTTAGACAATAAAAAAACCAGAGCGAATAGACTCAGGGTATATTTTTATTAATTTTTTTCACTTCATTTAAGAAGTTTTCTAATGCATAATTAATAGCTTTTGTTTTGAAGCCTTTTGGCTGTTTCTTTGCCATCTTATTAAATTCTATTAAGAGATCTTTGCGAAGTGTTTACGTTTCTTGGTTTAATCTAATTCGTTTTCTTTTGACTGTTCAGAAAAACTGTTACGTTTGCCTGTTACATTTTCTTTTCCCTGTTCTGTTTTACTTTTCTTATTTTCTATTGGTTGATGTCTCAGACATACTTTATTGAATACATTTAAAAATACAATACCTAAACAAAATTTTATTAGCCAGTATGTTAATTCTTCATCACCTCGAGTTATTCCACACGGATCGGGGAAGTAAGTTTAAGAACCAACTCATCGACCAGGCACTCAAAACCTTTGGCATTGAGCGATCCTTGAGTGAGAAAGGAACCTCATATGACAACGCCGTCGCTGAAGCTACCTTTAAGACCATCAAAACAGAGTTCATCCACGGCCGTAGCTTCCCTAACCAGTATGAACTTGACCTTGAACTTTTTGATTACGTTCATTGGTTCAACAACATTCGCATTCACGGATCATTGGATTACTTAACGCCGGCTGAATACAAGTCTATGCACCTTTAAATATTTGTCCAATTTAGTGTTGACATACCATTATATCCTTTGGGGTAAAAGAAAAAAGCTCTACCGGAATATTTTCTTTGTATTTTTGATACCTCCTTAGCGTTCTCTTTCGCTGGCTTCGTTTATTTACCATAATCCCAACCACAGGTTTACGACTCATTTATCCTTACTTCATATTAAAAATCAATTTCAATTTCTTTATAAGTTCCTCTTTACTAATCTCTCCATTGTGCTTTTGCTTTATGGCTTTGATGATTTTATTTTTATCCTTCTCAACTATTTGTGAATTCTTCACAGTTCATGCTCCTCCTATTAAATTTCCGTTCACCAGATTTACTGCTGGTTTGTTCTAAAAGCAATAGCATTTAATCCTGCAGAAGTAACGTTGATTTGGTTACCTGTACCTATAGCGTTTATGGTGAAAGTATACGTTTTTGGGCCAGATGCAGGCGGCTCCACAATCCAGCTGATATTAAGAGTTCCATCAAAGAAACTCACTTGAGCATCTGATATTAAGAGCCTTTCTATAGCTAATGGCGAGGCATCGATGTCTGTTCCAGATAGTATGCCAAAAAAAAGAACATTACTGATTGTTTGAGTGAACGTAGAAAACTCCGCACTTGCAAACATATCCAGTTTTACTGCTTCACCTTTTTCTACATCAATCTCTACTTGCAAATCATCATTGAAAGAACCAATAGCTGTCTCAAAGTCAGCGCGTTGGTCATAATCCAATTTAATATTGCTTCGTCTCGTTCCCATAAATGTCACCCTATCTATAGTTTTTCTTTTTTATAATTAATGAAAAAATATAAATAGAGACACGCATTCGTCTTATCACGGACTTAGAAATAAAAAAAGCGTCTTCTTAAATTAAGAAGAGCACACTCGTATTTCACCATACATTTATCCGTGAATATCCCGTTTGTTATACCCTATGAAGCCTGCAGCCAATAATAAAATGGTAATAATGGTTAACAAAAAATCCATCTCCTCCACCGGATCTAAGGAATGGGGGCAAAAGGAGATAGATTACCTACCAAAAGTGTCTAAGATTGCTAAGGGACTTTAGAGAATACCAATAAAAATCAATACTAATATTGGGGTAACTCCAATATTCAGTTAATGATTTAAATACCGATTCATCCCAGAACCTCTCTCTAGTCGTAATGTTTTAATACCTGTTTTAAAATCACAACAAAAATGCCACACAAGCTACCCAAATCCCCTGAGTTAGCTGAATTTCTTTTATTTCAATATCGATATATTACGTTTTCTGATTCAAATTACCTGAATTGTTTTCTTTTTACTGTTTAGAAAAACTGTTACGTTTACCTATTATGTTTTATTTTTTCTAATGTTTTATTGTGCTTAAATATTAAGTATATTTGCAGTTACAAAAGATATAAGTGGACTTGGCCATAAAAAAAACCTGAGTAAATAAACTCAGGATATATTTATTATTCATTATTTTTCACTTCATTTAAGAAATTTTCCAATGCATAGTTAATTGCTTTTGTTTTGAACCCTTTTGGCTGTTTTTTAGCCATCCTATTAAATTCTCTCAAGAGATCTTTGCGAATTAAAAACGTGTCTCGTTGGTGTGTGTCTTCTACTTTCTTTTTCTTTTTCTCTTGTTCTATAATCCCCCAAAACCCCTGTTCTGAACCAACTGAATCATTTGTATCTTTTGTTTCAAGATTGCTATTACCTAAACCTGTTTCATTTTCAGTTTCTTTGGTACTATTCTCTAAACTGTTTTCTTGTTCAGTTTTAATATTATCTTTATCTGAAACCTCATATTTATCCATAATACTGTTTCTATTATCAGAACCATTTATGTCTTGTAATTCAGTTTTTTGTTTACCTGTTATGTTTTCTTTTGATTGTTCAGAAAAACTGTTACGTTTACCTGTTATGTTTTCTTGCTCCTGTTCTGTTTTACCTTTTTCTGTTGTGGTTGATGTTTCAGATTCACTGTTATCTTTCACATTTGTTCCAAAGAAGGCATGAGCAGGACTTGGACGCTTATTACCAGACTGGAAAGCATCTTTGATTTTTTCTTTACCTTTTTCAGACGTTTGTTTTCGCGCCGACATTTTCTTTCAACTCCTTTATAAATGAAGAGTGGTATTTAAATGCTGACTTTGCCTCAGGATTATTCCAAAGTCCATAAATAGGGAGTCTCCCGGTTTTTGCACGACGATGAATAATGGTCTTAAACACATGGTCTGGGTAACTATCTCCAATTAATTCAATCATTGCCTTCGAATCACTTCGTTTTGCATCAGCTAGGGTACGTAGGATACCCGCAATCTCTAGTTCGTTATTAATATTTTCTTTCGCTGCAGCGATCGTGTCCCAAAAACGAGGAACAGCTGAATAACAAAACTTGCTGGTCTCAAACAAAATCACTACATGTGTAGAAGCCCCCAGCGCATTAATTGTTTGCTCTGATAGAGCAGGGGGAGTATCAATAATAATGAAATCATAGAAGTCTCTAATAGGATCTATTGCCTTTCTTAGTGCAAGAGAAGGATTTCCATCATACTCTCTAAATAGAAATTGAGCAATTGTTGCCAAGTAGTCATCTGCAGGAAGTAGATGGAGGTTCTCATCAACCACTTTGATGTATGGTCGCGCATCTCCGTCTTTAATAGCTTCTAGTACGGTCTCATTTTCAAAGACTGCTAGATCGTCGTACCCTGATAGAAACTGTGTGAAATTCCCTTGCGAGTCCATGTCTACGCCTAATACTTTATAATTTTCCTTCGCTAACAAAAATGCGGTGATTCCAGAAGTCATAGTCTTTCCGACCCCGCCTTTCTGTATACCAAATGTAACCACCTTTGCCATAGGCTTCACCTCCACCATAAATGTACCACATAAACCATTTACTGAACATATAAACGTAACAGAAAACTATTATTATTTTATGTTACAAGAATTGGTTAAAGTTTACGATGAAGTTTTACTAAAATGTACTATTAAAACGTAATAAATTAACATTTAAGTTTACTTAAACTAAAAGTGTTACCTGAAACTTAATAGTTATACGTAATAGTTTTATGTTTAGCACTTATGTAATGTCAAGCATGTTATATTCCTTAAAGTACAAGTTTTCTCTGTTTTAATGAAAGGATTGAACTCTGAAGAGACTTTAAATCAAAGATTAATAGATGATCTACACAGAATTGTTCAACAAACAATACAAAAAAGAGTATTGGATCGTTCTCTGCTTTTTATTAAAAACTCTATCTCTATTATGGACAGTTACGTACTAAGAAGAAGGGGAGTAATTTTATGAGTAACAGGATTGATTAGAGTTTAAAAGCAAAATATTACAACTTACAAAAAAGTTGAATCGGAAATAATAGGGAACAAATGTTCTGTTAAAGGGGAGGGATCATGGCAAATAAACTAACTCCAGAATCCAACTTGAGGTGAAAGTATGCGTATGATCCTGCCGAAACTTCGGGAAATGTGGTTAAAACATCAAGAAAAAGAAGCCTATTTTAGATAACAATGGGAAGCGTTTGAATAGTTGCTCGGAGAAGTAATGAGGGAAAATATAGAACTGACATTTACTTATTGGGATGGCTATGATTTTTATGAAATCACTGGATGCTGTCATTACATTAATCATGATCAAAAACAATTCAATGTTAAGAATAAGGAGAAGATTTATTACATTACGTTTGATCAAATCACGAACATAAGAAGACAAACGATCCATTATTAGATCAAAGATATTTTTTTGAATCAATTGTGGATCAAAACCTGTACTTCCCCCCTTTATTATAATATCTTTTGATTTAGTATTGAATCAAAATCTCTTCCTCACTTTCCGTAAGCCTTAAAATGAAACAAAAAATTTATACATTTGCCCATAAATTATTGGTATGTTTTTTGCATTACTACAGTGTGAAACCAAAAAATAATGGAGGGAACGATATGCATATAACAGAAACGACAGAAAAAGTGTTTGCAGCTATTGATGATATATGGGAAGAAGAGCTGCTGTTTTTAAAAACGATTGGCTCGTTTAAAAGCACATTGGGAAATGAAAAAGACATTCAAATGTATATTAAAAATCATATAGAAGAGATGAATATGAAAGCGACTTCATTTGTTCCGGATCCAAAGCGGCTTTCGTCTTATCAAAATTACGGGCATGTGGAATGGTCGTATGAAGACCGCCCTGTGGTAGTTGGTGAATGGAAGACCAACCAACCTAAAATCGGAAAAAGCTTAATACTCCAGGGACATATAGATGTGGTCAGTGCGGAGCCGGAACATTTGTGGAAACATGATCCCTACAACCCTACGATTGTTGGTGACAAAATGTACGGACGCGGCATTGTGGATATGAAAGGCGGAGTTGCAGCAATGATTCACGCTGTAAAAGCTCTTCAGAAAGCCGGAATTACATTAGGGGCCGATCTTCAGATTCAAACCGTAATTGAAGAGGAATGTACCGGAAATGGCGCTTTAGCTTTGCTGGATAAAGGGTTTGTTGCGGACGGAGCCTTGATTCCTGAACCGACCACGCTCCGAGCCATGCAAGCTCAAGTGGGTGTGTTGTGGGTAAGAGTGAAAGTTAAAGGAAGTGGTGCTCATGTGGAACGGGCCGAAAAAGCGCAGAACGCTATTAACAAAGCGGCCTATATAATTCAGGCGCTTGAAGAATACAGAGAGCATATTAACACCAAACCGAAACATCCTGATTATTCCAACCATCCGCATCCACTCAATGTAAATGTTGGGACCATAAACGGTGGTGATTGGCCTTCTAACGTTCCGTCTGAATGTACATTGGAAGCACGAATCGGTTTTTATCCCGGTGAGAATCCTGCTGACATTCAAAGAGAAGTAAAAGAGTGGATATTAAAAGCTACTGAGAAGGACACCTGGATGAAAGAAACACCTCCAGAGGTCACATTTTATGGATTCAGCGCGCCTGGTAGTTCCCATTCATCTGATTTGGATATATTCGACAGTCTGAACAACGCTCACCAGCTTACGACAAACGAGTCATTGGAACAGACTGCTTTTACAGGAACTACGGATGTTCGCGCTTTCGATGAGTTCGGAATACCAGCAGTTTGCTATGGTCCGAGCGGAGGGAACATGCACGGCGTAGATGAGTATCTTGAACTAGATAGTTTAAAAATGCTTACCCAGTCTATTGCAGCTTTTATACTTGATTGGTGCAAAGAAGAGCAGACAAGTGAATAACCAGACGAATCTATGCCTCACAGGATAAGACAGCTGTCATCACTACAAATATTTGCAAAAAGGGGAATATCTATGTTTATTAGCGAAACAAATCAAACGATCCTGATACTCATCACGATCGTTTACGGAGCAGCTATTCTAGCTTATTCCTATTATTTTTATAGAAGAACACGGACGTATGAATCGTTTAATATGGGCGGACGTTCCATGCCGCTTTTGCCAATGATTTTAACCATTGTCGGAGGAGCAGTCGGAGGATCGACCGTCCTGGGATTCGTGACAGATGCTTATTTGTTAGGGATGGGACAAATATGGAACGTTGTATCTCTAGCTTTTTCAGTGGTTATTTTCACACTATTCTTTCTAAAAAGAATACGGAAAGCAGGAGATGAACATCAGCTTTTCTCGGTAGGAGATTATGCAGCGATTCGTTATGGGAATGCAGCTCGTTATCCTGCTTTTATCGGAAATATTGCTGCCCTTGGAGCTCTTACCGGTCTGCAGTTTGTTGCGCTGGCAACTGTTTTCAATCTTGTGTTTGGCCTTGAGATGACCATAGGAATTATCGTTTCCTGGATCTTTATTACACTGAAAACGTATCTGGGAGGTCTTACGGCTGTTATCTGGACCGATGCCGTGCAAGGTACCATTCAGACAATCGGTATCACTGTTTTATTTTTTCTCATCTATTTTTCGACTGGCGGGTGGAGTAATGTTTCTGAAAATGTTAGTCAGACCGCAGATCTTCAGGCTGAATTTCTGAATCCTTTTACCATGCCTATTTCAGAAATCCTCATTCCTTTCCTGACGATTGGTGCTGCCACATTAGTGAGGCAAGATATGTGGCAGAGAGTATGGGCAGCAAAAAATATTAGAACATCTGTTATATCCAACTGGCTGGCTTGTCTTGTTATCTTTATCACTGGTGCTTTGGTCATCATTATTGGTGTGTTTGCAAATGCAGGGCTTGGGATTGCTGCCGACCAGCCTAATCTGATTTATTATGAAGTCATTTTTGGAGCCATTCCGTTTTGGTTTGGGTCTGTCATGCTTATAGCATTGGTTGCCACGATTCTTTCGTGCGCAGATTCCTTCTTTATTGCCGGCTCAACAACGATGGTTAGTGATATTATTAAACCTATGCTGAAAGTAAAATCAGATGCGAAGCTGCTTCGTTACAGTAGGTTAATGATTATTGCGATGTCTATGGTTTCCCTTATTCTGGCTTTAGCTATTCCACGATTAGTGGAACTCTGGATGACAGGATCGGCCATTCTCGTTGCGGCTTTGCTGGCTCCCATTCTGATAGGGATGTTTTGGGAAAAGCCCGGCAAGCTGGCAGGAGTTGCTTCCATGTGGTCCGGTCTAATTTTAACATTAGTGTGGCAGTTTGCAGGACAGCCTTTCGAGATCCATCCTGTCTTTGTTGGATTTCCTCTTTCACTGATTGTATTATTAGTCATTACATTTTTCCAAAACAATCACAATTCGGGCAAAAAATCATCAGAAGACTGCACGGCCTAAAATCTCAACGCATAAGTCCTTGGCATACACAGGGCTTATGTTTTTTCATAGATAAAATTTTTGCGCGTTGATGTCTAGATTCAGCGCACAGTCTAGCGGGGTTAAATAACTTTCAGTCATAAAAGGTACAGAAAGCCCTCTTTGCCTGAAGAACATTTACCTATGGTCCTGACCAGTGTGCTAACACTTTTCTTAATAGAGATGATATGATAAACATATCGAAAAAGATCGCAGGAGGATATTCGGTGTGTTATATTCTCAACTATTTAACAATCCAACATTATTAGCTGCCCTTGATCAACTTCCTGCCGCTATATTTGTTGCAGATTCCCAAGGCCATGTGATCTGGAACAACAAACGCAGCGAAGAAGGAATAGGGATACCACGGGAAAAAATAAAGGGGAAACATGTAACGGAGCTTGAAAAAAGCAACATCTTGAATCCTTCGCTCACACGTTTGGTGCTGGAAAAAAGATCGCCCGTTACCCGAGTGCAGGAGCTTAATGCAAATGTTAAGCGTGTGACGGTTAGCGGGCCGATTTATAATGAAGATGGCGAAATAGATATTGTCATCTCTGTGAGTCATTCCTTAGATGAGATTGATCAAAACGGGGATCGGATGGATGAATTGAAGGAACTGCTGCAAACATATATGTGCCAGTTACAGCAGGTGTATTCGTTGGAATCCAAGTCTGTTGCCGAACGAACGATCACAGGGAACAGCAAGGCCGTGGAGCACCTAAAGTATTCGATTCAACGGGTTTCAGATCTCTCATCCACGGTGCTTCTAACGGGTGAAACAGGAGTCGGTAAAAGTTTTGTGGCACAAGTGATCCATCAATTGAGCAATCGAAGTTCCGGTCCTTATTTATCACTCAATTGCGGCACGATACCGGAATCTTTATTAGAAAGCGAATTATTCGGTTATGTAAAAGGAGCTTTCACCGGAGCCAGTCAAGCAGGCAAATCCGGACTGGTAGAAACTGCTGAAGGTGGAACGTTGTTTTTAGATGAGATTGGCGAGTTGCCCTATACCATGCAGGTGAAGCTACTTGAATTATTAGAAGATAAAACCTTTATGCCCATTGGCGGTACGAAAAAAAAGGCAGCAGATATTAGAATCATAGCTGCTACCAATCAACCATTAGAAAAGATGGTGGAAGAAAAACATTTCCGATCTGATCTGTATTACAGGTTGAATGTCTTCGGTATCAACATTCCACCGTTACGTGAGCGTAAAGAAGACGTCTCTACGCTTGCTTATATTTTTCTTCATCAATACAACAAAGAGTACGGGAAATTTATATCTTTATCGAGTGAAGCCGTGGATCTTCTTACACAGTACAAGTGGCCAGGCAATATACGAGAACTGGAGAATGTGATCGAGCGGACCGTTGTGTTTTCCCCTGAGGAAGTGGTTAGACCTAAACATTTACCAGGATTCATTCAAAAGGAAACACTTCTACCGGAGAACATGATTTTTCAAAAGAACAGTGATGAAACATTATATGATTTTCTAGAAAGAGTTGAGAAAGACATTATTTTCCTAACGGCAGAACAACACCCCAATACACGAGAAATCGCCAAAAACCTGGGGATGACCCAGCCAACCCTTATCCGGAGGATGAAAAAATACCGAAAATCCGGACACAACGAATGATACGCGGTGTTATACAGACCGAATGGATAAATGCTTGGCTTCCAGATATGGCTTGATGCCTTCCTTACCGCCTTCACGTCCCAGCCCGCTTTCTTTCATGGCCGGACGGATAAATTAAATTACTATATCCGGATAGGATTGAATCAGTTCAAAATCTATCCTTTTCTTTTTAAATCCACCGTAACGAATTAATTCGATACCACGGCTATCGATATTCTTATGTTCTGATCCATAAAGAATTGGAGGTCATCCTCTCTTTCATCAACTAAAGAAGAAATGCACCGCAGCTCATCACAGACAAACCTGGATGGCTTGGAATTTCTATCGTTTGATCCCTGTCCTTATAAGGAGTACGGAAACGATTCACGCAATAAGGGGCCACATATGTAAATTTTATTAATTCGCATGTGCTCCATTATTTATTCTAAACATCCTATTCAAATTCTTTCATTCTTCGATAAAATGTAGCTGAAAAATTACTTTATCCATTTAAGAGATAACATTTAGTATCTGAAGTGTTTATTTTTCCTGTTCAAACAAACTATTACGTTTACCTTTTACGTTTTTTTATTACATGTCTGTTTTAATTTTCATTTTTACTATTGAGCACTGTTTTAGAGTTACTGTTACCTTTTACGTTTATGGTCATTTGCTAGTTACAGGGGACCAGCTGCCCTTCCAATAAATTAATATATGGAAGCCCAATTTGTAGAGAGGTAAGCATTAAAAAGCCCATCATAGATATTGGCTATCTAGATGGACTTTCTTGTGTTGCAACGATTTAAGGTGTGGGGGGTGTGTTTAGCATAACACAAATGATAATAATTATCATTATCATTTTTTAATTTTTTTTGAAGAAAACACCGGAAATCGAAAATCCTAATTCATCAACGTTAATTGTTCTCCAGTAAACAGCATCAAATAGCATGTGATTTTTCAATTGCCTGTAATAGGGGACACGCCTTGAATACCGACGATTTCTGCAGCAATACCACCGCCTATGAAATCACCTACAAGTCTATAACCCTTTGTGCTAACAATTGGCATACCTAAAAATTATAGGCTATACATTGTTTATTATTGGGTATTTACCACTATCATCCAACTCCAAATCGGTCCCTGTTCCAACTTTAAGACCTTTCTTTTTGTGTATTTTTCCTAAAAAGAATAACCATCATTAAGATTGTTCAGAAAAACTATTACGTTTACCTATTACGTTTTATTGTTCTGGTTCTGTTTTAGATTGCACTTTGTCTATTGTATATGATGTTTCAGGTGTACCGTCGAAGGTTTGGCTTTTACGGGGGAACCTCTCCACCTTAATCAATAGATTTTGATATTTTCCATCAAAGTTCATTAACAATCTCTCCATACATTTTTCATAAAAAAGTCAGGGCTAAACCCTGTCTAAAAATTAAACAATTTATATATGTCCAAAATCTAATTTCTCACTTTCTTACGAAAATGTCTTCAATGTGCACACATTTTCTTTAATGCTTTCTCCAAAACGTCTATAATGCCGTTTATGAAAAAAGAAGACTTTATTTTCGGCATTTGTTTCTCAAATCTCCCTGGGTTATAAACATCCAATTTTCATCTACGGTGGGGGATTTTGTGTATTAAACTACATTATAGAGAAATGGTGGCAAAGCAACTAGTCTAGCATAGTGGGGTAATTCTATAAGTTGAAATAGTTACTATTTAACAGTAATAATCTAATGTGGGTTCAGTACCTTAAAAACTTTATTGGTAACTAAAAAACTCCCCTGAGATCTGAATCCTTTACATACTAGGACGGGGATCCTTGTTACCTAATACGGCTAATCCATTATAAAATTCCTATTTTTGTAAATTGTAAGAAAAGCACTTATTTTCTAAATTCTGGTATGCTATATTAATGTTCAAGTCAAACATGGAGGTGAGCAGATGAAAGTACAAGTACGTAAAGCTGATAGGAAAAACATATCTACTTCTGCACTTACTGCTGTTCCAGGTTAAGGCTTTTTAAGGAACCGATGTTATCGGTTCCTTTCTCCCCTATTAAATGCTGAGCAATTTTTGTTCATTCGACTTAAACTAGAAGATTTCCGACTTTTTTGAAAGAATGAAGTGCAGGGAAGTTCATGTGATTAATCGCTCAAAGGAGAGTTTTTACATAAAACCCCAGATCCGTAGCGTAATCAATATCACAAAACACAGTTTAAATCTCCCTTGGCAGTACGTGGAAGTAAAAAATTCGGGAAAAGTCATCGTTTCACGCCTTATCTATAATCCATTTTCGAAAATACCAATGTGCCTCCAAATCAATGACTCGTAAATAATGAATATACAAACGGTTCTTCGATGGGTGTGGATACAAAATAGATAAAAACTCCCCAGATGCAACCAAAAAGATAACAATCTGAAAAAGTACTGCAAGATAGGTAGATTGATTTATTGCCCTATATCTTGGTTGTTAGTTCTTTAATAATTATATTAAAAACGTAATTTTAAAAGAGGAAGTTTTCCATACCCTGCACACCTTTTATCAAACAACAAGAATAACTGCATGAAGCCCGTGGTCAAATGCTAAAGAGAAATAATAATGGAACTTTTTACACTCCAGATATTTGGTTATTTTTCATGATCAAATATACAGCAGTTTAGGCGGTAGAGTCATGGAAATTAGTTAAATGACGGAATCTATATCAATGTAGTATCAAGGAGGCCATATAGATGAGATTAAAATTTAAAGAAACCATACCTTTTTTTGTATTGGATAATGAAATTCAAATTGGGGAAGAAGAAGGGGTTGCTGGATTTTTAGAAGATCCAGATGGAAGTGTTAAATTATTAGTTGAGAATCTTGATGGCTCTAAAGATATAGAGGAAATTATTCATCTAGTACAAAAACAATACCCTAATATAAGCGATGAAGAAATTACTAACGCGCTGGAAGTTCTAGCTAATGAAGGCTATCTAGAAAACGCTTCTCTTGAGCCAAAACTACTTACCAGTTATGAATTAGAACGTTATAAAGCGAATATTAATTACTTTTCTTTATTTACATCCTATAAAGAAAATAAATTTGCCATACAAGAAAAAATTAATCAAACTCCTATATCTTTATTAGGTGTAGGAGGCCTTGGGACACAAATCTTATATCATTTATCGGCTTTAGGTTTTCATAATATCAAAGCACTGGATTTTGATCATATCGAATTAAGCAATTTTAATCGTCAGTTGTTATATTCTGAGAAGGATATCGGAAAAAACAAAATCGAAATGGCCAAAAAAAGGATTGCCGAATTCAACCCAAATGTAAATCTTGAAACTACAAATAAAAAAATCGAATCTACACAAGATGTAATAAATCATATAGAAGGTACTGAGCTTGTTATTTGTGTAGCTGATAAACCTACGCTGCACTTGTTAAATTGGGTAAATGAAGCTGTAGTTACATGCAATGTTCCCCTTGTATCTGGTGGAATACTGAATACTCGTGGACGATTCTTTTCAATGGTACCGAAAGAGACCGGTTGTATTCAATGCCATATAGATTATGCTAGAAAGATAAATCAAAAGCAAAACGATCAATTTGAGGCCATGCGTAATATTGATTACCAGCGAAAAAACGCCGCTATAAGTCCAAATGTAGCAATTCTAGCTGGTACTTTAGTGAATGAAGCAATAAAAATTCTAACTGGAATGGGGGAATCCTTATCGATTGGAAAAGTAATGGAGATTAATTTTATGAATTTAGAGAAAAAATTAGTATCTAGATGGGAAAAGTTAGAAGAGTGTCCAGTTTGTGGAGATAAGACTTTTACATATGCTTAAAATTTCACCTAATGTTAGTGAGGATGACAATAATGAACATTCCTAAAGTTTTTAAAAATCCCAGATATTTAGTGCTTTTTTTTGGTATGACGATTAGCAAATTAGGAATGTGGTTTTTCACGATAGCTCTTCCTTTGATTGTATATGACTTAACCCAATCTGCCAGCAAAATGGCACTTGTTTTTGCTATTGAAATTACACCACAGGTACTATTTAGCCTTATTGGGGGAGCTCTTGCTGATCAAGTTTCTAAAAAGAAAATAATGGTCTTTGGGGACTATACATCTGCTTTAATTGTACTAATTGTTCCTCTAATGTTTTGGATGGAATATTCAAGTCTTTTTGTCATATATGCTGTGGCCTTTGCATTAGCAAGTTTAGCTGCTTTTCATCATCCAAGTTTTGAATCAGCAGTTCCAGAGGTATTACCACATGAGGATTTAATCCAAGGGAATTCGTACTTTAGACTAAGTGAAAATATTATTACTTTTATAGGACCGGCAGTTGCTGGTTTTATGATTGCAATATTTGGGAATGTTAATGTTTTATTGGTTACGGGGGCTACGTTTTTTTGTGCAGGAACTATATTCATATTTCTTAAATTACCCTCCCCAAGTCAAAACGTTGGAAAATTTCCAAAACTGTTAAAACCAATTAAAGAAGGTTTAAACTATGTTTTCCGCACAAAAATTATATTAGCCGGTTCACTTGTGATTTTTGGAATTAATATAGGCTTTGGCGCTGTGGAGTCACTTTTTATGTTTTTCTTAAGAGACTACATTCAATTTACATCGGCTCAAATTGGAATGGTATTTTCACTACAAGCAATAGGACCCGTTATTGCTGTTTATTTGGCTGGGAGATTAAAACATATACCGAGAGGAAATATTATAGTTTTTTCGGGAATCCTGATAGGTATTGCACAAATATTATTGATTTTTTCTCAGTCATACGTAATAGCCCTCATTGTATGTCAAATCCTCATTAAAGGGTCCGTTACGTTATTGGCTATAAATTGGTTTACTCTTAGACAAGAATTAGTACCAAGTGATTTATTAGGACGTGTTATCAGCTCTACACGAATGGCTGCATTTCTGGCATTACCAATAAGTGCTATGATCGCTGGTTTTTTAGCTGACTTTATTAGTGTAATTCCTATCTTTATTACTGCTGGAACCATAGCAATCGTTTGTTCTTTGATTGGCATGAAAACTTCTTTGTTTGTGAAAAACGGACAAAAAACTTTAAATGGGAAAGTAGATATTCATCAAAATTAAAACACGTATTCCAATACGTGTTTTTTAGGAGGATTAATTGTGATGGAAGTTTTCTCAAAACTTGAATGGGATTTACAAGATTTATATATAAATGAGTTAGATTGGAAAAGAGACATCTCACTACTAAGGGGATCTATTAATGAATTCACTGCATACAAGGATAAGGTTATCAGCACCTCTGATAATCTCTACGATGCTATGGAATTATTTTGCTCTATAAACGAAACCGCAAATAAAATCATTGCTTATGCCAATCTTAATTACGATAAATATATGGACTTTAAAAGCCAAGAAATGGTAGAAACGGTTCAAAACGTTTTATCTGATTTCGAAGAAAAAACTTCGTTTTTAAACAATGAAATATCTAGATTAAGTTTAGAAAGGTTTGATACATATGTTCGAGAAATACCAGATTTAATAAAGTATCAACATGAAATAAAAAATATATTAAAAGAACAAAATAACAACGCTAACAAGGCGAAAAGTGAATCAGCGCACCATTTTGAAATATTGTTTGCTTCTACATATAATACATATCAGTTATTAACTCAAGCTGATTTTGAATTTAATTCGTTTACTTATGCAGATAAAGAGTATGAAATTAATTATAGTAATTTTGGGAAATTACAGGAATCTGATGTTAGAACAATTAGAAAAAAATCATATAAAGAATTTTATGCACCTTTTCTACAATATTCTAACACTCTAGCTTCATTACTAAATATAAGCGTAAAGAAAGATTACTTAGAGGCTAAACTTAATAATTATAAGGATTCATTGGAATATGCTCTTAGCCAAGAGAGAATTCCCACGAATATATTTATAAACCTTATAAGTCATATAAAGGAACAATTAGGACCGTTACATAAATACGTTCAAACTAAAAAAGAAGCTTTGAAGGTAGATCAGTTTCATATGTATGATTTTTCAGCCCCCTTAAATAAAGAGAATCTCGAGATTGGTTTTCAAAGTGCGAAGGATTTGTTATTTAAATCCCTAAAACCTTTGGGTGAGGAATATCAAAAAATTATTACTGAATCTTTTAATAACAGGTGGTACAACGTAAATACAAATCAAATGAGTATTTCTTATGCAATGGATGTCCCAGGTTCACATCCCTTTATTCTATTGAATTGGAAAAACAGATTGAATGATTTATTTACCTTATCACATGAGCTAGGACATGGTGCACATTATTCTTTTTCCTCTAGGGATAAATGTTACCCTAGATCCACCCCCTCCATTTTTATTAGTGAAATTGTTGCAACTGTAAACGAATTGTTAGTTATAAAACACTTGATACATTCTCAAAGAATGAAGCAGCTATCTATTTTGAATTACTTTATAGAGAAGTTTAGAATATCGTTCTTCCATCAAATTTTGTTTGCAGAATTCGAGTATTCTATTCATGGATATGTCTCGAAAGGTTACTCTTTAACGTCTGAATTACTATGCAACAAATACAGAGAATTATTGAAAAAATACTACGGTGAAGAACTAAAATTAGACGAGTATAGTGGAGCCATATGGGGAAGAGTTCCACACTTTTATTCTAGTTTTTATGTTTTTAAATATGCAACTGCTTTTGCTGCTGCTACTAAAATTGTAAAGAAACTTGATACAGAGGATGGATATAAGGATAAGTACGTAGACTTGCTAAAATCCAGCTCATCGGTTGATCCACTGACCTTACTTGAAAAATCAGGGATAGATTTTACTGGTTGTGATGTCATTAGTGATTGTATTTATTTCTTCGACTCTTTAGTAGAACAATTTAAACTATCCGCCACTTAATACCTTAAGCATTGTTTGAAGTGGTGTTGTGTTACTAGCGTTCCTATATCTAACTATGGATAATATCACACTATTCTTCGATTGGAAGGGAAATGTTTGATACGCAATAAAATCCCAACCATGAAAGGGGTTTCTTTATGAAAAAATATGATGATCCTAATAAGGTAAAAAATTTTCACGAACTACATTATCGGTCGTCCACCTTTGTACTCCCAAATGCTTGGGATGTTATCAGTGCGAAAATGTTTGAAGAAAGTGGGTTTAAAGCTATTGGAACGACAAGCGCAGGAATTGCTGCTTCTTTAGGATATACAGATGGCCAAAACATGCCTCTTAATCAAATGATCGAGACTATTGAAAGGATAGCCAAATCGGTAAATGTGCCGGTAACCGCAGACATTGAAGCAGGTTATGGACAGACAGTTAACGAGGTTTTAGAAACAGTTAAAAAAGTAATAGAAGCCGGGGCCGTCGGTATCAATCTTGAGGACGGTACCGGAAATTCTATCCATCCTATCTACGATATTTCTTTACAAAAGGAAAAAATAGCAGCCATCAGAAAAATGTCAGATTCTATCAATGCTTCATTATTTATCAATGCACGTACGGACATGTATTGGTTAAACATTGGGGATCCTTCGCTACGTTTTCATGAGACCGTTAAGCGAGCAGAGTCTTATCAGGAAGCTGGGGCTGACTGTATTTTTGTACCTGGATTAAGTGATCAGAAAATCATCCAATGTCTTAGGAATGCAATTTCTTGTCCCATTAATCTTTTGGTTAATGTTGAAACTCCTTCTTTAATGAAACTTTCTGAAATTGGGATTGAAAGACTAAGTTGTGGATCAGCCCCTTTCAGAACCACCGTCACCTTGTTGAAGGAAATTAGCGAAGAGATTATTAATCAAGGGACCATTCATAAAATAACAAATAATGTTTTATCTTACGGGGAAATAGCTGAATTCATGCAAAAACCGAAATGACCCACAATAATCTCAGATAAAATCCTTATTTTAGTACACGCTGAACTATTGGATTTTTTTGTAAAAAATACGTCGGAGGTGTACACATGCAGAAAAAAAAGCAGAAATTATTCCTGTCCAACCTTTTTGGTCAATCATTGGCTTATCTTCGAATATCCCCTTCCTTAATTCTTGAAAAGGTAAATAATGAAGGGTATCATCGTGTCTTTACTTTTTCAGGACAGCCCGTCTTGGTTCGACTAACATCCCAAAATCCTTCTAACCATATAAAACATAAGGTGGAAGTGTACGGGGAAAATGTATTTCTTACACCAGAAATACGCCCCGATTGTTGAAATTACGGTGCATTATTTAAACTATCTCTCTATATCTTACTTTAATTCATTAGTCCAAACATTTTGTAAAGGTAATCCTTTTTTTGTTCTTGCAGCATCGATCACCTTCTGTATAAATTCAGTTTTAGAACGAGTATATTCTTCGAATTCACCTGCAAAATTTTTTGCGACATTTTTTTTAATTTCTCCATATTCTCGAACTAATTCAGGGTGTTCTCTTAGATAGTCTCTAAATAACAATTCATTTCTTGTATAGAATTCATTGTTATAAGGATTTATATGTAGGTTGTGAGTCCAGATCCCGTTTGTGTATTTATTAAATAAATATCTTTTGCTCATATCCGTCTGAATGTAATTATAGACCTCAAAATTAAACAAGGATTTGTAATAGGCTAAATCTTTAAAAGGTGACACAATAACAAAAATATCGATTACTGGCTTTGCTTCTTGACCAGGAATCGATGTACTTCCAACATGTTCTATTACAATAGCTTGAGTACCAAAAAGTGTGGATATACGGGATTTTTCTCGTTCAAAATCTTCTACCCAATTCGGATTATACTTAACTATCATTATTTCTTCTCCCACCACAATCTACCTCTCCTCATAAATAATGTAAGGGTTTTCAAGATAATTTTCATTAAACCTTCTCCAGAATTAGTTACTCCATTATATGTGTATATGACATTTATACGATGTATGTTTTGGCAGTATGTTTATTAACTAAAAAGTATAAATACGCACTTTAGTAAATGTATTAACGAGTATTTATATTCACACCTTGAAAATACACAGTTTTAGCAATAGGTCCATATCGTGGAATAAAGCGATTGCTCAATTAAACAAGCAAGCGCAAATGTCGAAGGGCATAACAAATAAAGAATCCCATAATACAAAATCTCATTCATGATTCAGTATGTATGGGAGTTTATTTTATGCAAATTTTATGCTGCCATTTCATACATAAATTAAATGCCAAATACAATATAGCCCTTTAGTTGAACAACCTAATGGGCAACAACGTTTTTAAATAACTTTATTGTAAATGGTAACAACTTTATTTATTTTTAAACGACATTATTGTCAATCAACATTATTAGGGGTAGTAACATGGCGAAACCCCTATAAGGTTTATCTGTATGATCTATAATGACTTATTCCTTTAACTAAATATTCTCTTTAGAAACGCCGGCATTTACTAGTATTCTGATGATGTTTTATTTCTCCTTTTTAATTAAGAAAACAACTTGACATTGATAATCATTATCATTTAATATGATAATCGAAAATGATAATCGTTATCAAATAAGTGGGTGTGATCAAACGAAATGGTTCCATCAGACAACCTTGCTGTATCAGTCGTTTGTCATGATTGTGGTTATATGGAAAAGAATTCGATTCATTTTCATTTATGTCCATGTTGTGGGGAAAGTGAAGGCCTAAAGTGGTATGAATACATAAAGTTGGAGGAGAAAGAAGATGCATTCCATTTTAATTATTCGTGCTGAATATTTAGGAAACATTCCTAAAAAATTAGGAAAAGTTAGGTATGACAAGCATTAATCATAATTTGTCGACTGTGATTAAACAAAAGGCAAAAGAACAGGAAATACCAATTTGTTACGCTAAACCGCTCATGGTCTTCTGTATATCAAGTACCAGTAGTTTAAGAAAGTTCATTATTAAATAGTAGAGGTGATATCATGAAGAAATATATCATAGTTTTTGCGAGTATGTCAGGAAATACAGAAGAAATGGCAGATCTGATTTCAGAATCAATACGTGAAGAAGGAATAGATTTAACTGTAACAGATGTACTCGAAGCTGATCCTTCTGATCTTGAAGAATATGATGGAATCTTACTTGGTGCCTATACATGGGGAGATGGTGATCTTCCGGATGAGTTTTTCGTTTTTTATGATGAAATGGATGGATTAAACTTAACGGGTAAGAAAGCAGCTGTTTTTGGTTCATGTGATTCTTCGTATCCAGCTTATGGTGCAGCTGTTGATATTTTAATGAAAAAATTACAGGATCTTGGAGCTGATATTGTGCTTGAGGGATTGAAGGTTGAACTCGATCCAATAGGGGAAGATGAGGAATTATGTAAAAAGTTTGGTAAAGATTTTGTAAGCAAATACTCAATTGAAGTGTCATTTTGATTGAGTAGGGGGATGTTAAAATGAAAAACCATCTGATCTCCATTCCGACAATGACAGAGCACCATTTAAGAGATTTTATTCGTTGTCCCTATAAATTTTATTATCAACATGTTGAAAAGAAAAAGAGTCCGCTAGATTGGAGACAGAGGGTTCAATATGTTGTCAATCAAGTTGTTGACGCTTATTATCAACTACCGCCGGAACACCAGCGTGCAGAAAAAGTACTTGAGTTAATTGGACAGTATTGGGAAGTCATTTCTCCAAGGTTATTTGAATCAAAAGTTCATTATTATATGGCTGCAGCTAAAGTTACTGATCACTTAATGCAGTATTTGACTGCTGAATCCAAGAAAAATCCACCGTTGTTTTTATTTGAAAAGTTTAAAGCACCCATTCAAGAGATTGGTGTTGACCTCTCTTTAACATTTGATGCTGCCGAATGGTCTTGTTCTTCTTTTGTCGTAAAGAAGTACTTAGTTGAGGCAGATGAAGAAATGGTAAAGCTTTTTCATTATTTAACAACTATCTTTTCAGAGAAAGCATTTAACAGGATTCCAAAGCGCATTGAAGTGATTACCTTAATGGACGGAAAGAAACATGTCTTTTTTCCAACCCATGAAGACGTTCAAAAAGGAATCAATTATTTGCAGCTAATAAAACATCTGCTTGAAGATTCATCAAGATATAATGGGGGATACAATGAAAAAGAGTGTCCAGTATGTCCTTTTCAAAAAGTGTGTCATCGAGAAGAAAGAGGAGAAAATCGAAAGAAGTATTTATCTTAAAGGGAAAAGAGAAAAGAGTTTATAGGTAGGATTGTTGAATGGCATGACTGACGTTTTTTAAGCCTTTGAACTCTTGGTTCTCTGAGTTTTTATGTGACATTGCTACAATAACACATTAATAGAAAAAAGGGATGCAAGTTCACATCCCATAAGACTGCTTCTTCTTCTCTTTTCCTTTTTGGATCTGTTTCCATTCTTCGTTCCAACCTTTTGTTCGTGTCGGCCGTTGATCTTCCTAAGCTCCTTTTTTCAACAATCTACTCAGACGTTCATGAAAATGATTTCCGGCTTCATCATTATCCATGCACGAAATCACTTTTTTTACATCTTGACCGTTTTGATTTAGCTCTTTAATCGCTTCCTTGAGAGATTTTTCTTTGAGACCATCATGCTTTTCAACCGTGTGTTCTGCACTTCTCTCTTTTTCATGGACCAGTAGGAAAGGAGATCAATAGGGCTTTCAAAGATAGCGACTTTATCATTGTTTTCCCTACATCAATCGTAAAACCGCCTGTTTCTGTGGAGTTGGAAACAATTTGTTTAAACGTATGTTGCTTTTTATGATCCATTGGCTGGGTCCCTTGCCGATCTGCACCGATAATGTTTCCTTTCATGTCTTTCCATTTAAATACCACACTATCTTTCTTGTCTTGAACGATAAGGTCTTTCTCCATACACCAATCTATGACTCTCTTATCAATTTTCCGGTCATTCACCAAAAGTGAGTCATAGGGAGTAATAATCTTCCATTAAAGATAATAACTTTTACAGACCCTATGTCCGGCTGTGTTTTATTGTTCCATTTCTCTGTTATGATTACCTGATACAGAAAACTGAACAGTTTTCGTATTGTTGATTAATGAAATGGTTTCTGTAGGCGTTTCATAAATACGATTCATTGCATCCTTTTCCTTTTTTTGTTCCAATAATACGTTTCCTTATTCGTTTTCTATATCTGTTTGTGGATTTTGTTTTTCTGCTAAGTAATCAGACCGTCATAAAAGCGTGTGCAGGCGTTTTACGTTTAAAAACAGCTCAAAAGAAGAGGGCTGTCACATCCGTTAATTATGGAAAAAATATGTTTCGACATTAGTTAGAGAGTTCTGTATTCCAATAAAAAAAATAAAATAATGAAAGGAGAAAGTCATACCTTGAGGGGGTCTCAAGTGAGGGAAAAAGCTGTTTGTAACTGGTGCAGATGGTTTCATTGGTTCACATCTAACAGAGAAATTGGTTAAAAGCGGTTACAAAGTTCGTGCATTTGTTCATTACAATTCATTTAATTCCTGGGGCTGGCTTGATGATCGAAGTATTCCAAGGCGATATTCGTGATCCATATGAGGTAAAGGAGGCGATGAAAGATTGTGATTTTATTTTTCATTTAGCTGCTTTAGTTGCCATTTCGTTATTTGCAGGAGCTGCAAAAGAAAAAGAGAATGAAAAAAAAACTAGTAGTTTTTTCTTACATGATGTAGAACCGGTTTAAACTTCAATACTCCCCATAACAATTTTATTGTTCGTTTTAATTTATAGAATAAATGGAAATGGCAGAAGGCCAAACAACCAATAACACTTTTACGTCTGGAAAAGGTAGGGAACTTATTGTCAATCGTGTCTTTAATGCTTCACGTGATCTTGTCTTTAAAAACTGACAGATCCAGAACATTTGCCGAAATGATGGGGACCAAGTGGATTTACAATCACGGTTCAAAAAATAGACGTAAGGCCAGGAGGTGTATGGCATAGTCTCGACGGTGTTGACTATAACAATTACATTGGGGTTATGAGTCCTGAACGACTCCTTTACTCCCATGGAGACGGAGAAGAAGAGCCGTTTCGAGTGACGATGACGTTTGACGAACACTGAACTTACCATGCGGATGGTCTTCAAGTCAGTGGCGGAGCTGGATAAGGCGGCAAAGAACACGGCGCCATTGAAGGTGCCAAATCGACACTTAGTCTGGACGAACAATTGGCGAAAGTTTGAGGAAGTTATATTTGAGAATCCGCCAAACAAGGAGGACCCAAAATGAAGAAAATCAATATTACCTACTGGGTTTTTACGGGGCTGTTGTCAATATTAATGCTTATCGGTTCTATTCCTGATATCTTGTCTGCTCCCGAAGCAGTTGCTTTATTCAACCATTTAGGTTACCCTGCTTACCTTCTGCCCTTTATTGGGATTGCTAAATTATTAGGTGTAGTAGCGATCCTTATCCCTGGTTTTTGGCGAATTAAAGAATGGGCTTATGCCGGCTTTACATTTGATTTGACGGGCGCCATGTACTCAACCGTATCTGTCGATGGCCTTACCAGTGGCTTGGTCGTTTTCTTCATCGGATACACGTTAATTGCTGGCTCCTATGTTTTCTATCATAGAAAACATAAAGATGTTTTATTGAATCATACAAAAAAGCTTGACACCAGTGGAGTACCAGAACACACAACCAATTAGATAATCTTCTTGTGTATTAAAGAAAAACACTGATAATCGGTGTTTTTCTTTTGGCTGAAGAAGGGTTTAATCATACTTCCTCATAAAATTCCATTCTTCTCTTATTCAAGAATAAGACGCTTTTGTAGAAAAACTAAATCTTGAGTAAGTAAGGGACGATTACCTTTATTGGATAATCACCGGAAGAACTTTAATTTAATTGCGTTCTTATTAAGCACACCTTTATTCATTTACAGATGGCTAAGAATATTGATAAGCTTCCCGAATGGATCCCTTACATAAAATCGTCGAACCCCCCATGGCTCCTCAGCCGGTCCATACTCAATTGGAATTTCTGCTTTTTTCATTCGAGTAAGCGCATCGTCGAGATCATCAACTTCAATTGACAAATCAGGTACTGGTGTCCCGGACCCTCCCTCTGAAAGGAAACTGATTTGAGTGGCCATTTTCACATGTGAACCGTAGGTCGCAATAAATCCTTGATTCATTAATTGATCAAGTCCAAGTACTTCCTCATAGAAGTGCTTTGCTTTGGAAAGGTCCTGCATCTCAATATTGGCAACAATTCTCTTTACCTTCATTTTTACCTCACTCCAAGATCTTTGGCATTGCTAATAATTTCTACAATCACTATAATAACCCTTGTGATGTTTTTCCTGTTCTTCTTTTAACGCATGTTGTGTAGTGTAAATTCAGAGTAGTAAACTCCCTCCTAGATCGAACTTACGGTGGGAAAGTAATAACTTAACTAAGATAGGAGACAAATTCGATTTTATCAGCCACATAAAGGTCAATATTAATAACAAAGTACATACCAGCTTTCCAAAGTAAGAACAATTGATTGATAGCAAAACCAATGATGGCAGTACCAGTTAAAGAAACAAATATCATCCACGGCCGGTTCATCCATCTTGGTGTCCTCCACACCCAAATGGAGCTATGATATACGACAGAAATTCTGCATGTTTAATCACCATTTCACTCTACTCTTGTCTCGAACACCCATATCACTTCCCCGGTAAAGAAGCAGGAAAGACGTAACACACAAAAAAGCCCCACATACAATGCTCTTAGGCATATGTTTGGAGGTATTAAAATGGAGACCTATGTAAACCACATCTTATCCAATTGGAGCGGAAAACCATTAGAAGGTGCACATGCAATGATTCAGAAATATGGCTATCCTCAAGAAGCTACAATGAGTCAGTTAATTTGGCATAATAATGGACCATGGAAACGCACTGTTGTCCATCGCGAGACAGTTCCCCATAACTTTCCAACCCCGCATCCTGATTTTTTAGAGCAAGTCATTGATTATAGGGTACCTATTCACTTATATGACGATGTCACAGCTTATGATGGGAGTGTTTATTTAGACAGAACCAAAGGTGAAGCAAGCGCCATGTGCCATAAAGAAGCGATGAACTTTTTATCTTTAAATTTGCTGAATGATATCGTTACTGGTAGACGAGATGTTGAAGGAGCAAAAAGGTTTTATGCTCAAACGGCTTACATGTATAGCAAACAAAATATTTCAACTCCATATACAGAAGGACTATTATTTCCAAAACAATATAACACTGCCGATCCAGGCATCATTTACTTTAAATGATCTCAAATATGAAGGTGTTCAATTCCGAGCTAAAGCTAGACATTTAGCATTTTACTTTTTATTAAATCAGAATAACAAAGATTCCATTTACATTCTGTAAGTTAACTTACAATAAGACAAAAGTTTTTCGAACAAAAGATAACCGGTGTCTTCATCACATGGTGCTCACGACACCGGTATAAATTTTTCTGACCTTTCTCTTTTACATAATAAATAACAGATAATAGAACATGTGTCTGTTTTTTCACTAAATTCCGATTTTTAAGTTACTTCCCATGAACCTGTTCCTCTTTATTCAAATACACCATCTTTATCCTTCTTCCATTCGTCAAATACCAGCCATTTTTTCGATAAATGTAAGAAAGCTTACTGCAAATGTAAACCTGGTTTTATAAGGTTAGTAAAGGGGTAATAGCTCTTAGGAAGGAGGAAGTACAATGACCACCATCACCATGGATACGTTAAAAGATGAGTACTATCTAATACGTAAGTATACCGAACAATTGGCAGAACCATTGGAAATAGAAGATTTTGTCGTACAAGCTGATACTCATGTCAGTCCAGTGAAATGGCATCTAGCCCATACCACATGGTTTTTTGAAACGTTCATTTTAAAGAAATTTCTTTCAAACTATTTGGTCTTTCATCAAAACTACAATTATTTGTTTAATTCTTATTATGAATCTGTTGGATCTTTTTATCCTCAAAAGGCCAGAGGTCTCATTTCTCGACCAACTGTTTCAGAAACCTTTTCCTACAGAAAACATGTAGATGAACATATCTTGTCATTATTAGAAAACAGAAATTACATAGAGAATGAACAACTAAGACAATTGATCGAAATTGGATTGAATCACGAACAACAGCACCAAGAGTTACTGCTCACAGACTTAAAATATAATTTCTCTTTTAATCCCCTTCACCCTGTTTATATTGCTAATGATACTTTTGGTACCTCCCATTCAACAGATTTATCCTTTATTGAAATAAAAGGCGGGTTAATAGAAATTGGCAATGACGCGAAAGGTTTTTCTTTTGATAATGAAGGTCCTCGCCATAAAAAATGGCTGAATACTTATCGCTTAGCCAATCGGCCAGTTACCAATGGCGAGTATATCCAATTTATGGAAGATGAGGGTTACACAAAACCAGAATATTGGCTGTCCGATGGATGGAATGCCGTTCAAGGTTATCAATGGGAGTGCCCTCAATACTGGGAAAAACATGACGGACAATGGTATGCTTTTACACTATCAGGACTTGTACCTATCGACGAACATGCACCAGTTAGTCATATAAGTTTTTATGAAGCCGATGCTTATGCGAGATGGGCTGGCAAACGCCTTCCTACGGAAGAAGAGTGGGAACATGCATTACGGCATACTCCTATCGAGGGGAACTTTGCAGAACGAGGTTATTTTCAACCGATTGCAGAAAATATAGGGCCACACTACCCCTTTTCCAAAGGATTTGGTGATGTTTGGGAATGGACAAGGAGCTCTTATTCCCCTTATCCCAGGAATAAACCTTTAAAAGGAGCATTAGGGGAATACAATGCCAAATTCATGGCCAATCAGATAGTCTTAAGAGGGGGTTCTTGTGCAACACCTCACTCTCATATACGCCTTACTTATCGTAATTTCTTCTACCCACAAATGAGATGGCAATTTAGCGGATTACGTTTAGCGGATGATGTAGAATGAGGACTATAAATCAACAGCACCATAACATTACCGACCTTTCACTTGAGCCGAACGATTTTTTAACCGATGTCCTTCAGGGATTATCATCGAACCCCAAAATGCTTTCCGCTAAATATCTTTACGATGAGTTAGGCTCCAAATTGTTCGAAAAAATCACATCATTAGATGAGTATTACCAAACAAGAACAGAAATTGATATTCTCCATCAATCCTATTCTACGATTTCTACATTAATAGGAGAACACGTAGATTTAGTTGAATTAGGCAGTGGCAGCAGCAAGAAAACACACATCTTATTAGATGAACAAAGAGTAAATAGTTATATACCCATCGATATTTCCACATCAATGCTTACTAATACAGTCGATCAATTAAAAGAAAAGTATCCTTCCCTTACGATTCACGGTATGGTAGCCGATTACACGAAACCGTTTTCTTTACCTGCATTAGGCGGCAATAAAAAAGTGACCTTTTTCCCGGGGTCCACCATCGGGAATTTTGAACCATCAGAAGCAGCTATGTTTTTAAAGCAGCTATCCCAAACATTTAATAAGGAAGATGGCCTACTCATCGGCGTAGACTTAAAAAAAGATCAGCACATTATAGAAAAAGCTTATAATGATGAAAAAGGAATTACGGCTGCCTTTAATAAGAATGTCTTAACCCGTATCAATAGAGAGTTACAGTGTGACTTTAAGGTGGAAAACTTTCAACATCATGCCTATTACAACACGAGCAAAAGCAGAATCGAGATGCACTTGATCAGTACAATTGATCAAACGGTCCAATTCCAAGACCAAACATTTGCATTCACTAAAAACGAAACCATTCATACCGAAAATTCCTATAAATACTCGATTGATTCTTTCCAAAAACTTTGCTTGTGGTGTGGATTTAAGCCAGTGGAAGTATTTATGGACAAGAATCAATGGTTTAGTGTGCACTATTTAGAAGTAATGTAACCCTCTTAATGAGCAATCTCTTTGGGTAGCCGATAACAATGTTATCTATAGATGTAGGCGAAGGGGGCGAATGGCCCCATATCTTTGAAAAAATCAAGAAAGCAGAAGTTCTTCTCATTGGAACACCTGTATGGCTAGGGGAAAGAAGCAGTATTGCCACAAAAGTTATAAAACGGATTTACGCTGCGAGCAGCTTTACAAACGAGAAGGGACAATTTCTTTATTATAATAATATCGGCGGAACGGTTGTGACCGGCAATGAGGTACACCCTATTTAACGCCATCTAACTGAATTGGGACTAATTATTTTTTGACTGTCCAATAATTAATCTGTGCAGCTGAATCCAAAAATTGTTTCACCAAAATAGAATTATTATCTGATCTCCAGGAAAGATTCATTTCTATATGAGGGGAGTCTTGATAGATGGTTAAATAAGAAACATCCCATAGATGAAATTCAGCAGTTGGTTTAGGTACAATACTGCCCCCTAAACCTGAGGCGACTAACCCTATTACTGTTTGTATTTCCTTTACATGTTGCCGGATGATAGGATTGAATCCGGCATTGTGGCATTTTGAAAGGATGTCATCATGCCAACTTGGCCAAATTTCTCGTTCTACTAGAATAAATTGTTCCTTGCTTAAATCTTTCATTGATATAGAAGAACGTTGTGCCAATGGGTGCGACTCTGGTATGACAGCAACACATGTCTCTTGATGAACTGACATAAAGGATATAGACGAATCCGCAATAAATGGTCTTACAAATCCGATGCCGATCTCCTTGCTATGAAATGCTTCGATTTGTCTTGGTGTCGGCATTTCGCGCAGTAATTCTTTTATAGGTTGGGTTAGGAGTGAGTATATTTACCCTGTATCTAATTAAAACTGAAAAAGAACCTTGACTTAAAAAATAAGAGTGGCAGCGAAAAGTTTTCTCTGCTTCCACTCTTTTCCTTAATAAAAATGTAACTAAACGATAGTTATTAATACATTATAAAACCGGGGATGCAATTTTTTTACCTTGTGCACCCGCCACTTTATTAAATGAAATTCTTATTATCTTGATTTAATCTAATGAACCTTTCAGCTCACTAAATTAATTGGAAGTCAGTTAAATAAGAACTCAATAATTTTAACTTCTAGTTAGAGAATCATCATTTTTTTAAAGTGATGTCTCTTTTTTTTTTTGCTTAAAATTGCTTGGCGCTTGATTTTTAAGTTATATAAAAGTGGATTTTGACTTAGAGTTTACTCTATATCAATTACTTTAAATGAAATAATATTTTGAATTTTCGTTAAAAGAATTGTTTTATTCCGTTTTTTTTAAAAGGGTTTACAAAAACTCATCCATCTGATACATTGTTTTCATACAAGTTTAAAAATTTGTTTTCCAAATTAAAGAGCGAACATGGGAGGTAATACTAATGAAAGCAACTGGTTACGAATTAAAACCTAAGGTACAAGAGTTCTTGGAAGGGAATATAGGTCTCTACATTAATGGAGAATACGTACAAGCGGTCAATGGGAAAACATTTGATGTTATTGATCCTGCAACTGAAGAAGCAATTGCCGAAGTTAGTGAAGCACAAACGGAGGATGTTGATAATGCCGTGAGAGCTGCAAGAAGAGCCTTTGATGATGGTGAATGGTCAAAAATGAAAGCGTTTCAACGATCGCGTCTCATCTACAAGTTCGCAGATCTTCTGGAAGAAAACCGTGAAGAGCTTGCACAACTAGAGGCCCTTGATAACGGTAAACCATATAAAGTTGCATTAACAGATGATGTTGATGGATCAATCGAACACTTCAGATACTATTCGGGTTTCGCAACCAAAATACAAGGAAAAACAACACAAGTATCGCCAGAATATTTGAATTATACTGAGCACGAACCTGTTGGGGTTGTAGGCCAAATTATTCCATGGAATTTCCCTCTTTTGATGGCTGCTTGGAAGCTTGGATCTGCTCTAGCTGTTGGCTGTACAGTTGTGATTAAACCTGCAAGTGAAACACCGCTTTCACTACTTTATGTAGCTAAACTTTTCCAAGAAGCTGGTTTTCCTGACGGTGTGGTCAACATCATTCCAGGATCGGGTCGAGAAGCTGGTGAAGCTATTGTTACTCATAATTTAGTTGACAAAGTGTCTTTCACTGGATCCACAGCTGTTGGAAAAAAGGTGATGAAAAAATCTGCAGATCAAATCAAAAACATTACTCTCGAGTTAGGTGGTAAGTCACCAACAATTATTTTAGAAGACGCAAACATAACAGAAGCTATAGAAGGGGCATTTAACGGTACGATGTATAACCATGGCCAGAATTGTAGTGCCTGTACACGAGTTTATGTTCACCGAAAACATTATAATCAAGTAGTTCAAGCATTGACAGAACATGTAAGCATGGTGAAATTAGGTGCAGGAATGGACTCAGAAACAGACATGGGGCCACTTGTTTCAGAAAAACAAAAACAAACTGTTCTTGGCTATATCGAGCAAGGAAAAAAAGAAGGTGCTCGTCTTGTAGCGGGAGGCGAAAAAGTATTTAATAAAGGGTACTTTGTCAAACCAACAATTTTTGCGGATGTAGAAGATGACATGACTATTGCACGAGAAGAAATCTTTGGTCCAGTAATGTCGGTTTTCGTTTTTGATACCGTAGAAGAAGTTATTGAAAGAGCAAACGATAGCAATTATGGCTTAGCAGCTAGTATTTGGACAGAAAATATAAAAACCGGCCACTATATTGCCCGTAAACTACAAGCAGGGACCGTTTGGATTAATGATGTTGGACTTGAATGGGAGTCAATGCCATTCGGCGGATACAAACAATCTGGCATTGGACGTGAAATGGGTGGAGAGTATGGCTTGGAGAATTACACAGAAGTGAAAAGTGTGTATGTGAATATTAAACAATAACAGAACTGAAAAATTATGCAAAACCGGTAGAAATTTTATTTAATTTACATTTTTGAGGAGGATCTATATGTATAAACCTTTCGGAATGATTCCAGCTTTACCTACACCTATGAAAGAAGATAATAGTATTGACTATAAAGGTCTTGAACAACTTATCCAACATTCAATAGATGGAGGAATGAACTGTCTTTTAGTGGGAGGAAGTACTGGAGAATACTCACTAATGAGCATGGAAGAACGAAAAGAAGTAATTAAATTTGTGTGTGAAACATCAAAAGGTAGAATACCTGTTATGGCGGGTACAGGATGTCATCGAACAGAAGAAACAATTGAACTTACGAAATACGCAGCTGAATTTGGTGCAGATTGTGCCTTGGTAATAAATCCATATTATATGCCAACTAGTAGACAAGGAATTATTGATCATTACAAGGCAGTAGCAGAAAACTCTAGTATTGGGATCGTAATCTATCATTATCCAGATGCTACAGGTGTTGAACTGGATCCAGAACTAATTAATGAAATAAGTCAAATAGATGGAATTGTTGGTATTAAAAATACGGCTGATGGCGAGCATACTTCTAAACTTATTGCATTGACAAAAGAAAATCCGAACTTCGCGGTACTTACTGGATTTGAGCATTTAATCTTACCTACCTTAGCCTTAGGGGGACATGGTGCTGTTGGAGTAGCCCACAACTTGGCTCCGAAAAAAATAGCAAAACTATATGATTTAGTCGTAAATGAAAACAACTTAAAAGAAGCAACTAAATTAAATAAGGAACTGCTAGAGTTATACAATGCTATCGAAGAAGAAACCATTCCAGGAACAGTAAAGGCAGGATTGGAAGCACTAGGATTATCGGGAGGATCAAGTAGATTGCCATTAGTGCCTGCTTCCGAAAAGTTCAAGTCAAAGATTAAAACAATATTAAGTGAATTAGGGGAACTAAGGGTGAAACAACATTAATTGAATTAGAAGAATTATAAATACACAAGGGATGGGAGGAAATCCAATGAAAGATGTAATTATCATAGGCGGCGGACTTGCTGGTTTGTCTGCTGCCTGGCGCCTTAAACAACATGATATTTTACTTCTAGAATCTGATGATCGTGTTGGTGGGCGTGTACGTTCTGAACGGCGAGGAGATTATTGGTTAAATTGGGGTGGACATGTATTTGCCGGAGCTGGTTCAGCTACAGATGAATTATTTAAATCTGTTGAAATAACTGCATTACCTGTACCTGGTATTTTATCTGCAATGTCTTTGAATGGGAAGTTGCTTTTAGGCGGTCGAGTTGAACTGTATCCATTTAGGGTCCCTATGTCATGGAAATCTAGATTTGCTCTACTACTTGCAGGGGCTAAAGTGCGTGCAGCTGTTATCAAATATAGCAAAGTAGCAAAAAGACGTCCGACAGAGGACTATAAAGTTTACCAACAACGAGTTTTAGAATTTATGAATGATCGAACTTTTACTGATTTTTCAGGTGTATTACCAGAAGATGCTGATGCGATTTTTAGACCTACCGTTAGTCGATCTACTGGAGATCCTGAACAAATATCTGCGGGGGCAGGTGTAGGATATTTCCACATGATATGGAACAAAAGTGAAGGGCTGACGAGAAATATTGTTGGGGGCCCATCAACGCTTACGAACACTATTGCAACAACATTAGGCGAACGAGTTCAACTAAATGCTAAAGTTTTAGAAGTTATTCAGAAAGAAGACTCGGTTGTCGTCCACTATATTCAAGATGGGGTGAAGCATGTGGAGGAAGCACGTTATGCAGTCCTCGCGACTCCCGCTCCAATTACAAAAAAAATAGCGGTGAACATTGACCCAGAAATCGCAAACGCTCTTGATCAGGTGACCTACGGTCCACATGTTAGTGCAGCATTTTTAACAAATGAAACAGGACCTCAAGTTTGGGATGATGTATATTCTTTTGCTACACCTAAAAGGTCATTCGATATTCTTATTCATAGTTCTAACCTTGTTCATTCATTTTCAAAGGAACGAAAGCCAGGAAGTAGTTTTATGACTTTTTCACCAGCTGAACGTGGCCGCCAGCTTTTAGATAAATCTGATGAGGAGATTATTCAAATATATTTGAAAGATTTAAATGAAATATTTCCTGGTTTTAGTGATCATGTAGTTGAGGCTCATGTAAACAAATTTCCATTAGGGTCAGCTTATGTTTTCCCCGGTCGTGCAAAAATACAGCCAATTTTAACAAAATCTGCGGGTCGATTGTTCTTAGCAGGTGACTATTTAGGCACCCTTTATACTGAAACAGCTATTCAAACGGGGTTTAATGCAGCACAAAATATTAATAGCTTACTGGAATTCGGGCTTCTTGAATCTCAAAAAGAAAAGAAAGTCAAGACTGTGGTTTCTAATTAGTTAATTGATTTTGTGTGAGGGAGGCAGTGAAAGTTTCTACATCCCTTACCCACTTATTTCAATATAAAAAAACATTAAGGTCCAAGCGGAAATATAAAACATTGACACCCTGGTTAATTATAATGTAAACGTTTTCATAAATCCTACCGGCATAGGAAAACACTTCCCGGTTTGTAAAATGTGGAAATTGGTAGAACTGATAATCACTTTTTCAGGGTGAGCGTTTCCATTTTCCGAAGTTGAGGAATTTGCCCCTCACTTTTCTCCATGTATTATATTCATTAAAGTTGTAGATAAGATTATTAATTAAATAGTGTAAGACTGTATGTTAAATAGACTGAGGACTTTTCGTACTCTATCACCTAAAAGTTCTAGGGATCCCCTTATAAAATCACATCATTGATTATAAATGACGGGGGTTAATGGGGGTTTTCAATCTATATAATCAACAAGAATATTAGATTCATTATTAGATTGATAGAATATAGGGAGGGAGAAGAAAATTTATGAGAAAAAATGAAAAAACATATAGCCTTTATAAGGCAGTATTTATCCCAGCTATAATTATTCTTACGGTAGAAATGCTTTTCGGTATGTTTTTTACAGAAAAGTTTGGTACGGTCCTTACTAATACTATTTATTGGGTAGGAGATAATTTTGGTTGGTGGATTAATATTTTATCTGTGTTGGCCATTATTTTTGCCATTTGTTTCGTCATTTTTAAGTATGGGGACGTTCGTATCGGAGGTGCGGATGCAAAGCCGGAGTACACTACCTGGCAATGGATTTCCATCACCACCTGTGGAGGCATTGGCGTTGGCCTGCTGTTCTGGGCCATGGGAGAGCCAATTTACCACTTTATGACACCGCCTGTAGCTCCCGGTGTAGAGGCCGGTTCACGGGAGGCTGCAATTTTCGCAGTCAGTCAAACAATGTTTAACTGGTCTTTCGTTCAGTACGCCATGTATTCTTTTTGCGGTCTCGCATTCGCTCTGCTAACTTATAATTCCAATAAAAGTCTTTCCTTTGGTTCACTTGTAGAGCATAGTTTCAATCGTAAAATTTCTTGGCTGACCACTGTGGTACAGATATTCGCTGTTTTTGCTCTTGCCAGTGGAGTTTCCAACTCTATGGGAGCTGGTCTTCTACAGATAGGTGCTGGTATTGAAAGTGTATTTAATATAGAACAAGGCAATATGGTCTGGCTGCTCATCGCGGTTTTTGTTGGAGCATTTTTTATTATCTCCTCTGTTACTGGTATCTCTAAGGGACTGACTAAAATTTCGTCCATCACCATGATACTATTATTTTTCTTGTTAGGATATGTGCTGATTTTCGGAGACGCTCGGTTTATCAGTAAAATCAGCACGGAAGCTTTTGGCACTATCATGGATAATTTCTGGAGCAAGATTACGTATAATAATACGATGGTGCCCCAGGATCAGTGGCCGAATGAGTGGACGATCACTTACTGGAACGCCTTTATAATCTTTGCTCCTGTTATAGGAATGTTTTTGGCTCGCCTGGGAAAAGGGCGAACTGTACGCCAATTTTTGTTGTTTAATATACTTGTACCATCTACCTTTTGTATCATATGGATTGGGGTTTTTGCCGGCCTGATTATGAAAGCACAGTCTTCTGGCCTAATAGATGTCTGGGCTGCTGTACAGGAGTTAGGAATGCAGACTACAATTTACCAGGTTCTTGGTAATATGCCCGGTGGTACTTTCATTCAAATAGTTTTCCTTGTAACCGTTATCTTTTCCTTTGTAACTCTGGCCGACCCTATGAGCTCTGTACTCGCTACTCTGTGCGTTCATGACCAGCAGATTGATGATGAACCACCTACCAAGATTAAAATTTTAATGGGAAGTATTGTAACTACAGTCTCTTACCTTCTAGTGGCTTCTGGAGGTTCTGATTCCGTTAAGGGTCTGTTGAATCTGGGAGGATTGCTGATGACGATCCCAATGCTGTGGTTGTTCCTTGAAAACTTCCGTATTGGTGGCAATCTGCTGCAGAAAAAGAATTACCTTGGAAGGCTTCCTAATGAAAGCGCTACACTAAGCAAAAAGATGAAAAAGGTTAAATAGAGAAACCTATATGTCCTAAATACATGATGGGGGTACCCAGGGGACTTACTGGAGTGGATGCTGTGAAAAAAAGAATATTAAATCTTAGAGTTTACCTTGTCACAATTGCTGGCGCGGCATGTTGGGGACTAATTGGTTTATTTATTGCTCCATTGTATGCTCATGGCTTTACACCATGGGACGTAGTTGCCATTCGAGGAATTTTTTCCTTTGTTATTCTCATCCTAATTATGACTATATTTTATCGTGACCAGTTACGCACCAGAGTTAAAGATCACTTTTATTTCGGTGGTGCAGGAATTTTTAGTATTGCGTTTTTTAATTATTTTTACTTTGAAGTCTTTTCTCAATCAAGTTTATCCCTTGCAGTAACACTATTATATACGGGGCCACTGTTCGTAACCATTCTTTCACGACTTTTTTTTAAAGAATCTTTGACTATTCGTAAAGGCATAGCACTTGCTCTTGCTGTTATAGGTTGTGCATTTGTTGTGGGTTTGTTACCTTTTGGCCAAGAAGGTATACCTATGAATATCTTGTTAATGGGGATTCTTTCAGGGTTTTGTTATGCATTGTATAGTATTTTTAGTAAGCCTATAACAAAACGTTATTCTGCGTTAACCATTACTATGTATACGTTTCTTTATACAAGTATTTTTATGTTATTGACAAGTGATATAATGAAGAAAACTAGTCAATTTCAACATTTAGATGTTTTGGTATATGCCGTTTTGTTGGCTTTAGTGACAACAGTCGCAGCTTATCTTTTGTATTCTTCAGGTTTGAAATATCTTGAAGCTAGCAAGGCTTCTATTTTAGCGACAATAGAGCCTATTGTTGCAGTATTAACTGGAGTACTTTTTCTTGGGGAGAATCTTCGACCATGGCAAGTATTAGGAATTGCATTGGTTTTGTATTCAGCAATTCTGGTTGCCAAGAAACGGAGTAGGGTAAAGAAAACAGTTGACATGAAACAGTATGAAATTCATTGATTGTCTTAATAATCAAAGTAAACTGAACAACCTAGAGTTGTCCTCTCTATATTTTTGATTTATACATCTTCTGTAATGAGATATAATATATTAATGATGGTCATAATTTTGAGATTACCTGTCGCCAGAAGGTGAAAGGAGATTCAAATGAGCTCACATAACCAATCATTAATTACTGAAATAATTAATATTAAGGATTCTCTACCAAAAAAACAAAGACAACTATGCGATTATATCTTGAAGAATTATCAATCAATAGGGATGATAACTGTTAAAGGGCTCGCAGATAATGCTAATGTTGGAGTTTCAACCGTTATGCGCGCGATAAATGCATTAGGATATGACAACTTTAATGTTTTTCGAAAAGATATCTTTAATGAATCATTGCCTGCTGAATCAAAATGGACATTAAAGAAGTCTTTTTCAGAAATCCCTAATAAAGAAGAGAGTGCTCCAACTATATTACAAGTATGGAATGAATCTATGGACATACTGGATAAATCATTAGACTCAGATTTAATAGAAAATTTCGAAACTGTAATTGATGTTATTAGCCATTCAAGTCAGCTTAATATTTTAGGTACTAGACCATATAAGGCCATGGCTTTATATCTTGAACAGTTGCTTGGAGAATTTTATTCTAAGATAAGACAATTAAGCCATGATACCGAAGTACTCTTTGATAAAATATTACAATTTGAAAAGGATGAAGTTTTACTGGTATTTGCTTTTGAACCATACACTAATCGAATTATACAAGCAGCTATGCTGGCCAATCAACTGGGTATCAAGATTATATTGATAACGGACCATATTTCTTGTCCTATTATTCGATACGCTTCCGTAACATTAAAAGTAGAAGTAAGTGAAAAACAATTTTCTGTGGTACCAATTATTACCTTAATAGAGGCATTAGTTATTGAAATTGGGAAACGTTCCTCTGAAGAATCAATTAAAAAATTGAAAAAACTAGAGAGAACGCTTATTGAAAATAATGTAACTTATTCATATTAAGACTTTGTATTACGTTAAGTCAGGAATCAATCCTACAATTGTGGGGTTGATCCTCTTTTTGGAGATTCGCTTTTGAAAATCATTTGGGTATTGGTGCAAATTAAAATATTGGCAGTTCTTGACGAGTGTGACATGATTCGTTAACTATTTTTATCTCGTATTAATTTAATTCAGGGCGTCCTACCTAAAAAACGCTTGAACCTAATTAAGGTTCAAGCGTTTTTCATAGGCTGGTCCAGAGAAAGATTGCTGTAGAATAGCTATTATAAGCTTATCTCTCTCCTTGATAGTTAATAGATATCTTTGGCTTTATGTATATGGCACACTCGGCGTTGGTGTAGGAATAATCATTTTAGCTCGGGTTAATGGTGGATAACAACTAAGTATTCGAATTTTGATCAACATAGAAATATCGGAGGCTAAAACAATGGATTTTCTTTATTTAAACATAGAGAAAATGATCAAAGCTGGAGTACTTAATATGGATAAATGTATTGAAAAAACTGATGAATCTTTTAATTTCTTGGAAAAGGAAATTATCTTATGGAGCCAAAGGGGGGTTGATCACGGAATCACATATGATTTACATAAACGATCTAATACCGGAGCTAATGATTTCTAGACAGGTGAGCCATAATAATTTTGTATTTGCTCATTCTATATTAGAGGAACATAAAAACTAAGGGAGAGAGTATGGCTGACTTAAAAAAACAAGTAATTCTTATTACTGGTGCGAATCGTGGGCAGGGAAAAGCTATTGCTGAGCACCTTGTCTCGTTAGGTGGCATTGTAGTGATAGGTGCCCGAAATTATGAAAATGCTCAAGAAGTTGCAGTGGCGATAGGTAAAGACCACGCATATCCAGTGCAGTTGGATGTTACAAAAGAATCACAGTGGGAAGCAGCTATGGATGTAATTGTAGATAAATTTGGTAAAATAGATGTGCTCGTTAATAATGCTGGAGTCCTGATACATAAACCGTTCACAGACATAACCATAGATGATTATCAACAGATGATTAATGTAAATCAGCTCGGAGTATTCAGAGGGATGCAAGCTGTTATTCCGCATATGGAAAAACAGCAAAAAGGTTCTATCATAAATAATTTATCAATCTCTGCGTTTGACCCAATCAGTAAATCTTCTGCCTATGCTGCGACAAAAGCGTCTGTGGTTGCGATGTCTAAAGCAGCAGCCATTGAATTAGGAAAAAAAGGAATCCGAGTAAACATGGTCCATCCGGGTGGAATTGAAACGGAAATGGCCACCCAAGGTGAGGGTGTTCCGGATTTTTACAATTCGGTTCCTCTAGGACGTATCGGACAGCCGGTTGTTGCTCGAACTGTAGCGTTCCTTGCTTCTGATGAAAGTTCATATTGCACGGGAACAGAAATTGTCGTTGATGGTGGAATGACATTGGGGATTAAGGAAGATTAATTAAGGAGGGTAAGCCCATATTCAAAACAGGCTTTTAATTACAAGAAATGTCGATTGTATATGGTGCTTTTGTGAAGCATGCGCTTCTGGAGTCAGAAATGCGCTCTTTCCACGAAATTCAAGCACGATGAAAGCCGAGGAAGCTGCCAAAATGTACGATGAAGATGTCGAGAAGCAGGCCAAACAAACAGCTTGGCCTCCGCGTTTTATTTGATCTAAGTCTATATGACCTTAACGAGTCTGTCCAACCCAGTGTAGCCTATCCAAACCACCCGTACGCCACGTTTGTCTATGTTCCTTTTTCCAGATGCCGTCAGACCGTATACCTTGAACTACCCCCGCCTACGCTTACGCTAAGAGGTGGGGGATGAATCGCTCAATAACGATAAAAACACAACCTTATAGACAAAGGCCAAAATATTGCATCTGATGCTAGGGGAAACCTACTTGGATCTGTTTTGTCTTTTTTCCAGTTCTTTTTTGATCATTGGAATACCTTTTTCTTTTCCCTGTCTAATTAATTTTTTTACTTTTGGATCATTCGCGAGCTTTATTAGTTTCGACAGCTTTCCCATGTAAGATGCCTCCCTGAATGCCTATTTTCTATGCATTCATGTATCTCCGTAGTTAGTATACTATAACCTTGTACCACTTATAAAGCGTCCAGCTGTCGATTGTCGTTCTGTATTTATTTTTCTCCTTCTACAACTACGGAAAATTACTTACATGGGGTAAAGGTAGCATCCGTTAATTTTGGGGCCATCTGTCCAATAAATGGAATTGGAGAACTACCAAGTTGTTTAATATGATTTGCTGATCTCCTTTCTCTCCCTTATTTCTTTGTACAGCTTTGCCTTAGATACACCCGTCTCCTTTGTGGCACCGTACCGCGCTTTGTTTGCTCGTAATATTCTTTTGGAGAGAGATCAAAAATACTTCAAAAAGTATAAATACAGAACAAGTATTTATATGCATAACCTGAAAACCACATTGTTTCGTAATCGGGGCCATATTCTTGAATATGAGAAGAAAATTAATAGAAAGTAAATCGAAGCTCTAAGTTATTCATTTATTAGGGTAAGTTTAGTTGAAATAGAAAAACCCTATTTAACAAAGCTTCTTTTCGAATGTATTTAAGTAGTGATAAGAAATTAGTATACTGGAGTGAGTTCAGGAGGAGGTGAAATCATGCTTAAAAAAGCGACCATTTTAATTTCATTTATCTTAGTTTGTCTGCCTTTGTTTGATAAATCTGCAATGGCTGAGACTCACATTGTTCAATCGGGAGATACCCTTTCGAAAATTTCCAACAAGTATGGAACATCAGTAGATAAGATTGTTAACCAGAACAAACTGGTATCTACTATAATTGAGCCAGGTCAACACTTAGAAATTCCTAACTCGTACATAGTTAGTGAAGGGGACACACTTTATAAAATTTCTATTAAACTCGGAGTCTCTATACCTGAGTTATTAGAATCTACCCCAACAATAAAAAATCCTGATTGGATTTATCCTGGACAAATAATCAATGTTCCTATAAAAAATGAAATGATTTTTATGGGGAATCCCAATAAGAAAAGAGTTGCCCTTACTTTTGACGACGGTCCAGAAGATACTTATACCCCTCAAATTTTAGAAATCTTAAAGCGAAAAGGTGTGAAGGCTACCTTTTTTGTGGTAGGAGAGAGGGTCAAGGAATATCCAGAACGACTAAGACAAATTTACAGAGAGGGACATGCTATAGGCAACCATACTTGGGATACACCCGCATTTGCCTGAGCTTACGGACCAACAATTTAACGAAAACATACAGTCGACTACCGCAGAAATTGAGAAAATTATAGGGGTCAAACCAGATTTATTCCGACCGCCATTTGGAGAAATTGAAGATCGACAGGTAGAAATGCTTAATAAACAAGGCTACCGTTCGATTATGTGGACGGCCGATACAAAGGACTGGAACGGAGTGTCTGCTGAAGAAATTGTATCAAGAGTGAAGCAAGATGCTAGCCCTGGAGTTATAATGCTTCAACATAACTACCATTCATCCGAACAATTTGAAACTGTTAAGGCATTGCCTCAAATCATTGACGAACTACAAGCACAGGGCTATGAATTTGTTACCGTTCCAACACTCTTGGGTAATTAGAAACCAGGTATGAATAAAAACTATCCCAATAGGGTAACCCTTATTGGGATAGTTTGTTTTGTAAGATTACTATAATTGGAAGTATTCCATATGAAGTATGTAAAATATAAATTAAAATCTAAGTACTTTAGAGAGAACGGTACCGTGTCAATAAGTTTGTGTAAAACGGTAGGGTGATCCTTGGAGGAGGGCTGGCCATGTAGACCAGCTTCGTTCACCTATCCTGGTTTAAATATACTGGAATGTTAAATTGACTGGATAGGTAACATGCATCTTCTTAAAGTTAAAAACACAAAGGAAAACTTTATAGTAAGGCTGTAAAATAAAGTTCATTATAAAAAAAGCATTTTTTAAATTTTTTTATCACATTGCATTGAAAATTTTCAGTGGTAAAGAAATTGAGATAATCCTTTTCACTTCGAATGTAATCACCTTTATCATTATACTTCATGAACCAATTGCTAATCGGAGATTTTTCAAAAAAGCAAGGCTCTATAACGACAATCTTGCCTTGCGGTTTTAAAATTCTTTTGAACTCCTTGATATAACAAAGGATCATTTCTGGAGGAATATGGTGCAATACAGCGACGATTAAAATAAAATCAAAGCTATTGTCCTCCGCCGGAAGTTCATTCCCCTTAAAGGCCTTAAAACGATATTGGTTATACTTGCGTTTGGCAAAGTCGATTCTGCGCGAATCCGGGTCAATCCCAAGGTAATGAACAGGTGAACATAAGGTACAATTAGCCCCGGTACCAGCTCCAAAATCCAGTACTTTTTTATCTGTAAAATTAAAGTGTTGTTGAATATTATTTTGAATATATACTTTTGTTATCCATTTTGGCCGAATAAACGAGTGGTAAATTCTAGGTGATAATTGCAATTAAAAGCACCTGCACTTTTCAGGAATTGTTCTCCATATTCCTTAGAGAATTGTAACTAATGTGGCTTATCATCAATTTCGGTTTTATTATGTTCTAATAAACGAGGTGATACACTGGAAGTGTGAGGAAAGGATTGAAAAAACCAGAGAGGAGATATGGGTATGAAAAAGCTATCTTTATATAGGAGGTAAGCAATCGATACCTTGTTTTGCTGTATCATTAAACGGCAATTAAGAAATGCATTTTATGGCAGTATATTTTTTGAATATCACTACGCTTTACATGGAGTGGCGGACGAGTTATGCTTGCTGCTGCTTTTGCCATTTTAATTTATCCGCAGTGGATCTATGTTAAGCGACAAACTGTTTATGAATAATCCCTGTATAGAACTAATAAATATACTGACCGATTGGTACATTAGTTAAATGCCAAAAAAATGTATCAATTGTTTCGGCTTGAACACCTATCCCCCTCGATCTGAAGTCTTTTCTTTTTTCGATAAATACCCGTAAAAAAGAGTACTAGGTCAGGAAGAATAATAATAGCTAAGGTTCTTTTCCTTGTTTTTGGATAATCTATCAAAAGATCCATTTTATGAAAATGTGTTTTTTGAATTTTCAGGACACCATCTGTTTACTTTTATAAGAGAGGAGATAATAACCTGGATATTGATTCTTTAAAGCGTACCCATAGTGGAAATTGTTGATACTGGTCAAGAGTGAGTTCCCTAGATACTTTTACATCCTCTTCAAATGTTTTTGTCAGTCTTTGAGCAAATTCTTCATTATAAAGAAAGGCATTAACCTCAAAATCTAATTTGAAGCTTCTTACATCAATATTTGCTGTTCCAACAGATGATATTTTTCCATCAACAATAATGATTTTAGCATGAATAAAACCATTGTCGTATATATAGACTGTTGCCCCAGCCTTAAGTAATTCACCAATATAGGATAGAGTTGCCCAATATACAAATATGTGATCCGGTTTATTAGGAATCATAATTTTAACCTCAACGCCAGAAAAACATGCAATTCGAAGGATTTCCAATAAACTTGTATCTGGAACAAAATAAGGCGTTTGGATGAGAACAGACTTTTTTGCTAATGAGATCATTTTAATATATCCATTTTTAATATATTCCCATTCAGAATCAGGACCACTTGTAACAATTTGAATGCCAACATCTCCTTGAGAAACAGCTTCTGGAAAATGATTTGAGATATAGATATTTTTGTGATAATAGGACGCCTGATTCCAATCAAGAATAAAACGAGTCTGAAGCGAATGAACAGCTGTGCCCTGTATCCTTAAATGTGTATCTCGCCAATATCCAAGTTTGGGATCTTGGCCAAGGTATTCATTGCCGACGTTAAATCCGCCTACATAACCGACTTTTCCATCAATAATAACTAACTTACGATGATTTCGGTAATTTAACCGTAGATTGATAAGACGGAATTTGGAAGGAAAAAAAGCTTCCACTTCACCACCAGATTCACGAAGTTTTTGAAAAAAATGTTTGGTTAATCTCCACGAACCCAAATCATCATATAAAACCCGTACTCTAACCCCTTCTTTTGCTTTCTTTGTTAAAACTTCTATAAGTTTTTTACCGAGTTGATCTTTTTTGATGATAAAATATTGTAAATGAATATGGACCTTTGCCCCTTCGATATCTTTAAATAACCTGTCAAACTTTTCTTGACCATCAATAAATAATTCAACCGAATTATCTTCAGTTAAGACAGCACTACTGTTCATTAAATGCATGTATATTAAATCTCTACTTTCTCTTACAGCTTGATTATGAAATTGTAAATGAGGGGACCTAAGTTGTGACAATTGAGTTCCTAACGTTTTTTCGGTTCCAATCTTTTTACGGTCCTCCCATTGAAAGAGGTAATAACGTCTAAGATTTTGTCCGCAAAGAAGATACAAGACAAATCCAAGCAAAGGAATAAAAAATAAAACCAATAACCAAGCCCATGAGGAACCAATATCTCGTCTTTCCCGAAAAATAACAATAATTGCAAAAAAAATATTTAATACAATAACTAGCCAGGGCAATAAGGAAGTAATATCCATCATGAAATCCTCACTAAAAACGTTTCACTTTCGTTACGTTTATTTTTTTATAAGACCTTTAATATTGGCTGAATTCTTTTAGTTATTTTATTTCTAGTCTTTTTTCTTTGTAGTTTTTCTTCTGATTTGTTCAAGTTCCAAATAATTGAACGATCGAAATTATAATTCGGCTCCATGTTTTCTATATCAATTTCACTTCCTTTTATTTTTTCATCGTAAATGATGGCGGTAAGGAACGCACCGCTAAAAACGATAAAAGACTGTTTATCACACATTATTAAAAACAACTTTTAATTAGTTAGTCATTCATTGAATGCTTTTTTTCTAACTCTTTAATCCTGTTCATAACATATCGTGAAAGAGATGAGTAATCTGTTATGTCTAAATGACCAACATTAATTTGTGGTCCAATCACAACCTTTATAGGTGTTCGAATCCCTTTTTTCACTCCAATAATGGCAATTGGAAGAATAGGGGTATTCGTTTTACATGCGATAAAAGCTACTCCTTTTTTAGGCTGAACCAATTCTCCATTTTTACACCTTTTTCCCTCTGGAAAAATACCAAAAACTTCCCCACTGTTAATAATTCTTAAAGCTTGGCGTACAGGACGAATAACAATTTTACTTTGACGATCAACTGAAATCACATAAACAGCGGTAAAAAACCATTTTAAAAAACGATTACGAAATAATTCGGCTTTTGCCATAAAGTGAATGTTTCGTTTCATCACACAAGATAGAAGTAGGGGGTCGTAATTACTGATATGGTTCGCAGCTACAATCAGTGCGTTTTGAGTAGGGACGTGTTCCAAGCCGACGATTTCAATTCGAAATTTTAACTGGATGAATAGTTTTAGGACTGGTTTTAATAACGAATAAAGCATTTTTGTGTTGCACATCCCAATATTTATCTTTTGTAAATCACTATATAACCTTGCTAAGATTTGTGAAAATTTTTATGTTTTAAATGATCACTTGGAGACATTACCATTTGATTATCCGTTATCTCGCTATAAACTTACAACCTAAGGTTACCCTTTTCCCTCATCCACTATTAAAGAATGATTGGTATCTCTTACCGAAGCGTAAAAAATGTTGTTCCATGTTGTAAAACCTGCTGCTTTGATTTCATTTATTAACCATTGTTGGTCTTTATGAATTAATTTTAAATTTTCATGTTGAATGTTCCCTTCAACGATGACAGGAATAGGAAATCCCCGATACTCCATTTCATGACCTAACATTTTAGGCGTTGCTGGCAATTCCTCCTCTTTTGGCATTACACTAATATCCCCATTGGGTTCAAGAATCGCATATTGAATGTTTTGTATATCTGGATAGCCTTTGCTTCTAATGCTTGACAATAATTCAGACAAAGAAAAATGACTTTTTTTTAGATTTGATTTGATCAGTTTCCCATGTTTAATTAAGATAGTAGGTTCTCCGATTATAAATCGATTCAGTTGATTGTAAAGGCTTAACTTCGAAAGGGAAACATGCACAAAAACCACGATCGCAATCCCTATCAATGATTGGACAATCCCTTCCACTTTAATCGGGGCCATAGCGATCGCAACAATAAAAAATATAGCTGTTAAGTCATGGGGTGTAAATTGAGCTAATGCTGACTTTCCCATAAATCGAACAACAATAATGGATACAACAAATAATAAAAGTAACATACCTATAAATGAAAGCATACTACCACCTCTGTTTTATAATGGGGGAGAATTGACAATGGAGTAAGTCCAGATATATGTAAAATTTACATTATCATTAGTAAATGTTTCCGTATAATAAATACGTGCGTATACGTTATGGAAATAAATTGCTAAAGAAAATTGTTATGAGGGACTTCGATGGTTAAAAGCAACATATTTAATATTTTCATTCCTAACACTCTTTTTATTTTTCATTTACCATACAATAAACAGGAAGAAAGGTTGGTTCAGTCAACCTTTCTTCCACAACTTTTTTCTATTCTTTATACTGAGGCTCTTCTTGTTCAATTTGTTGGACGCGTGGAGATACACTATCTACCAGTAGTTGTGCTTGTTGTGCCGCATTTTGATACATTTGTTTCGCTTGTTCGTTTTCGGTTGCCAACGCAAACGATTCAAAGCTGGCTTGAGCACTCTTTAGATTGGCTACCGTTGTTTTTAGATCACTTGCTACTGTCATGGTTATTCCCTCCCATTGAGTTTTGACTTCGTATTCTAGAATGTCTCAAAGACGGTTTATTATGTCGTAAAAAAATAAATTCGAAAAATTCGAGTATGTGCCATTATCGTTGTATTAGGCGAACCCCCCGGTCCTAAGACAAAACCAGAGCATAGCTTAAACGAAAGCTGTAACAACATTCTGCCTTTATGATAAGGAGTTGTTCCTTTGACGGAGATCTGTACTTCCTATGAAAGATACTTTTGGAAAAGTCAACTCGTTACTGCCCAACGAACCAATTCGTTTCAACCGGAAATTTTGTCCAACATGTTACCCAACTGTTTTACACGAGCATACAAAACTCTATTATGATTACTATCCATAATGTTCTTTAACAACGAACGATTTGGCAGGTATTTTTGGAGCATTTCCGAGAAAAATATAACCCGTTCCTCAAAAATGTTAGAAGATAAGGGATCCAGAGATACTATATCCAAGTTTGTATGAGCAATCTCTTCCGATAAAGGTTATTTAAACGCCTTTGTATAAGCTTTATACTGGAGGTTAGCTGTATGAAAACAAGTGAATGTAAATATTTTATTACCTATTTTGTTTTTAATCGTTGCATTAATTCCTGGTGTGTATTATTTTTCATTAATAAACACCGTTCCTTTAATACCTCAATTTGGCGATCTGCTATTATCTATACATAACCGATCGATCTTAGCAATCGTATCTGGAATATTAATGATTCGATCCATTTCCAAAAAGAAAAAAGACAGTTGATTTAAAGGAAGTCGTTTATCACAAATAGCTTCCTTTTTTATTTTTGCACGCTATATCATTCTGGTTACACAAAATGTAAGTTTTTATCTAAAAGCATACATTTTATATAATTATTAATCTGTTTTGTCTCTATGGGCTAGTTTACTAATAGATAAAAAAGTTTCATATATATAATCTTCAATTAAAGGGCCAGATTGTGGATTAACTCTTGTATTACGTAGTAGACCATTACTGCGCAACAAATAACTTCTATTTTAGAGGCATTTGTGAAAGAATGTACTTAAGAAAAAAGCCCCTTAGTTAAAGATGGTATGAAAATAAAGTGTATTGACAACTAGATAGGCTATGAAAGAAATCAAAGACCCTTAATGGGTCTTTTATAAGGTCTCATTAAAATTTAGGAATTAACTCCAAGTTGCCGAAGAATGTTGTGTACATCAACGTGAGATCTTTTTTCAATAATCTTGCCGTCAATAATACGCAAAAGCATCATAAGTGAAAATCTAACGTTTTTTTCAGTTGCAGGGATACCGAAAAATGGGATACCTGTATGTTTACCTTCAAATATAAAATAAACGGCTACTTGATCCCCTTCAGCAACCATTGCTTCAATTGGCATTTTAAAGCCCGGAAAGGCATCGAAGTTTTTCTTTTCAGATTAAGACCTTCTACGCCTCGAAATGGTGTATCAATTTGTGGATAAAACACAAAGTCTTTATGGCAGAAATCTTTAAGTGCCTCATAGTTTTCTTGTTCAATCGTTTCATAAAAACGACGAATTAACTCCTTGTTGGCTTCAACTGACATTGCTTATCTCTCCTCTTTAAATTAGTATGTATATGATTCTCCATCATCCGGCACTAAAACATTAGAGGAGATTCCTTTTTCATTAGCAAAGTTTTTTAGTTCTTCTCTTGATAATGTCCAGTGGTTTATCGCTTCCATATGTACAGCAATAATTTTTGCGTTAGGAGCAGCCTTATGTACTTCATAGACATCATCCTTACCCATTACCAAAGAACCGCCTACTAAGAATTGATTATCTCCAGCATTTACGACAATAATTTCCGGTTTATGTGTGTCGATTACTTCTTGAACTGCATTATACCAAACCGTATCTCCAGCAACATATAATGTTTTCTCCGATGAGTGTTTGAAGACAATGCCACATACCAGACCAGCCATTTTTAAGATTTCGCCTCTTCCATGCTCGCCTTTAGTTTTAATTAATTCGATACCTTCGAAGACTGTATCCTCTTGTAAAACATCTACATTTTGGAAACCAGCGTTTCGAATTTCTGTCGCATCTTCTTCATTTTGGGAAAATATTTTAATTTCTTTTGGTAATGCTTCCTTTGCAGCATCATCCCAGTGGTCAGGATGCAGATGAGTGACGATGACCGCATCAATATCTTGAATAATATTTTCAATGGATGTTGGCAAGCTTACCAAAGGGTTGTTCTGATCTTGTCTTGGTGCATTAGGGAAAGGTGGGTAAGCTCCTTTTTCCGCTAACATTGGATCGATTAAAAACTTCTTCCCTGCGTATTCTACAACTATTGTTGCATTTCGAATGTGTTGTATATTCATATGAAATAACTCCTTTTCTTTGAAAATTCCTTTGAACAATGTATATTCTAAACAATGACCTATAGAGGGATACATAGATTAATTAAAGTCTTTTGTCCTTTTGACTTTATTTATGAAAGGAGTTAAAGAAATGTTAGATAAAACGGATATTCTTATCATAGATGAACTATCCAAGAACAGTCGGATTACAATGAAGGAATTAGGCGAGAAAGTCCACTTGACTGGACCAGCTACATCGGCAAGAGTGGCAAAATTAGAAGATAGTGGAGTTATTGAAGGTTATACCATTAAAGTTAACAAAGAAAAAATGGGGTATTCTGTTCACGCAATTATACATATTTTTACTAAAAGCACAAATCATCAACCTTATTTATCGTTCATAAAAAAACAAGATAAATGTGTCATAAACAACTACAAAGTCAGTGGAGAAAGTTGTTATCTTCTTGAATGTAAGTTTCCATCCAATGAAATATTAGATGAATTTTTGACAGACATGAGCAATTATGTGAGTTATAAATTATCGATTGTTATTAATAAATGATACATCAAACAAAGGTTGTTAGTGAAATAATGTATTTAAAAAACAGGCGCTTATTTTGAAGAAGAACAACTAACCAAACAAAGTCATTTGCTGCGCAGTACAAAGATACTATTCAATAGAAAAAGGATATTCAACAATTGGGCGCCGCTCGACAAGTTCTGCTATAAGCGCTTGGAAGCGTGAAATGCAGAGGATTACTTACTAGTTAATTCTAACTTTACAACCGAGGATGGGAATGACGGAACCACGTTTCCCAAAACCATCCCGTCAATACTCCTGCATGCGTCGTAACTGACAGGTTATGGGGTTTGAAGTACAGGTAGATTCGGCAGAACGAAGGCTGGAGCCACTCGGAAAGAGAAGGTATGCCAACGGATATGCCGCACGGCTGAAAAACTGAATAGGGTGAGAATAGTTTCAACCGTAAGAAACTGACGAATAACCGAATGTACAGGTCTAAAGATTGACCATAGGGAAACCTATGGCCCATCTAACGATGGGGGTGAGTGGCGTGGAGTAAAAATGCGCCCTATGAAACACGCTATACCGGACAATGGCGGTATCCAGCTCACAGGCTTCAAGGGAACACCTAAGTTCAGAAAGGATAGCTAGGTTGTAAGGGACTTGGAAAACAAGGAACGTTGTAACAGGGGCTGTCACCCTAAACGGTTACTATAAGGTATCTACCGAAATGTATTTATCCTTGCGAGGGTAGGGGCATGACTAATGAACCTCCTGTAATGGGAGTGGAGGAACAGCCCCAAGTCTAGCGAAACGAACGATCATTTTCCATACGTGCATTGCACCGATCGGGTAAGAACGTGGGAACATCACTCCGACAAGGAGGGATGCCACAGTGCAAGCTTTAAGATATTGGGATTATTACGATATGACAGATACCTTTACTGATTTGTACGAAAGGAGCTTGGAAAAACAATCATTTTCTCGTCTTTTCGATGTGATCACATCCCGAGAAAATATTTTGTTAGCTTATCGTACCATTAAATCCAATAAAGGATCAAAGACACCAGGAACGGATGGGAAAACCATCGCAGACATGAAAAGGTGGTCAGAAGAAGAATTAATAACGGAAGTCCGGCAAAAGCTAGAAAACTATCGCCCGAAAAAGGTTAGAAGAAAATGGATTGAAAAGGATAACGGAAAGTGGAGACCTCTCGGTATTCCTTGTATGCTCGACCGAATCATTCAACAAAGTTTCAAGCAGGTACTTGAACCAATTGCGGAAGCCCAATTCTATAATCACAGTTATGGATTCCGGCCACTCCGCTCAGCCCACCATGCAATGGCGAGAATCCAGTTCTTGATCAATCAAGCCAATTTTCATTTTGTGGTAGACATCGACATTAAAGGGTTCTTTGACCATATAAACCATACGTTACTGATCAAGCAACTATGGAACATGGGAATTCAGGACCGAAAGGTCCTAACCTGTATTTCAAAAATGCTGAAGGCTGAAATCGATGGAGAGGGTATCCCTACAGAAGGCGCGCCTCAAGGTGGCTTATTATCGACCTTATTATCAAATATCGTTCTCAATGATCTCGACCAATGGATCGCTGGCCAGTGGGAGTTTTTTCCACTTTCTAAACTCTTTCATTCCAAAGTAGGCGAAAGGCTTGCTAAAAAGCGTACCCATCTCAAAGAAGGCTACCTCGTTCGCTACGCGGATGATTTTAAAATCCTTTGTAAGGATGGGAAAACGGCTGAAAAATGGTACCATGCAGCACGTCTGTATCTGAAAGATCGTCTGAAATTGGACATCTCACCGGAAAAATCACAGATAGTAAACATGCGTAAAAGAGATTCAGAGTTTCTAGGTTTCACTATTCGCGCGAATAAGAAGGGTAAAAAGCGAGTAGCCCATACGGGCATCAAAGCAAACAAGAAGCGCAAAATCAAGGAAGAGGCGAAGAAGCTTATACGAAGAATTAAGTCTTCTCCTTCTGCTCTCAATGCCCTCTTATTCAATAGTTTTGTGCTGGGACTCCATAATTATTTCAACAGAGCCACTCATGTCAATCCGGAGTTCGCACGTCTTTCCTATGATCTGGGTGCGTTCATCTACAATCATCTCAGACCAGTTGGCAAATATGGTCATCCGGCCAATCCTCCGCCGGTCTATAAAAAGTTGTATAGCTTGAACTATAAAACGTTCGAAATTGCCGGTGTGTCTCTATTCCCTATTAGTGATGTGAAAACGGTGAATACCATGGGATTTAGTCCAAAGATGACACCTTTCACTAAAGAAGGAAGAGAAGTCATACACAAAAGACTTCGCCCGGACATTCAACGAGAGATCGGGGTCCTAATGAAATCAACTCTTCCAAACCGAAGCGTTGAATATATGGATAACCGAATCAGTCGGTACAGCATGAAAATGGGAAAGTGTGAAATCACAGGCTTTGAATTGCCCGCCACGGAAGTCCACTGTCATCACTATATCCCACTGACCCTCGGAGGAAGTGATCAATTTCATAACCTTCGTATTCTCCATAGGAGAATACACCAATTGATCCACAGCACGGACAAAAAGATGATTGATGAACTCAAGATAAGATTCCAACTTACATGGTCGATGATCGATAAGATCAACCGGTACCGTGAAAAATGTAAGCTTGAACCAATCTAATGATCTCAATCACTGAGTAACGAGGAACTTATGATCAAATAATCTCGTTAGATGGAACGCGGAGTGCTGGGAAACTAGCACGCTCCGTGTGGAGCAGGGGAAAAGCCGGAGATAACTTCAAACGCTTACCTATTGCTGACGATTATTGAAGAAAATTAATATTTTTAAATAACTGTATTGCTAAGGCATCTATCCTTATTAAAAAATTTAACAACTTTATTTTACCCCCATCCAAAACAGGACGGGGATATGCGTGTTGGAAGTATTAAACTTAAACAACTTATTGTAATCTTGACATTTCCTTATTGTGGGTGGTGACAGCTTCGCTGGTACTACCCCGAACAACAGGATAAATAAAATAGTGACAGTTCAGATTCAGGTTTTATATTTTGGACTGCTACGTGAACCGAAATATTGCTTGTGTTCTTTAGAGAACCTGACGTTCACCGGTGTCAGCAGCTTTTTGTATACGATCAATCAGTTTGTGCAATTTGACTCCATCCTCAAAATTAGGAATACGAAAGGTTTCCTCCATTATGTCATAGGCAAATTTCCTATGTGCTTGAGCAACATTTAAAACAGGTCCTTTAGGGATTGTGTCCGGGACCCAACGGTATCTATTTGGGATTGTTAATTCAGTAAGTGAAGAATTCCCACCGATGGAAAGCTGCGCACCTTCTACTTTCAAATCTCCGAACTGAAGTTGAGCATGAGTACTTTCCTTGGACAGTACAAGAACACCTTTATTACCAAATATTTCTAACGAAACCCCTGTTCGATAGGACACCCCACCCTGTACATGTATAGATGCGGTTGCTCCACTCTTTAAAGTGCCATTAATTAAGATTTGATCATCAGTTGTCTTGTCAATGATCTCACCGGTTTCCTGCATTTTTGCCTGTTTGTATTGATTTGCCATCGTAGCTGACAACTCATCAAAATCACCAAGAGCATAACACATCGCATCGATAGCATGTCCTGAATTAATTGTCAATAGGCTTGCACCATTAGTATTATCTAATAAATATTTATACGTTTCATTCGTTGTACCGCCCTTTGCTGTGGTAAAGACTTTCATATGACATGACAGAACTTGCCCCACATATCCTTGAGCAACCAGGTCTTTCACAAAGTTGACTTCGGGAGATTGACGGGCTTGTAAACCAACGGCATGGTGAAGTTTTTTAGCTTTAGCTAATTTATTCATCTCAATGGATTGAGCAGTGTTTAACCCCAAAGGCCATTCACAATAAACATGCTTACCGGCATTGAGAGCCGACATGACTGGATCGTAATGACCGGGGACTTTTACGCTTACAATTACTGAATCTACATCTGGATGGTTGGCCATTTCGTTTGAATCTGCAAAAGCATGTGTAGCCCCAAGTTGCCGCGCACTTTTTTCTGCGCTTTCCATTCGGGTGGTTCCGATGGCAGTAATTTTATATTCCGAGAGACGTTGTAAAGCAGGAATATGCCCCCGACTGGCCCATTGGTTGTTTACGGATCCCCCAACGATACCGATACGTATTGTCTGATTGCTCATTCTAAATGCCTCCTTTGTTTGAATCGAAGACAATGGTATTAATCGTGTGCTTTAAATGTCTGCTCTTTCAACATAGCTAAATAAAAATCACTTTTCTCTTGTGCAATCTCCTTTATCGCTTCTAACTGTTTGATTTGATGCTCTAATTGGTCGATGTGTTGAGCTAACATGTTTATTCTATTTTGTATCGTAGCATTTGTATCTATATCTTGATCGTCAAGGTTTAAAAGACAGCCATCCTTTGTAAAAGCCGCGATATCTTCCAAATTCATCCCTGTCTGCTTTAATCCATGAATAAAACGAATAAACCTAAGATCATGGTCACTATAACGTCGTTTTCCGTCTTGACGATTGGGATTAGGAAGCACGCCAATCTTTTCGTAGTATCTTAGCGTATACGTCGTAATCCCTGTTAGATTCGATACCTCTCCGATTGAGTACATGGAATAATCAGTCCCCCTTCAAATTGGATTACACGTATTGTACCTGTTAGAGTAAACTCTAAGTCAAGTCGCAATTCTTAGTATTTCAACAATCGGAGGCAAGAACGGAAGACTGTTATAAAGTTATCTTGAATTCAAGTCTTCATGAAAAGGGCGCGATTGTTGAACAACGTAGGTAGAAAATGATCAAACTTTTTTATAAAAACCAAACTTAAATCTGTCTGAGGTCTAGAAAACTAGCAATTTAAAAGAAATCTTTTGATTCGATTTAGTGTAAAATAGACATAACTTAGTAAAAAAATAAAGGGAGAGGAATGTATGAACCATTTAACGTTTAAACAATTTGAATTGACGAGAAGTTGGTTTATTGAAAGTGCAGAATCAGTTCCAAGGGGAATTGCAAGTGTACAGCCAGAAGGTTTTAGCAATACAATCCATTGGCATATCGGACATGTACTTACGGCCTCTGAGCAATTAATGTTTGGTTTTCATCACAAAAAGTTCCATCTTCCAGCAGTTTATACAAAACTATTTGAAAGAGGTACATCTCCGGCCGATTGGGGAGGGGATGTACCTCCCGTAGATGAACTTATCACACAACTGAAGGATCAGTGGGATCGTATCCAACAAATTCCTGCTAAACAGTTAAATGAAAATCTAGAAGAACCATTTATTGGACTTGAAACTTTTGGAGAATTAGCAGGTTTTGCAATCGTTCATGAGGCCATCCATATGGGAAAAATAGAAGAAATGAAACGTGTCATTGAACTTGGAGGAGCAAGGAACTAACAGAAAAAGTTATTCTCAGATAGGGTGGTGAATTCATCTAACATCTCACCTACGTTATGTTTATATTTTTTGTTCTGAGTATTAGCCTTTGCTTCATCTTTACCTATAATCGCCCATTCAATAGTATGAGTGTAAATACTATCATAAAAATCTAAGTTCATCTTCTGTAATATAGGGATCATCTAAGTTTAATGAATTTCCACACTTTTTAATCTGTCTATTCAACCCTAGAACGCCTCATAGTAATTTATGTAGCAAAGCATCTTCTATAATATTGAGTTGAAAATCTTGAATCAAAACTATCCAATAGGTTTATTTTTTTACTTTCGTTCAGATAAATACCGATAAAAAGTAGCTCTGCTTACTCCAGCAGCATCCAATATCTCCTGAATGCTATATCCCTTACTATCGTACATCTTAAAGGCCAATTCCAGCCTGGATTGGTCTTTTCTTGGTCTTCCGCCTTTTCTTCCTCGAACTCTTGCCGCATCTAATCCGGATTTTGTTCTTTCTGAAATAATGTCCCGTTCAAACTGAGCTAGTCCACTAAATATCGTGAACACAAGCTTTCCCATGGCTGTCGTGGTATCGATGTTTTCGTTGATGGAGACAAAATTAACTCCTTTTTCCTGGAAGTCATTGATTAACTCCACTAAGTGTTTTGTACTTCGGCCAATACGGTCGAGTTTGTAAACGACAACGGTATCTCCTTTACGGAGATACTTGAGCATGTCGTTAAATGCTGGCCGGTCTTTTTTGGTTCCTGTGATTTTTTCTGAGAAGATATTTTTCTCTTCGACCCCATATTTTTTTAACGCATCAAACTGCATATGTAGATTTTGATCTTTGGTACTGACTCTTGCATAGCCAAATAACATTTTTTGTAACTCCCTTTTTGATTTTCGTTATTTTCATGTTATCAAAAAGGATAAAATAAGTACATATTGGGACTTTGTTTTTGATATGAGTTTTGAAACTTAGGTTAAGCCGATAAACTAGGATCTTTTAAGCGTTTCAAATAATCATAGACCTTGTCTCAAAAACGAACACTTATGACAGCAGTACTGTCGTCTGATATAATTTATATATAAAACAAAGGTGGTGTTTTATATGCTAGAACGTGAAGGCGAATCCCAAGGAAGGAAATTTGCTTGGGTAGATAAATGGGTAAAGATGACGGGTGATCGAGCAAAAATCGATGCTAAAGCAAACAACACATATATTGTTTACGAAACAGAAAACGGACTCGTGAAAGAATATCCGGATGGAACCATTGTGAATTTTGACAAAAAGCCAAATGGTGATAATTAATGAGGTCCGCCAAGCTCCCTCCCATGATGTATATCTTTGCTGGAAACAACGGGAGTGGAAAAAGCACGTTACGTAACCTGCTAATCGATAAGTTAGGTATAGACATCAATATTGATCCGGATTCCATTGCTCGCAGGTTGAATCCGCAAGCACCCGAGACCAAACAATTCGCAGCAGGAAAAGCAGCAGTAAAATTAGTCTATGAGTGTATTGAGGAAGAGAAGAGCTTTTCGATTGAAACGACACTGGCCGGGAAAAATGCTATCCACCAAATGATCAAAGCCAAAGAAAGAGGTTTTGAAGTCCTGTTTATATACGAGGAGAATCTTTTATGTCATATCGAATCTATGGAATTTCCCCGACCTATTGTGTTGTTAAACAAGGGGAATCGTCTTGATCATTAATTCATTTAGCAACTATTATAATGAAGGTTTTCGTTATAAATGTTGTTTTTAAATCCTCCCATGTTTTTGCAAAAACTGTTACAACTATTTTTCCTCAAGTTGTTTGACCAATTTATAAAAAGTGGTCTTTTTAACGTCTGCTTGCTTCATGGCCCGCGTCGCTGTAATCTTGCCACTCTTCCATTCATAATAAGCTTCCATGAATTCATCTGTAATCCTTGCTTTAGGACGGCCAAAAGCTACTCCTTTTTGCATGGCCACATCAATTCCCTCACGCTGTCGTTTTCGAATCCGGTCCCGTTCTTCCTGTGCCATCCAAGAAAGGATTTGCAAAACGAGATCAGCTATAAAGGTCCCCATGCTATCTTTGTATTGGGTGGTATCGAGTAGTGGCATGTCCAACACTACAATGTCGGCTTGAAGTTCCTTTGTTATGGCATTCCACTCCTGCACAATTTCCTCTTTATTTCGACCGAATCGATCGAGGGAATGAATGTGTAGCACATCCCCCTGGCGTAGGATTCGTTTTAAGAGCTGATACTGATCCCGTTGAAAATCTTTGCCACTCACTTTATCAATAAAGATATCACGTTTGTTGATCCCTTGTTCTTTCATTGCAGCTACCTGGCGTTTCTCACTTTGGTCTTTGCTGCTCACTCGTATATATCCGTACTGCCGACTTTCCATTTAAGGGTAACCTCTCTTTCATTTGGTTTTTCTCCCTCAAGTATACCTGTTTTCGTTCGTAAATGTATATGAAAAAATGCGAACGTTCGCAATATTTTTTTGTAGTTTTATGAACGTTTAAATTCATAGATTTAAAAGATTTGTGCAATGTTCGTAAAGGTGTACTTTTACAAACAGATCCAAAGCCGTATGTAGAAAAGTATTAAACAAACTTTAATATGCTCTAAAGCTGCTATGCTAAATCTTATGTTTGTTTCCAGATATTGACGTTATTAAAATGAATGATTAAGACAAAATTAAAGCGTAGAAAAAAACAATAAAGGATCAGATGGGCATGAAAAAAATAAGTCTTATTTTTTGTACGTTAATTATGACAATTTTTATTTTTCCTATTCAAGAAATAACAGCCGCAGAAAAATCATCAGAAGACATCTATAAAGAACGTATGTCACTATATAAAGACATGGAGGCTATTACCCAAGTCCCCTGGTACTGGCTGGCCGGTGTAGATGCATATGAAAGAGGGCTACGCCGTGCTAGAAAAGACCGGGATGAGTCACAAGGCGTTATAAATATTTATTTCTCACCTAAAGAATGGGCAGGGCCTTTAAATCCCGATTTAGATTCTGAGGATCCTTTTGCCAATTCTCTATTTGAAGGAATTGGCTTGGATGGCAACGAGAATGGAAAAGCTTCTCTTAATGAAGACGCAGATGTATTATATACTTTTGCTAATTACCTTTCAGGTTATGGGCACGATGACGATAACATCCAAATCGGCCTCTGGGAATATTATCATCGAGATCAAGCCATCAATATTATTACGGGTCATGCTCGTATTTTCAGGAAATATAACAGAATTGATTTAGACGATGAACATGCGTTTCCGGTTCCTTTAAATTATAATTACAGCTATCGAAGTACTTGGGGAGATAAACGCGGTTGGGGAGGCCGCCGTATCCATGAAGGAACCGATATTTTTGCTGACTATAGAACCCCGGTTCGAGCTACCTCTCATGGAATTATTGAATTAAAAGGATGGAATAAGTTTGGTGGATGGCGGATTGGTATTAGAGACTTATCGAATACGTATAATTATTACGCTCATTTAAGTGGATTTGAAGACGGGGTGGAAAAAGGAGATATTGTAGCCCCCGGAGATGTAATTGGGTACGTAGGAAGTTCTGGTTATGGCAAACCTGGTACAGAAGGGAAATTTCCCCCTCATCTTCATTACGGAATGTATAGAGATAATGGTTACAGTGAATGGTCTTTTGATCCTTATTCATCTTTAAAATCATGGGAAAAACAAGATAGAAAATAATAAGTTTCTTGAAATAGAAGAGAGGGATTAGTCACCAAAAAATTTCCGATAAGTAATGACAACTAGTTGGAGATTCGTTTATAGGATTTTTTTAAGCAATAATACCATTAGAAACCCGGTGAGAAATGATGAGACGTATGAAACCTATCCTTTTTATTGCTTTACTTCTATTATGTATGGGTAGTGGATATAGTGAGGAAAAAGCAGAAATAAACATTCAAATAGATTTATGGAACCGCCACCTTCAGCTCATAGAAGATGGAAAAGTGGTCAAGGTTTTTCCAATTGCTCCAGGTTCAAAACGAACACCTACCCCAGTAGGAACGTTTGAAATCGACCAGAAAGGAAGAGGGTGGGGAGGTGGATTTGGTACCCGTTGGCTTGGATTAAATGTTCCGTGGGGGATGTATGGTATTCATGGAACAAATAAACCTCATTTAATAGGAAAAGATGTTAGTGCAGGATGCATTCGTATGGAAAATAAGGATATTGAATGGATTTATGAAAAGGTAAGCCTTGGTACTACCGTTCATATTGTTGGTCCTATTACAGGCCCAAATGGAGAACATTTTGCTACTTTAGCTAAAGGATCACATGGAAGTTTAGTTTTTCTTGTACAAAACCGGTTAAAAGCAGCTGGGTATTATAGGAAACCATGTAATGGTTTATACGATAAATATATGGTTGCTGTAGTTAAAGAATTCCAAAGGAGTGAGAAGTTGCCTGTAACTGGATACTTTTTAGATCGAGACTATATTAAGTTAGGTTTACTTGAATAGTAGGCTATAATCACTTCCATATAGGGATTTTTTAGGATTGTAAGATTTTATATCCATCAACCCCCGCCGTTCATTTGGGAGGATTTCGTCAGCCAAACTGTTACGGTAAATTCTCGCACCTATTAGCCGAGCTTATAATACGCTTTTTCTTACTAAACAGCATACTATTCGACGAAGAGGGAGCCTTTCAGAGCGTTACCTCATCATTCGACTCCTCGACATAACCCTTCAGTTTTAGAAACCTAATACTTCTTGATCTTTATCGAAATTGTGTGACCATATTTCATTTGAGTCAGGAACATTTCGCACCAAGAATCTGTCCCTAGAATGAAAAATGAGCGCTTATGCCTGTTTCAGGAATAGCGCCCGATGAGGAAAGATGATTTTTTGAACCATAATACTTTTTGAATTAAAATACTGAACCATTATTCATAGTTTTCTTCAGCTGCCATTGCGTCTGCTTTCGTTTGATGAACCGTACCAAATGGATGCTCAGGTGGTGCATAGATAGTATAAAGTTTAAGTGGTTTATTACCCGTATTAGTTATATTATGCCATGTACCTGCAGGTACCATGATGGCATAATCATCATACACTCTTTTTTCAAAATCTAAATGGTCTTTCGTATCCCCCATTTGAACGACTCCTTGCCCCTCTTCAATACGCAAGAATTGATCAACGGTGGGGTGGACTTCTAAACCGATATCTCCCCCAACATTGATACTCATCACAGTAACTTGTAAGTGATCTCCGGTCCATAACGCGGTACGAAATGTATTGTTTTGCTTTGTAACCTCATCAATATTTACCACAAATGGTTCCGTTCCATAATCTTTTAATTCAATTCTTCCTCCCATGACTGGTGATTGCCAATAGCAATCACCAAATCTGTTTACATGTTCAATCTCTTCTGGTGTCGTCCAGTACACAGGCTGTCTTCCATAGTTATAAATAGGTACGTTAACATAGTATGGATACATATAAGGAACATAGTACATTTTGATCATTCCTTTCACAGATTTACAAAATATCCTATGCACGATGTCTAGGGAATGTATTTTCACTAATAGTGAGTTATCCAGTGAATTCGTTGTGATCGCATTCATTTTACTTGAGTAAAACGCTAATATAATTAAGACACTTTAAATGTCTAGAGAGGGTTAACCGTTTTAGATAGATGATCCGCAAATATCATATAAATCATCTTTAGCCAAAAATACATTTCACAGCGTGTATTTTTTAAAAATTATATTTTGAGTTCTTAAAGAGGGAATTTTTTTATTTCAGTAGAGCATAATACAAACATGTCATTGTTCCTTTAGAAAGGATGATTGTACTTATGCCTACTGAACTATGGTTATCGATCGTTCCCCCTGTTGTAGCGATCATTTTTGCCATGTGGACAAAACAAGTCATCCCGTCTTTACTTATTGGGTTATGGGTCGGAAGCCTTTTATACACAGGTTCTTGGGTAGAATCCTTAAATCAAACCGTTTCATACATAATGGGTGTTTTAACCGATACAGGTAATTTGGATGTTTTGTTATTTCTCTATATTTTTAGTGGATTAGTCGCTTTGATTCAAGCATCTGGTGGAGTTCAGGCGTTTGCTCGCTGGATCGCCCAATACATTAAAGGACCCAATCAAACGCTGCTTACATCGTGGGGACTCTTACCGATTACGTTTATGGACTGTGGGTTTCGTGTTGTTGCTGGTGGTGCGATGATTAAACCATTAGCTAAACGGTATCACGTTGCCAAAGAACGTTTAGCCTACATGTTAAACAATTCTTCAAGTCCTGTGATTGTTCTTATTCCAATGGCCACGACGTTTATTGGCTACATCATTGGAGTGTTAAATAAAGGAATGCAGGCTGCGGGGATAAGTGGTGATCCTCTAGCTTTGTTTATCCGTTCCCTTCCTTTTCACTTTTTTAGCTATCTCTCGATTGCCATTGCCTTGTTATCTTTAATACCAGCCTTTAATTTTGGAACCATGAAAAACCTAATGAATATCGATCAAAAAGATACCGCAAAGAATAGAACAGGTCGGGTTCCGGACAAACCTGCATTTGCTACCGAATTTTCACGAGAATTCGGAGATGAAAATCAAGATAAAGCCGAAAGCGCAAAAGACCAAATGGGGGTAGCCATGAAAGGGGAGAAAAAAGAGCACGGCATGAAGATGGAGATGGGGATGGACCATGAAGAACCGGTATTAGAACCTCGTCTCTTAAATCTATTTGCCCCGATCATCACTCTTATTTCACTTAGTTTTATCCTCATGTGGGGGAGCGATGAACCATCAAGAATGATGCTTTTATCCTTATTGGTCACTCTTGCTGCTTCCATTGGGTTGTATCTTGTCCAGGGATTAAAGCTTAAAAAAATGACGGACCGTTTCATAAAAGGCGGCAATAAACTTATGGCAACCATTATTATTTTACTTTTAGCTTGGCCTATTTCTGATGTCTCACAAGATTTGGGGCTTACTTCCTTAATCCAAGGAACATTGGAAGGAAATTTACCAGCCGTATGGGTACCTGTTCTCGTATTTGCTGTGACAGCAGCTGTGACTTATTTTATTGGCTCTTCCTGGGGAGCTTGGGCCCTTATGATGCCTGTCGCTATTCCATTGGCCGTAACGACAGGAAGCTCCGTTCCGTTAGTCGTTGCAGCCGTATTTTCCGGTGGAACATTTGGGGATGTCACTTCCCCTGTTTCGGGAATGACAGCCATGTCTGCTGGGATTGCAGATGCTGATCATATGAAGTATGTACGTGCCATGACGCCTTACAATATGACTGCAGCTGTATTATCTGCGATTTTGTTTATTGGTGTTTCTTTTTTCTTCGTCTAATCCCCCCAATGTATATATGATGCGAAATAAGCAAATTTTAAAAAACGAGGGTTAAATAGAAGGGAGGGGAAATTGCTTTATGCCAAGTGTTGTCGATTCATCTGTTCAACAATTTCAAACGTGTATCAATGCTTGTAATCAATGTATGCAAGCTTGTGAAGAATGTTTAACCTCTTGTTTTAAAGAACCTGACGTGCAAGCACGGGCACATTGTATTAACATGTTAAGGGATTGTGCAGACATTTGTGCAATGGCTTCTCAATGGATGTCTCGCGGAAGCATGTATGGGAAACAGTTCTGCCAACTTTGCGCGACCATTTGTGATGACTGCGCAACGGAATGTGAGAAGTTCCAAGATGCTCATTGTCAAGAGTGTGCGAAATTTTGTCGTCAATGTGCAGAGGAATGCCGTAAAATGGCTTCATAAATTAGAAAAAAGCAGGTGGATGTCGTCACCTGCTTTTCTATTCACAGTTATTCAACAACCAGTTAAGCCATAGCAAAGCTGCGACATGCTTGAGCGCAATGTAAGCAAACTTGACCACATCGTTGTGATGGTTTATCGGGATGTTGTAAACAGTTATAACCGCAAATTTCACAAATTTCTGCACATAATGGGGTATCGCCAACAAAATGCGGATTTACCACGTTATGAATTTAAATAGCATAAATAAAAGGGATTTTATCACATGAAGCATACACGTGTTATGTAAATTTATGAAGGTTTATACGACCTACAATTTAATCTTTTTTTACAAGTAACTCTTAACGTTGTTTTTCCGCGTTTTGCTGTTTGTACCCCATAATGAGGCCATAGATTTCGAAAACTTGCTACAACGTGCGAGGTACTTTGCTGTTAACGTACATACATCAGCACAATCCCAAGCGGGCGCGATTATGTAGTGATAAAAGCCTAATTTCTCAACATTTTAAAGGAGAAATTAGGCTTTATTGTATTTAGTGACTCTTAAATTTTAAGTCCCGCCTGATGCTACCACTTAGAGTAAAACAATGAAAAGATCGTTTGTTAATACAATATATCTTTTGCTTCTGATGACAGCTTCGCTGGAACGGTCCAGAAATTAACTCCTTACGACAAATAATTCTGAAAATAATACGCCATTTATCTCTAAAATTCACAGGGGGGTTTCAAATGATCATACAACTTGTCTCAAAAACGAACGTTTTTGGATACTTGATGCTTATGGTAAAAAATGTATAATGGGAGTGAATTCAAAAAATGGAGGCGACAAAAATGAAAAAATTACTTGTTGCAACCTTGTTGATAACACTAACATTATTTCAAACGTCTGGAGTATCTGCAAAGGGAATTGATGTAAATGAGCTTCAAGATGTATTTGAAGAAGCTGCTAAGAAAAGTATGGAAATAGCGAAGCAAAAACGAGAAAAATCTCTTCAATTGGAATCAGGAAGGCTCTCGGTTCGGTAAGGGCCGGGTCGTATTTTTAAGAAAACCACTTAAAAATCTCCCCTTTTCCCCTTGCCTCCCCTCGGTTGGCATGCTGCTAGGCTGTCGCCGAGCTCCAAATGCACCGATGAGACACAACAATTTGTAAGCACAATAAATTATATACTATTACAAATCAAACAACTATTTTAATCCCCATTCTACTTAGAATGGGGATCTTTGTAGGTTTATGCCAAGAAAATTAAACAACTTTATTGTTCGTCAACATAAAGGTGACTTAAGTACTTAAGTGATGTTGGTGGAATTAAGTGTTGATTTAAAATAAACTTTGATTAAAGTTCCTGTATTGATATGCAGGAATTTTTTGTTCCCCAATCGGGCCGGATGTTAAATAAGAGTTGTTGGTCATTGAAGGTCAACCGGAAAATTTATTTTTCTAGTTGGCTTTTATTCGTTAATATCATCAATTTCTTCAGTCGAAAAAGGCTCAGATTTATGATATTGGCTCATAACGTTAATGAATTCTTTTGTTGCAGGTGTGACTTCATCAAATGAGTGTGTAATGATACCGATATCACGAGTTATCCTTGGATTAATATCCTTTATGATTAAATGATGTGACACAGAAGAAAGTGTAAAGTTTGAAACAATACCTATACCTAAGTTATTTTTAACCATATTAATCAACGTTTCCGCATTTTGGACGGTTAGGTTCTCTTTAAATTCAATATTATTTTTTTGGAATATTTTTGATATAGCAATTTCGTGTCCACCTTTACAGAAGATCATTTCATTCTGATACTTTTCCAGGTGAATCTGTTTTTCTTGATTTAATTCATGATCTTCTGGAATGATGGCGACCATGTAATCCTTGTTTAATATTTTAAATTCATATGGATCAAAAGGAGATGAAACGATTCCCATATCAACCGTTCGATCCTCTACCCATTCCTTTATTTGATTGGAGGTGCCTTCCACGAGTTCTATATTAACTAGTGGATATTTTGACCTAAATAAAGCAAGGGTCTTAGGCAAGATGTTTGTTGATACAGCAGGAAAAGACCCCACTTTAACTTTACCGCTTAAAAGTTTATTTTCCCTATTGGCAACTTGATATATTTTGTTCTCAATAAATTTCATTTTTCTCGTCAGGATCAGAATTTCTTTCCCCACTTCAGTAAGTATTAATCCATTTTTTTTATCCCTAATGAACAACTTAATATTCAGGGATTTTTCTAAATTTTTCACTGCTTTACTTACCGCTGGTTGTGATATAAACAGCTCATCAGAAGCTTCAGTAATATTCATTTTTTCGGCAACTTTCATAAATATTCTTAGGTTGTTCATATTCATAACCATTTGGTTATACCCCTTATTAAAAAAGTGTATTTCAGTTATATATCAATATAACATATTATGAAAACAAATAGTAAATCCTTAAGATCTGTTCAAAGTTTCTTAGGGATAATTTCTTTTACTCTTGTTTGGGGACATACACGGATTGCGAAAAGTATCAAACGTTAAACGTCCGGTTACTCAAACTGGATCTCAAAGGAGGCATGCGAAATGCATCAAACGAAGTACGAAAAAACTCAACTCCAGCGTATATGGGTAACCGCCTGGATGGTAACGGCGGTCTTCATACTTTCAAACTTACCCACTCCGCTCTATGTGTACTGGCAGAAGGAAATGGACTTTTCCAATGGTACACTTACTCTGGTTTTTTCGGCCTATATCGCGGGCCTACTTGTGACGCTTCTTGTCGCCGGCCAGCTCTCTGATCGGTTCGGGCGCAAATCTGTGCTGTACCCGGGTCTGACGGCAGCTCTCCTCGCCTGCATCCTGTTTGCTACAGCGTCCTCGGTGGTCGCCCTTGTCGTCGCCCGTTTTCTGTCGGGCATTGCTGTAGGAGTCATCGTCTCGGCGGGGATGGCCTCGGTCATGGATGTCGGCGGATCCGAACGGAAGCCTCTAGCTTCGCTTGCCGCATCCGTCACAATGGTGTTGGGGGCGGGTTTAGGACCACTGCTTGCGGGTGTCTTGGCTGAGGTCATGACCCGCCCAGTGGTTCCGATCTTCACGGTCGAACTTGTTATCTTGGCGATCGCCTACCTTGTTGTGGGTAAACTTCCAAAAAGACGTATTGACTCTCCTCAACAGGGCAGATGGCGTTTGCGTATGCCAAGTGTGCCGTCAGCAAATCGCTTGCATCTGGCTTTCGGGATTGCCGTCTTCGCACCTGGCATTACTGCGACATCCTTTGTTTTATCCCTTGGTCCTTCGCTTTTGTCAAAGCTTCTGAATGTAACAAGCCCTCTTGTTGCGGGTGGCACAGCCTGTGTCATGTTCCTTGCGGCAACCGGTGTACAATTCATGCTCAAGAAGCTGCCCGTGCGTACCATTTTCTTGATTGGTGCAACGTCAACAATCCTGTCTATGCTCAGTATGGCAGGAGCTGTCAACGCCTCTGTTGCCCTGCTACTCGTGATCGCTGCCGTTCTTGCTGGTGTTGGTCAGGGTCTCGGGCAACTTGGTGGTCTGACACTCATCGGCCTTCATGTTCCGGAGCATCGCAGGGCTGAGACCAACGCGATTCTCAATATCGGTGGTTACATCCCAGCTGCCACCCTGCCTGTATGCGCTGGCTACGTCATCGATTATACAGGACTGGCGTTTGGGGCGACCACCTTCACTGCCGTCCTGTCTTTAATAGCCGGAGTTGCAGCGATTTTTGTTCATACACAGCTTCAGATGGATAATTTTAAAAGCATCCCAACTAAGTAAGAAACGGAGTGATATATCATGAAAATATTAGTTATCGTAGTGCATCCAAATATTGAACAATCACGAATCAATAAGGCTAGGAAAAATGAGTTGGGAACAGATAATAGAATCACGGTTCATGAACTTTATAAAAGATATCCAAATGAAGAAATAAATGTTGAAGAAGAGCGGGAACTATTAAAAAATCACAACCGAATTATCTTCCAGTTTCCTATGTATTGGTATAGTTCGCCACCATTATTAAAGAAATGGTTTGATTTAGTTTTTACAAAGGGTTGGGCATATGGACGAAACGGAAATGAATTAAAGGACAAAGAATTTGGGTTAGCCGTTTCAACATTTTCCCCTGAAGAACATTATCAGCAATCTGGCTTAAATGGCCATACAATAGAAGAACTTACCTTTCCTTTCGAGACGACAGTCAACAAAATTAAAGGTGTTTATCTTCCTATATTTGTGCTACATGGCGTAGGAAAAATGCGTGATGACGATTTAAAAAAGGATGCCTTGGAATATAAAAATTATATAACAAGAAAATGTATCAATGGTAAAGGGTCAAAATTCAACTAATCTTTACTATTCCCAATCGGCGATAGGCTTCCTTCACTTTTTTACAACAATTATTTTTGAAATAGAAAGAAAAGACCAAAAACAGGTGCTTTGGATTCCAGTTAAAATGGTTATGAACCCTTTCCTGGAAGCTCATCTAACATAACCTTCTTTCTGTAATAGGGTCGATATTGTGGAAGATCACAGCTATAAATGATCAAACTTTTTTATAAAAATTCCATCTGTATTCAAAATTGTAGGATACATTTTGATCGATCTTTTTTCAAAATGTATTCTTTGAAGTTTCCATACAATGCAGGTTTATGCGCTATTTTTGATCAAACTTTAATTCAAAGCTACATTTCCGCGTTTTGCTGTTACGACCTCATACATATCAAGGATAAGTGAATCCGTGTACAAATACCCAATTAAATACAATAAGAGCGTGTTTTGATCAATCTTTTTTCAAAACACGCTCTTACTATTTGTTCGTTTATCAAGGTTGTTAGCATTATTTTAATCAAACTTTATTAAAGCTACATCTATATCCTAAGTAGAGAACGTGAACCATCAGTGCGGACGCTCTTTATTTTATTATAATTAAATATTCAAAAAGACACAGACTTTACATTCATCGTTTCGACTTGTTTCTACAATTTGAAACGCTGCCCCTATTTTAAATTTTTCGCCGTTGATGTCAATGTTTTTAACAACCTGATAAATACCAGGGGAAATTTTATCTTCAAAAGCGTTTAAATCAACAGTAGTTTGATAAGTCTCTCCTGGTTGAAGTGTGATAAGTTGCTGTGTAAAATGAAGGTTTTCTGTTAATGACGTTTTTACCCATTTGCCATCCTCATATCTTTCAACAGCGTAAGGAGTCCCAAATGAAATAACATGGGATGTCTCGTTTTTCAGGGATAAAGAAATAACTTCGCTAGAGGTATATGTTTCTTTTTCCGTTTCCCAAGAAACTCCATCGACATTCATAGGAGACAATACATCACGGCTTTTTCCTTCAGCATCTGCAGAACATGCCGTTAATAAAAGGATAGCTAATAAGAAAGGAATTGTTTTTTTCCACATCATTTATTCCCCCTTCATTTCATATCTTACATTTTTTTCCTTAGAATGAAAATACAATGGAAAACATTTAGGGTGTTTTTGCCCGTCCCCTCGAATAAGGCATCTTTTTCATCTTATCTGGTTTTTATGCTACAATACTTCAATACCCCGATAAAGCTATAATCACTTATGGCAAGTGCTCCTCCAGATCTTGCGATCCTACAGAAATTATTTAATCACTCGGCCCCAAGCGTTTACGCTAGCCTATATTGGAATGACACAAGATGATCTTGATGATGTTTATTTAAATCTAAATCTCTAGAGAATAGTTTCATACTGGGGGGATTGAAAATGGAAACCATCAAAAAAATTGTAGCAGAACGAAGAACTTATACAGCTACTCAAGACACTCATTCTCATTGTTATGCTCAGTTAATCTTGCCTCTTCAAGGAGAACTTTTGATAAAGGCAGGGGAACAGAATCTCCAACTAGATGACCAAACATTATTTTTTGTTCCTCCCGAGTGCGATCATACTTTTCATTCAGTTGTACGTAACGAGTTTCTGATTTTAGATATCCCTCATTTTATGCTAACTAAGAGCAAGTTACATAATAGGGGAGTTTCCTATAAATTAAATAATCAATGGAAAGGGATTCGATATCTTATCCTGAATGAAATCGATCAACATTCTTTACATCGATCCGCTCTTACGGAGCTCTATCCTTATATTTCACATTATTTACTTCAAGAACAACAACCTAAATCTATTAGGTATATCCATGATCATTATAATGAGAACATTACGGTAAATAAACTAGCTTCACTTGAACACTACAATCGTTCCTATTATTCGGATTGGTTTCTAAAAGAAACCGGGAAATCCCCTTCAATCTATATACAGGAAGTACGTTTGAATAAAGCAAAAGAATTACTACGTAATACAGATTTACCTATTTTACACATTGCTATCCAAGTGGGTTTAGAACATCAATCTTCCTTAACACGTTTATTCCAAAAATATGAGGGAATAACACCAAGCCATTTTCGAAAAAATCAATTTTAGAAAAATAATCCCTATCAATCGGTAAAAACTATGACTTCAAAATCCATTACAATCGGGTTAAACCTAGAAAGGGGATGACTTTGATGTCAATGGATGCCATCGTTGTGATGATTTTTAGTATGGTTTTAATTTGGGGTGGTTTAGGTTATTTCATTTTACGAGCCTTCAAAAGTCGTTCAAAAGACAAACATTTAAAAGCAAATCAAACAAATGATATTTGGTCAAAAGATTCTGATTTTCAGTAAAAAACTCTAATCCAGTGTATGTAAAATTTAAATATAGACTTTGGTTATAGACCAAGTTCCCCCTAATAACTGTGGATCTAACTTTAATCACAGTTATTTTTTCAATAGCTTTTTTAAGGAGCAAAAAGATGAAGACAATATTGGGCTTATTTTTTACACTCTTATGGTCATCTGCGGCGATAGCCACAAAGTTTGGCTTGTACTCTACCACCCCTTTGGTATTGGCTACCACTCGTTTTTTGATTGCTGGAGGTTTGCTATTTATTTATGTTTATTTGTTTCATAAAAAATATCCATGGCCTAAGCCACAGGAATGTATCGGCAGGCTTATTTAATTTATTTGTGACAACAAATCCTTTTGTGGTTGCTTTCTTGTCCTATATACGGTTAAAACGAAAAATTTCTTTACAAGAATGGATAGGGATGATCGTTGCAGCTATTGGATTGTTAATCGCTACGCGGCCATCTATCACAAGCAGTGAGGCAAGTGTAAATGGATTGATTATTTTAGGACTAGGAATGGTATCAATGGCGATTGCAAGTGTTTATTTTAAAAAAATCAATTTAAATCTTCCGAGTATTGTCATTAATACCTGGCAAGTTTCTATTGGTGGAGTTGTTTTAATCCCTATAACCTATATCCTCGAAAAACAAAATTACTTTTTAAAATTGGATTTTAATTTACTAGGATCGTTAATCTGGTTAGTGTTTATTACTTCAATTGGTACGATGCTACTTTGGTTTTACCTGTTGAAACAGGATACGGTAAGGGCTAACACTTGGTTATTCATGACTCCAATTTATGGATATATATTAGCTGCTGTTTTTTAAAATGAATCTGTTACTATTTTTGATATTACAGCGACAGTATTCGTGGTAACTGAATTATTACTTTCGGGCAACATAGCTATCCACCCTACTAAAAAATTTCAAAACAGATTCCAAAATGTTGATTATGATCCTGAGAAGTAAAAATATCAAATAAATTCTGACTACACCTAAAGGAGGAATTCAAGTGAAACGAATTGTTATTATTGGTGGAGGTTTTGCCGGTATGTGGAGTGCAGTAGGTGCTGCGCGAAAACTTCATGAATTACAAATCGAAGGAAATGAAGTTGAAGTGGTCTTAATTAACCGGGATTCCTTTTTAGGCTTACGTCCACGCTTTTATGAAAAAGATCCACACCATTATCGGATCCCTCTTAGTCAAGTTCTTGAACCTGCTGGCGTCAGCTTGATCGAAGGAGAAGTAGGACAAATAGATACTCATTCACAAAAAGTAATGATCCATCAAAATAGGGAGCAGATTGACTTAACGTACGACCGATTAGTCTTTGCTGCTGGCAGCCAATTAGTTCGCCCTAACATCGTTGGATTGTATGAACATGCATTTTCTACGGATACCTATCAGGATGCTATTGATCTTGATAAACATATTAACGGGTTACCCGATTTACCTTACGTAGAGGGTAAATATACTGCCGTCATTGTTGGTGGTGGATTTACCGGAATTGAAATAGCTGCGGAGATGACTTCTCGCTTAAAAGAAATTGCTAGGAAGGAAAATAAAGAATCAGAAGTAAGGATAGTCTTAATTGAAAGAGAATCTGTCGTAGGTCCTGACATGGGAGCAAATCCACGACCCATTATAGAAGAGGCTTTAGGTGATATGCATATAGAAATTTATGTAAATGAAACAGTTACATCCATTGGTTCAGATAGAGTAACCTTAAAATCAGGGAAACGTATACCTTCTCTAACAACAATTTGGGCAGCCGGAATAAAGCCGAGTCCATTAGCGAAATACTTTCCAGTAGAAAAGGATGAACAGGGACGTTTGCCAGTTGATTCATATTTACGAATTGAGGGTTTGCCGTACGTTTTTGCCGCTGGAGATACCGCTCGAGCACAAACCGATGAAAATCATATATCATTGATGTCTTGTCAGCATGCAATGCCTCAGGGGAAATTTGCCGGCCATAACGTTGTATGCGATTTGCTTGGATTGACAGGAATTCCATACAAACAAGAACGTTATGTGACTTGTCTTGATTTAGGTCAATGGGGAGCTCTGTTTACGAATGGTTGGGATCGAATTCCTCAGTATCAAGGAGAAGAAGCGAAAAGAACCAAACGGAACACGAACCAATCAAAGATTTATCCGCCCTTGTCAGGAAATCGCGAAGAAATTTTTGATGCTGCTGCTCCACATTACCTTGTTAAATAACTAAACGTCCACCGCTAAAGCTAGGTGGACGTTTAGTTATTGGTAGATTGCTAAGAATAAGTAGATCATTAACCATGTCAAGGCTATGACTGCTTAGTTTCTACACAAGAATATAAAAAGGTATGTTCCAAATATTGTTTTAGCGTATATTTTCGTTAAAATGTTGGCGGTACCCCATGATGAAAAGATCGCTTGTAATACAATCCATCATTTTGCTCCTGGTGACAGCTTCGCTGGAACTATCCAGATAATTAACTCTTTACGACAAATAATCCTGAAAATAATACGCCATTTATCACTAAAATTCACATTATATCTTAATCCTGTATTTTATTGGAAGATTTGATAGGAAAAACATGGTAAAATACAGCTTGATGAGTAGCGTAAAACATATGAATATTTAAAAAAAGGAGGAGTTCATGATGAAAGGGAAAAGGATCCAGAGGTATTTTCTCGTTTTAACGTTTGCTTTCATTATTCCGTTTTCGACAGCATCTGCTGGAGCAGGAGAATGGGATTTACTAGGGGGAGACAGATTTAGCGATGAGTCAGACATCTGGCTATCTGGTGGAGGCGCTTTTAAAATTTGCCTCAGTTCTGATAGTCAACCAGGTTATTATCGGCTATATGAAGAAGATCCATTTAATAGAGATGATGTCGTATATTCTAATGGTGTTAAAGGTCTCTACTTTAAAACAGCAGGTAGTAATGATTTCGATTCAAATGGTTGTCATGTCTTCAAAGATATTGGTAAATATGTAGATGGGGATCAAGCCGAGTTTTATTTAAAAAAATACTCAGGTGGAGAATCATTTGTATGGTTTTATGACTAATTGGGAATAACCTTAGGCTGAAGGGGGTGATGGCAATATCCTGTCACTACCCCCACAAAGCCATATTGGTTGCAAAAAACAATACGAAATTGTAGATTAGTTGCAATACGGTTTCATTCTGTTCCTCGAGGGAGCTAAGCACTTACATTTTTTTATTTGAGAATAGAGGCACATGGCTAACGATTGTGATTTACCAAAAAAATAATACATCCTTGAGCCATATCTGCTATTCAATTGATGTGGGCAAAAATGTCAAAGCATATACATACCGCCATCTACAGGTATATATGAACCAGTGATAAATTGTGATCGATCACTAACATATAACGCAATCGCCTTAGCAACATCTTCAGGCTGAGCTATCCTTTTCAGCGGTGTCAATGCAGTAAACTCTGACTTAAGTTGTTTCACTTGCTCTCTTGAAGCATTGGTTTCTACTAATCCTGGTGAAATCACATTAGCAGTAATTCCGAATTCTCCAAATTCCTGGGCGATCTGTTTGGCAAATTGGACAAGTGCTGCTTTTGCTGTTCCATGAGTAATAAAGTTTTTTCCTGGAATTTTCGCAGCTGCACTTCCTATATAGACGATCCGTCCATATCTGTTTTCCTTCATGACCGGTAAAATTGCTTGCGATAGATTATAAGCAGCTTTGATTTCATCATTTAGTTTCTGTGAAAATTCCGTCCATGTAATATTAAGAAAAGGCTTTATAACAAAAGGGATGTTGGCATTACTAACTAAAATATCAATCCGTCCCCAATGTTCAAGGATCTGATTGGTCATAAGGGTTACTTGTTCAGCACTACAAACATCTCCCTGAATTTTAACAGCATCTCCTCCATGCGATCGAATTTCATTTGCCACTTGTTCTGCACTTTTATGGTCAGATAAGTAGTTAATTGCAACTTTTATACCCATGCCTGCTAACTCTTTCGCTGTAGCCGAGCCAATTCCGCGTCCAGCGCCTGTAATAATTGCTACTTTTTCTTTAGTCATAAAAACATTTCTCCTTTAAACATGTCATTTTTTAAGACATCAATTAACTTGCTTAAATAGTGTAGTAGCCAGAAGGAGATCACTGATTAAATCAAAAGGTCTATAATTTAAGAGTTTATAAGTTTTCAATGTTTTCCACCAACGTGTAGTACCCACCTTCTGTTCCTTCAATCAGATGTTGGATCTTGTTTAGATGTTCTGTAAAGCGAGATCTTTCTAACCAACTTTTATGAGATTCAATACTCTCCCAGGTAGTCACCATAATTGCCTTGTTATTATCGACTGAACGATGCCAACGACTACTGATCCAACCAGGTACACTTTTGTTTTTAAAGTTTAATAATTCTTCAGATTGGATAGCGACCAATTCATCTAGTTTACCTGGTTTGGCAGTAAATACATTAATCCACACTATTGGTTTATTATTCATTTAAAAAACCTCCTTAAATTAAAAATATCTTTCCTGCTTGTAGTTCTGTTAATATTAGATAAAAAACGCAAAATCTCAAGTGATTTTGGTTAAATCTTAATATTTCTTTCATAGTTTTTTAATATGATCTTTTCTTTTGCAAAAAGTACACCTCCATTAAAAGTCTGCTACAAAATGACAGTTAGTAATGACTGACATTTTCTTTAAATAATATAAGGGGGTTAAAGCCCTGTTGAATAGTTGAGTACTTTATAAACCTTTCAAGTGAAACATTGGAAAATTCATATCATTATCCAGGTTGTTCATAAAGGCGCCGAAATTCAGCATCATAAACGACAACGCCTGTAGCTCTGGGGCCGTTCGAATCAGCCTTCCTTTTTCATAGCCATAAAGTAATTGGTCAAAATTTATATCAATTGTCGAGGATGTTTTTGTGTTCTTTCTCTAAACCCGGGTAAATTACCTTCCTCCTTGATGCTGATTATAATTATTTTCCGGTTACGATTCATAATTTCATGATATGTTCGACTGATCAGGAGCAAATCTGTTTGCAAATCCCATACGAGCTTCTCGTTAAAAAGTTTTGTTATCTCTTCGGCATAATGAAAACGGTCAATCGCTGCCAACTGTAGTTTATTCTTATAGACTGTCAGTACTGACTGTCATTTGGTTATATTGTATTCCAGTTGTTAAAAAATTGTCAAGGGATGGTACCACCATCCCTCTCCAGGCTGACACATTATGTATATATGGAGATAACCCAGAGGCTTTGCGTTTTACCCGTCAACTGAGAGAAGCATTAAAAGCAGAAGACATCAACATCCAAGCCTTTAAGTGATTGAAATGAATGATCTCCACTGCTTTAGAGCAGTGGGGGTCACGAGAAGGGTTCGAACATGCAGCAACCAGAGATGATGCGAAAGAAAAAATTTATTACGTATTCATCTTTTGCAACTGTAAAACCTATACAGTAGTCATCATAGAAAGAATGAAGGGTAAAACAAAAACGGAATAAAAAAACATAATTATAATAGGTAAACATAATAGTTTTTCTGAAAAGTGAAAAAGCCATTCAGTTATTTTTTAAAAAGGGCTCTTGCTCAGGAAAATACAATGTCGATTTCACCATCAGGTGTCAAAAAAAAGCCTATGGAACTTACAGCTTGTATCCCTACAAAGGTGATGGATTTGAGGGAGAAATCATACAAGAAGAACTAGAGGAGGAGAAAAGAAAGGTTGAAGGCCGGATCACCCTTTATTTCATTCTTATGAAATAAAGACAGTAAAGCTTAAAGAGGGTATATTTGTGAAATAAAACATGTTAATCAACATGTTGTTTTCAGGTCACAAAGTACCAGAATTACTGAAACTTATTAGAGGAAATAGGTGGGACAAGGGTTATCCAGTTTTATTGAAACGTTGTAATTTTTGGATGGGGTTAGGGTGAAAATAACAAATTAATAGCTTTTAAGGTGTTGTTTTTCGTTTAGTAGTTAGTAAAAAGAAATCTTCAAGGGATATATTTTGTTAAAAACAAAGTCAGCCGAACTTAGATTTTTGTTCATAATAATATATGAATAAATTTGGAGAAGGAATAAGTAATTCTCACAGACAGAAGAAACTAATTAAATGTATTGCGGTCAAAATTTACAGATCACAAAGGTATTTAGAGAAAAATCTGAAAGGTATTTTCCCTGGCTAACAGATGCAACCTCTAAATTGGGATGAGTTTAATGTTTCTGTTGATACAAATGAGGAAGGAATGTACGTGATTAAAAATCACAACAAAATAAATTAGTAATGAGAAAGATATCATAAACGAAATCTTACATTTCTTTAACAAGAATAAACCCCGTCCTATATTTAGACGGGGCTTATGTTTAAATATTACTCGTGATAAATTACATATCCTAATGGCTACATGTGTATCAAAAAATCTATCGTTGTTCGTGATTATTTTCTTCTAATTCCTCTACATCCTCTTCAACTTGAGATTCAATTTCATCTTTCTTTTCTTCTGTTAAATGATCAAACAAAGGATTTTCACCTTCGTTCATGATTGTGTAAGTATTAGTTTGTGAAAAGGAAGAGATGGGAAGTGTATTTAAATTCCAATAACTTATACCGTCATTAATGGCCTCTTGATCATCAGGATCATCAAAATATGATTTATACCAACCAAGATAAGAAGTACCTGAATAAATCTGATAAGCTCCAGCAGCTGTTCTTAATAAAGCAGATGAAAATCCTGCTGCTCTTCCTGTATAACCATAATGCATGTTCCCTAAGTATTCTCCATCTACAGTTTTACCATCAAAAGTAAAGCTACCTAAATATGTACGTTTATAGTCCCAATCTCCGCCAGATCGCACCTTTTCTGCAAAAAATTCCCCTGTACCAAGAGGATATGTTGAACCATACTCCTTTTCATTGTAGGCATAGTAAGCTATTACTGCTGCATTTTCTAGTGTTGTTTGTGAAAAACTAGAAGTAATATCTGTTGCAGCATCAGTATTGCTACTAAAACCTATTAATATACCAACACCTAATAAAGTAGAAAATAATTTTTTCATATAATTCCTCCTTTTAGCAATCTAATACTACTGTATTTGAATCTCCATTTTCTTTCAATATTTTACAAAAATTTGTATTACTGCATAACTAAAACAATAAATATTAACTAAAAATTCTAGAAGGACTTTGCTAATAATTTACAATGCTATTTTTAACAATTTTTTGTACTAATGTTGATACTAGAAAAGGCTATAGAAAGCGTAATTATTCATAATATTAATTTGTATAGGGTTTTTATTTTTCGTACTTTGTGAGCATTTCAAGTTGTAAATATATATGTTTACATATAATCATGGAAAGCTGTGGAAATTGGAGGTAATTTTTTGTTTGGTTTAAAAAATTTCTTGCTGTTAGTCGTTTAGATTGGGGTGTTTTGAATGCTTAAGACCAAAAAAAAACTTTTGTTATTCCTCTTAGTAACTGTATTAATAATCACTGGAGTAATTGCTTATGTCATTTATTGGGCATTTTTTAGCTTAGATCGTCTTCCGGAAGGGGAATTTGTTACGAAAGAAGTTTCACCAGAAGAAACTTATACGATTAATGCCTATATTACTAATGGAGGTGCTACAACTCCATATGCTATTCGAGGGGAACTGGAGTGGAATAATAAAAATCGTAAAAAAACCATTTACTGGGAAGATAAGGATAGTGTAGATATTGAATGGCAAAGTGAAGATGAAGTTATAATAAACGGTCATTCAATAAAAATACCAAATGGGACATATGATTTTAGAAGAGAATGAAATTCTTTTTAAAGGAATGAAGAGGGTAGGTTAACGGATTTTAGCCTTATTTTATTCTACCTACAAATTGGCGCTTTACCTCATAGGGGTAAAGCCTTTTTTGTTTAAAACGAATTTTTATAAAAAATGTGAATTAACAATTGGTTCAGGAGGAGTATGACAGCATTAGTAAAACTTACTTAACTAAAGGACGCTTTTACGGAAGAAAAAGAATCTGGCGTACCACTGCAATTATGCATGCGGTACGCTGGATTCTTTTATTATGTTAATTCTTTAATAACCCTTCTCTAACTTTAAATGCTGAATGTTTGATTGAGTACAAACAATATGGGAGTGTTGTTGAACTAATATTTTCCAATATTTTTTCTTACACTGTTTCAAATAATTAAAGTTTTTTTACTGTTATATGTGTTCGCCCCTGTTTATTGAAATGACGTTTGTAGCAGTAATCTTCACTTTAAGTCAATCCATGTTAGTCTTTGTAAATGTGTACGTACTAACACAAGGTGAAGTTTAATAACTAAATACGATTTCATAATCCTCACTTAAGTTAAATTAAAGTAAAAACCCCAGTGTTATAAAGCTTTCAATATCATTCAAATAAAGGAATTCAGCCTTAATTTTTCCAAAGGCTTTTCGAACACAAACATCTAAAAAAGATCAAAAAGTCGCATAAAACGTTTAAATGCTGCTCATTGGTATGTCAACACTAAACTGGACAAATTTTTAAAGGTGCATATTGGTTCAATCATATTCGAATTCATGGATCACTAGATTACTTAACGCCGGCTGAAATGTTCTTGCATGATGCGTCCAATACAACGACGGGATACTGTCCACCTTAGATTTTTGTTCGCCTGACTTGACTATATTCTTTTTCTTTAAACAGGATTATTGTTCATAATAATATAGGAATAAATTTGGAGAAGGAATGAGTAACTCTCACATACACGAAGAACTAATTAAATGTATTACGGTCAAAATTTAAAGATCACAAAGGTATTTAGAGAAAAATCTGAAAGGTATTTTCCCTGAATTGGAAGGGGAAATGAAGACGATCACGTTGAGAGCGCTTGCCGAACCTAATCGATTACAGTATTGAGCTCTTGCGCAGTGGCCCTCTCATAATTAATAATAATATACCTTACGTTTATTCAATCAGGTTTTTATGCTCTAAGTTAATGTAGAAAAATTTATTACGTATTTATTCATATCTTTTTAATTGTAATTACTTACACAGTAGTCATTATAGGAATTGAAAGGTAAAACAGAAACGGAATAAAAAAACGTAATACGTAAACGTAACAGTTTTTATTAATAGTTAATAGAAAACAATTCAGTTACCCTTTTAAAAAGGCCCTGGTAGAAAATACAATACTGCTTTCACCATGTAATAAAATCGGCGGAAGGGGAAGCCATTATTGGACGGTTGTACGCAACATGGATGCCTGAGAGGACGTGTCGTATTTAATAGCGAATTAGGGGGAATGCAATCTTTTAAAAAATCAGAGGAGGAGAAGAAAAGTATAAGGCCTGATCATCCTAAATTTTATCCTTATTAAAGCTAAAATTATAAATCAAGAAGCCGTGGAATTTTGTAATTCTGCATGATTTCTTTGAAAAAGATTATTTAGATCTTCTTTCAAATGCAAATACATTTTTAAGGTTCTTCTGCTAAAGAAAGAGGTTTAAGATTTTCTAAATCTCAAAATATCAAGTAATCTTATGATTTTGAGACAAAATAGCTCATGGGTTTGTTACTACTGATAATATATCTTATGTAAACTAATTTAAAATTTAAACATATAATAATGAAGATTTATACATCTTCTCTCTCTTCCACGACAATTTATAAAGATATTGATTAGGATAAACTCTATCTTTGGCATTTTTATTTCCTTTCGGTGCTGCTTTTTTGTGTGCACACTTTTTTCTTTGGGTGCACCCTTTTTTCGTTTCCAACCGTACCGCCTTTTCCATGATTTGACCGTATTAATTGAGACATCATACTTCTCCGCAATCTCTTTATATTTCACAGGCCTTTGATGTAATTTTTTTCCGCTCTAATATGTTTTTCTACCACTTTACATCTGTTTGTTTTGGAACAACAGAAAAATCATCCCTTAGAATGCTACTCAATATATGACGATGAAAAATTGCACACTGGACAAGAAGCTATATCAACACCATAACTGTCAGAAATATGCGATCTTATTAATTTTTTGTTGTCATCCCAACATGAAGTACAAAAAGGACCCTCTTCTTGCCCTTTGTCGTATATGAGAAATAGAAATGTCCCTTCACAAAAAGGCTTTTATCATATTTTCTTCACGCTTTAATTCTTTTATTTCTTCCTTTAATTTTTGATTTTCCTCTAACATGTCATATACTTCACTTTGCAAATCAATGATTTTTGCATTTAAATCAATATCTCCTATTTTTTAACAGACAGATTTTTTTACGTTTCTTTCGAAAGAAGAATTACCTTATGCTCGAAAGGATTTTTGTCTTTTTTTGTCGAACATCACACAAAATCTGTAATATTTAGTATAGTTTTGGTCTTATAGGTTCAAGTCTTTAGGCGGTGAATTTGAAAATTTAATTGTATTGCTAGATAAATATAAAAAGGAAAAACAGTCCAATCGGGAGCAAAGGAGAGTTAATTAAGTATTTTTATAAGAGACAAAATTTCGAAAGATAACAAAGTCTTGAAATTATAGTTAGGAGGTGCGAAAGAAGATGGCATTTAGGTTTCGAAAAAGTGTAAAAGTAGCACCAGGAGTAAAGTTGAATGTTGGGAAACGTGGAGTAAGTACAACTGTTGGTGGAAAATCAGTTAGAGTAAGTTCTAGTTCACGCAGAACTTCTGTTGGCTCCAGTGTACCTGGCACTGGTGTTTCTTATCATAAACAGGTTGGTTCTAAAAATGTCCGATCGAAAAGTAATAAAAACAAGCATCAAGGAATGACAGGCCAGGAAGAAGAACATCAGCAAAATCAACCAGAACAACAAGTAAAACAGTATGAAGATCACCTTGTTATGCTTACATCCTTACACGAAGAGGTAACGGATGGGATTGATTGGAAGGAAGTCTCCCTCTCTGCTGCTCCTTTTACGCCTCCTGAGGACGGAACACATGTTAAAAAACTAAATAAACAAATTGAAAATTTCAAACCAACCTTTCGAGATCGATTTTTTAACAGGTCCCAAAGCCGTATAGAAAAAATGAAATCTCAGTTACCTGAAGCTAAAGAAAAAGACCTTGAATTATATAAAAAGTGGGAAAACGATGTAGACCAAGCATATAAGGTTTTAGCTGGTGATCGAGAAGCTTGGACCAAGGTAATTAAAACTCAAAATCCTTTTGAAGATATAGCAGAATTAGGTGGTTCAATTAAATTCTCTTTTGAGGAAAATAGAAACATTGTCATTGTTAATCTTCACATTGATAAAAGTGCTGTCCCTGCCAAAGAAATCTCTCTCACCAAAACTGGTAAACTATCACAAAAAAATATGCCAAAAGGGAAGCATTTTCAATTGTATCAAGAATATGTTTGCAGTTGTGCCCTTCGAATAGGGAGAGAATTCTTTTCTTTACTTCCATTGGATTCGGTCCTTCTTCATGTTTATGGAGAAGCTGAAGAAACCAATGGCTGTATTCTATCTGTTTTAATAAAAAAAAGTGATTTAGAACAACTCTCTTTTACACAAATAGATTTTTTGGAAGTTATAAAGACCTTTGAACATAACCTAAAGTTTCTTAAAACTAAAGGTTTCAAGACCGTCGAGGAGGTTAAAGAATTTTGAATGGTTGTTTAGGAATTATTATTTTGATTTTATTTATAGCATTTGTAATTAACTTTCCACTATTTAGTATTGGATTAGCTATTGCTGTCTGGGGAGCATATGAATTGATGATTAATAGAGACTTGGGGGCTAAATCTAAGAAACCCGGAATCATAATATCTCTGGGTCTAATTCTAGTTATAGGTAGCTTTACTATAGGCTCTACAGAAGAAACAGAAGTTTCCCAAGAACAAGAAGAAACTTCTGAAACTGCCAGTGTAGAATCTGACGAAGATGATACAAGTGAAGAACAGCAGAATGAAAGTAACACTGAAGAAGATGATGATACAGAGTCTGAAGAAGAAAAAGAGGAAGAAGAGTTAGAGTTAGAGACAGAGGAAGAAAATGAAGCAGATGAGGAAGAAGAAAACACAGACACATCCGAGGACGAACCACAAGAACAGTCTGTTAATAAGGATGAAAGTGCTAAAGTTACATCCATTGTAGATGGCGACACTATTAAAGTTAATGTCCATGGAGAGGAAGAAAGTATACGACTCCTATTAGTCGATACACCAGAGACCAATCATCCAAACCTCCCTGTTCAAGAATATGGACCAGAGGCTACCGAATTTGCTAAAGAAGAATTAAGTGGTAAAGACGTTGAGCTCGAATATGATGGTCCAAAACGTGATCATTATGACCGTCTTCTTGCTTATATTTGGGTAGATGGTGAATTGTTCAATGAAATGCTATTAGAAGAAGGGCTGGCTCGCTATGCCTTTGTATACGACCCTCCTTACACACATTCAGATACCCTACAGGCTGCTGAAGATCAAGCAAAAGAGGAAAATAAGGGTATCTGGAGCATTGATGGCTATGTAACTGATGATGGCTTTGCGGAGGAAAAAAGCTCTTCTAATAACTCAGGGTCTTCTGGTAGCTCCAGTTCTTCAGGAAGCTCTTCCTCAAATGACTCAGGATCTTCTTCAGGTTCTTCTGAAGAAAATGTACATTATGAAAACTGTACTGCTGCTAGAGATGCAAGAGCTGCCCCTGTTCGGGAAGGAGATCCTGAGTATGCATCACACCTTGACCGTGACGGGGATGGAATTGGTTGTGAATAAAAACGGCCCTCTTTTGGGCCTTCTCTCTTACCCTTTACCTTCTAATTTATTATAAGACGCACGCCATCTAGAAGCAGCCCTATTAACTCTAACTATACCAAGGACTTCAACCTCAAAACCATTCTCCTCAAAAATCTGTCGTGGTAGTTTTCCATTCCTATTTTCAGATATAAAAATCTCTTTAGGACTGCAGGATAGGCGTAAAGATAATTCAGGTAGGCCAACTAAGAGAGAGCTTACCTTAGAAGAAAAAAATGCTAGATTAGAAGCACAAATTCAATTTTTGAAAGCTGAGAATGAGTTACTAAAAAAGTTAGATATGATGGAAAGGGGGTTAGAGGGAAACGAGTAAATGTCACTGTTAAACAGAAGTTTCGGTTAATACGTTCAGTGATTGAAAAGTACGCACTTAAAAATGCGGTGAGTTTCTTATGCGAAATTTCGGGAGTTTCTCGTTCAGGTTATTATAATTATTTTTCTGTAGAGTCTCAAGAAAGAAGAAAACGACGAGAAAAAGAGGACTTGATACTAAAAGACAATATCTTGAAAGCCTTTCACTTTAAACGGCGTCATAAAGGTGCACGGCAAATTAAGATGACGTTAGAAAGACAGTTTCATATTACTTACAACTTAAAGCGAATTCGAAGAATTATGAAAAAATACAACATTGTATGCCCGATTACAAGAGCCAATCCTTATAAAAAAATGTTGAAAGCTACATCAGAACACTCGGTAGGGCCTAATTTATTAAACCGGGAATTTAAACAATAAATCCCAGGTAAAGTATTACTTACTGATATTACATACTTATATTACGGTAAGGGAAAGAAAGCTTATTTATCAACTATTAAAGACAGTTCAACAAATGAAATATTGGCCTATAACGTGTCCAATCGACTTACTTTAGATTTAGCTACTGACACATTAGTAAAGTTAAAGAAGAATGGAAAAGTAAAGTTTTCGGAAGGATCCTTTATTCATTCTGATCAAGGAGTACACTATACGAGTCCTACTTTTCAAAAACATGTAAAAAAACTAGGGTTAGATCAATCAATGTCAAGAAGAGGAAACTGTTGGGATAACGCCCCACAAGAGTCCTTCTTTGGTCACTTTAAGGATGAAACTAATATAAAACAGTGTCATTCTCTAGAAGAACTTAAAAAGGAAATGAGAAGTTATATGGGATACTATAACAACTTCAGATATCAATGGAACTTAAAGAAGATGACCCCTGTTCAATACAGAAATCATCTTCTCCCTGTGGCGTAACCTTTATTAAAGCTGTCCTTTACACGGTACATTTTAAGAATCTATTTGATACTTACGTAATGGATTGGAAGTTGGTTACTTCTTTTTTTAGGCGTTCCTTTCTTAATACTTTTCTAGTTCCGTAGAGGCTGCTGTATTACCAAGTTTCCCAGTTATATTTTTGGTTAGTTGCTTCCGACAATTGGTTGGGTTTTAATGCTTCCATACATCTGCTCGCCAATCCGTGACATTTGGAGTAATAACGGCTGTTGTAACATTTGCCAACCGAATCGTCACAGTATTCGCCGCACTTACAAAGGCAGACCAAACTAACCCTGCTCCTGGGTCAGCTGCTGGCGATACATAAACATTATCACCAGGTGCCGCACCTGTTACCGTAATAGGTTGATCTTCCGTTGAGTTAGCAGGAATATCAGGAAAGATTATACTTTCAGTAGCGCTTAAATGTGTTACAATTGGTGTTCCACCAGTGCCTAAAGTTGTATTCCCATTAACCGTTAAATCGCCTTGGACGGTTTCATTGCCAGTAACGGTTTCATTACCGCCAACGGTTAGATCTCCACTCGTGTTGACTGTATCCGTTGCAGCATCACCTAAAGTCGTATTCCCATTAACCGTTAAATCGGCTTGGACGGTTTCATTGCCAGTAACGGTTTCATTACCGCCAACGGTTAGATCGCCACTCGTGTTGACTGTAGCCGTTGCAGCATCACCTAAAGTCGTATTCCCATTAACCGTTAAATCGGCTTGGACGGTTTCATTGCCAGTAACGGTTTCATTACCGCCAACGGTTAGATCGCCACTCGTGTTGACTGTAGCCGTTGCAGCATCACCTAAAGTCGTATTCCCATTAACCGTTAAATCGGCTTGGACGGTTTCATTGCCAGTAACGGTTTCATTACCGCCAACGGTTAGATCGCCACTCGTGTTGACTGTAGCCGTTGCAGCATCACCTAAAGTCGTATTCCCATTAACCGTTAAATCGGCTTGGACGGTTTCATTGCCAGTAACGGTTTCATTACCGCCAACGGTTAGATCGCCACTCGTGTTGACTGTAGCCGTTGCAGCATCACCTAAAGTCGTATTCCCATTAACCGTTAAATCGGCTTGGACGGTTTCATTGCCAGTAACGGTTTCATTACCGCCAACGGTTAGATCGCCACTCGTGTTGACTGTAGCCGTTGCAGCATCACCTAAAGTCGTATTCCCATTAACCGTTAAATCGGCTTGGACGGTTTCATTGCCAGTAACGGTTTCATTACCGCCAACGGTTAGATCGCCACTCGTGTTGACTGTAGCCGTTGCAGCATCACCTAAAGTCGTATTCCCATTAACCGTTAAATCGGCTTGGACGGTTTCATTGCCAGTAACGGTTTCATTACCGCCAACGGTTAGATCGCCACTCGTGTTGACTGTAGCCGTTGCAGCATCACCTAAAGTCGTATTCCCATTAACCGTTAAATCGGCTTGGACGGTTTCATTGCCAGTAACGGTTTCATTACCGCCAACGGTTAGATCGCCACTCGTGTTGACTGTAGCCGTTGCAGCATCACCTAAAGTCGTATTCCCATTAACCGTTAAATCGGCTTGGACGGTTTCATTGCCAGTAACGGTTTCATTACCGCCAACGGTTAGATCGCCACTCGTGTTGACTGTAGCCGTTGCAGCATCACCTAAAGTCGTATTCCCATTAACCGTTAAATCGGCTTGGACGGTTTCATTGCCAGTAACGGTTTCATTACCGCCAACGGTTAGATCGCCACTCGTGTTGACTGTAGCCGTTGCAGCATCACCTAAAGTCGTATTCCCATTAACCGTTAAATCGGCTTGGACGGTTTCATTGCCAGTAACGGTTTCATTACCGCCAACGGTTAGATCGCCACTCGTGTTGACTGTAGCCGTTGCAGCATCACCTAAAGTCGTATTCCCATTAACCGTTAAATCGGCTTGGACGGTTTCATTGCCAGTAACGGTTTCATTACCGCCAACGGTTAGATCGCCACTCGTGTTGACTGTATCCGTTGCAGCATCACCTAAAGTCGTATTCCCATTAACCGTTAAATCGCCTTGGACGGTTTCATTGCCAGTAACGGTTTCATTACCGCCAACGGTTAGATCTCCACTCGTGTTGACTGTATCTGCTACGTTATCTCCTAGTGTTGTATTTCCATTGACCGTTAAATCGCCATCAAAAAAACCAGAACCGTCATTTAAAATTTTAGCAACAACCCCACCTAATCCACCATTTACGAGATACCAGGAAAAATCCAAATCATTCAAAGGATCTGGACCGCCATCTTGGCCCATCACATGAACCCCTTCCAAACCGTTAGCCGTTGTATTAAGGCCTTCTGTATGAGCAAAGTTTGCATTTGCAACAGTTCCTTGCCCTTCGGCATGGGAAGCCAATCCACTAGCGTTTGTACCTGACCCTTCCGCATGAGAGATATTTCCACTAGCGTTTGTACCTAACCCTTCCGCATGAGAGATACTTCCACTAGCAGTTGTATCTCTTCCTTCCGCATGAGAGATATTTCCACTAGCAATTGTATCTCTTCCTTCCGCATGAGAGATATTTCCACTAGCGTTTGTACCTGACCCTTTCGCATGAGAGATATTTCCACTAGCAGTTGTATCTCTTCCTTCCGCATGAGAAGCAAATCCACTAGCGTTTGTACCTAACCCTTCCGCATGAGAGATGATTCCACTAGCAGTTGTATCTCTGCCTTCCGCATGAGCATTTGTGCCTTGATTTGGATCTAATTCATCTCCTGTTGTGGTTCGAAACCCTTCCGCATGAGAATTTCTCCCAAATGCTCTTGTATCTCTTCCTTCCGCATGAGAAGCAAATCCACTCGCTGTTGTGCCAGTTCCTTCTGCTACGGAGCATCCGTTTGTAGCATCTGTTATAATACACCCATTAGCACAACATGGTTCTGGAGATTGCAAAGTACCTATTTCCTGGGCTTGAACCTCTTCCTCCTGATGTTCACTCGACTTCATCTCTTTCTGATCAGACATTAACCATTACTCCTCCTTTCCAAAAATAACCGACACAAAAGTTTTTTACGGAACTATTCATTCAAAAGTCCCTTCCTCATCCTGGAAAGTTGTCCCATTAGCCGTTGTACTTAATCCTTCTGCTTTCGAACAAGCCCCAATCGGATTTTGATTACTTTCATTGGACATGATTTTTCTCCTTCCTTAATAATGGTTTAAGATTCGTTAAGAATCCCATTAATACGTTTATTGTTCAACAACACATTTGTATGAAAAAACTCATTACCTTACAACCATTTCCAACTCTTTTATTAGGAAAAGAAATTCAAACAGAAAGTTTCATTCAAAAATCCTTGGATTCTATGGAATCTAAGGATTTTTGATTGCCGATAAGTTGCTTTATGTTAACAGGAAATTAATTGGTTCACCTGGAAACTGTAAGTTATGCCGTTAAAAGGCAGGTTAGTTTAATAATGAGTACATATTTAACCTAGGGGGTAAATAATGATTTTATATGATGAATTTATTAAAATTGCTAAGAATTTTAATAAAGAGTTAGATATCATTCCCGTTTTATATGGTTCATTAGGATTGGAGAAAGTAACTGGAGTTAAATTTTCCCCACAAGACATTGATATTCTTGTTCCTTTAACCTTTTTAGAGGAAAAATGGAATATTTTTAAGAGCCAAATTGAACAATTAGGATACGAATTGATTGATTTACACGGGTAAGAGTTCAAGAAAGATAATGTTAAAATCGGAATTTCTTATTACGTTCGTTATAATAGACAATCTCATAAAAATACGTTTCATCATCATACTTCCATTCCGTTAATTTATAATCGGTAACTTCATAATTGTTTTGAGGCCCCTGATCAGCGTCTAAGCTATCAGGTGGATCTACTTGCAATTCACGTCTAACTGCTTGATCTTGTTGAACATATGATGTTGCCCACTGAACAGGCACTTCCCTACGATCTTCTGCTTCGGAATCCCCGCAAGCTGAAAGTAAGACTATAACTATACCCAAAATAAGAAGTTGGAACCTCATACCAAAACCTCCTTCTTCTCTTTTTTCTCTTTCTGTTCTGGAGGTCTTGTATCAAAGGCATCGTGTATATCTTGAAACAAGACGTTTATGCTTACGACGCCACAACGACCATGAATGTCCTGGAACAGACATTGACCAGGTTGAAGTTCTTGTAAAGTAGATCGATTATATTCCGTATCTTTGAGATTGAAGAACTCTAAGATGTTTTTAAGTTCGTTTGGATCGGTCGAACGAAAAGCAAATTTCATTCCAATGTTGTTTTTCATCTTTTCATCTAAAAGGTCATCCGCATTTTGGGTGACTAGATAGATAGCAGCTTGCATCGAACGTCCTTCCCGAACCAACTTAGATGCTAAGTGCTTCCCTTGCATCGTGTTTAAAATCGCCCAAGCTTCATCCAGCAGGACCACTTTAAACAGTCCTCGATCCATATGGATAAACTCAAGCGCAAAGCTCGAAATCGGAAGCATCATAGCCACAGAAAGCATTTCCGATAAGTTATACTCATTCGTTTTCTTATCAGCTGATGGGAGTTGCAGATTTTGAATCTGAAGGACATTCATGGCTGTTTCTAGGCTAATAGGATTTTTCACCTGACCGTTCCCAAATAACAGCTGTGCAAAAGAGAGCTCCTGAAAAGACTGAATATGCTCTCCTAACGAATGAGCCACTTTATCTTCTTGGGAAAGCAAGTGCTCCACAATGGCGTTCATGCACGGATTCTCGCTGTTTGTTACTTCATTGACAGCTCTAGACAACTTGGGAAAACGCTCTGAATCATTGATCTGTACTCCAGTGAGAAACGTTAAAATATCTAATGCTAACGTCTTTGCATCTTTTTTGTCGCTTAAAATGGAATACGGATCAAGCTTTCCACGATCTTCTTCATCACTGGACAAAGTAATAATATTGACTTCACCACCCAAATCTTGAAGATCATTGCCCCAATTCCCGCGCTCTCCTTTCGGGTCAATGATGAGTCCTTTTCCTCCAGCCAATACTGAGAGATACGTTATGAAGTTAGAACTAAGGATTTCCCTCCCCCTAACGATCCAGTAAAACTCGCGGACAAAGCACTGGTTTTAGCCCCTTTAATAGACTGTGCCGCACGATTAGGACTGATATAAACAGGCTGATCCAGAACCCCCGTAGAGCCGATCTATTTTTTCGGGATCATAGCAAGTGACTTCACACATATCTTGTATCTTGTTTTTTATTTTCATCCATGTTCCCCTCCATCAATCAAATATATATTTGATTATAATATACGTTTGAATAAATCTATCTGTTGATATTTTGTAAGATCTTTGCTCAAATACAAATGTAAAAAAGGAAAAAGTATTGGTAAGATGGGTTTGTCGCGTTAAAAAAGATGACGTGAGAGGAAAATGGATGACATTTTTTCATCCCTTGATTGAGGGCACTTATTTCTGCTTCTTCCCATACAACTTTGGAATACCCTTCTTCGAGGAAGAGTGGAAGAAAAACTAGAAAACACTGCATTCAATATTGACTGATGAAAACAGCGTGAAGGAGGCGGTGAATATGACGAAAAAAAGACTTGCTCTTTTGATGACTTTTCTGTTCGTGCTTACTGGGTGCTCCGGAATTCAGCAGCAAGACAGCTCACATAATAGTCATAACAATGAACCCTCTTCCTTAACCTATGAACTAGGAAGTGATAATTGGGAAGCTGTCACCACAAATACGGATAGCCTTGAAACCTTAGAAGCTTATCAATTTGCCGTAGAACATCCAGAGGTCCTTGATTACATCCCTTGTTATTGCGGCTGTTACGAAGAAGCAGGGCACGAAAGCAATAAAAATTGCTTTGTCGATGAAAGAGAGGGGACAACGGTACAACTTGATACAATGGGATTTGGCTGACAAATTTGCGTAGACATAGCCCGTGAGGCTAAATCCGAATTCGAAAAAGGAACCCCACTACCTGAAATTCGAAACTTGATTGATTCCAAATATGAGGGTGGTGCCGCTCCAGCAACACCAACACCGAAACCTGAAAAGGCAGACATATAATTTAAGAACGTAAAGAAACCGAGTGGCAATTTTCCAACTCGGTTTCTTTCGGTATAAACAATTGAGCATTAGGTGGGATTATTTAATGATTTTAAAGAACGAACTAATATTTATTTATCATTCCTATCTATTTTTGGTCTTCTTTGTAATATTCCCATGAAATGCTGGGATAAACAGTGAAACGTTCCTAGCATCATTTATTCGATAAGTACAATTTTTCGTCTTATTTCCTTTTAAAGATCCAATAAAGGAGCCCTCCTAAAAATGCAGGGATGCCCGCAAACAGACAAATAACTAAAAACGTGTCGAGATATTCCTTTAGTGTATCCTGATTAAACAACCAGGAAGCAGACATTGTCAGACACGACAACCCAATTGCTACGAGAGATACAGCTACCACCCAGTCTATGCCTTTCATGTTTGTTCTTCCTTTTCATCTGGTATTATCGGAAACCGGATGTCAAATCTGGTTCCTTTACCTTCTTGGCTTGACACAGCAATACTTCCGCCCTGCAATTCTATGAGTTCCTTGGTGATCGCAAGGCCCAGCCCTGTACCACCATATTTTCGGGCCCGCGATTTTTCCACTCGGTAAAATCGTTCAAAAATATAAGGCTGCTCTTCCGCCGGGATTCCTATCCCCGTATCTTCAATAGAAATCAACACTCTTTCCTGGCATTCCAATTTCAAGTCGACAGTCACAGTCCCATCCTCCGTATAGCGGAGTGCATTCTCCAGCAGATTATAAAAGATTTGTTCCATCCGCATTCCGTCACCGTATAGAAACGGTACATTATTTTCCAATGTTGAAATCATATCTATTCCCTTTTCTTCTGCCCGTAATTGCATGCGCTCCACCACGTTTTCCAACACTTCTTTTATATCGATCGCTTCCATTTCCAGATCGACTTTACCTTCTTCCATTTTAGCAAGATCAAATAAATCCTCAATCATACGTTTCAGCCTTGTTGCTTCTTTCTGCATGATCGCTAGGTATTTCTCTTTTTCTTCTTCACTTTCGTACAAGCCCTTATTTACAATACGAGCATATCCTCCCAGGTAGGTGATCGGTGTTCTTAGTTCGTGGGAAACATTCGCAAAAAATTCCCTTCGTGAATCCTGATATCTTTGCAAATCCACAGCTAAATCATTGATAGCTTGTGCGAGCGAACCGGTTTCATCTCTTGTGGAGACATGGACGCGGGTTTTTAAATCTCCTTTTGCTATATGTCTTGTAGCTCTTTCCATATGAACGAGCGGGTCAGATAACTTTCGGGATAACACAAGGGTTAAGCCAAGAGCGAGAAAAAAAACCCCCACCCCGGAAAGAGTCAGCATGAGACGAATCCGCTGAATAGACTGATCGATACTCTCCACCGATGACAGCACAAATACCCCGCCCATAAAGGTGTTCTCGCTCTCCATTGCCTGCCCGGAAACCAAAAACTTTTCTCCTCCTTCTCCCGCTTTATATTCTTTTGTTATCGTTTCTCCACCGGATAAAGCTACCAGATCTTCCTCAGAGATAGAAGATCCGACGGTTATTCCGGGGACGCCTGCATTAGCAATGATCTGCCCTTCTTCATCCGTGACATATAAAGGGATTTGAGAAAAGTCCGCCATGGTGGTGACCATCTGTACCATCATTCGATTATTAGAATGGGCAATCGCCGATGCATAACGAGAAGATAGTTTCTCCATTTCTTGTTTTTCTTCATCAACATAAAAACCATAGACCACTTGGTCGATAACAAACCCAAGAGGCAGTAGAATCGTGAGCAGCAAAAAAATGATCGATGCTCCCATTTTTATGGATATCCGATTCCATCTCATTTTCCTGATTCCTTCTCCTTGGCTTTATATCCCACACCCCATACGGTTTCAATCGGATTAGAAGCTGCGCCGGCTTTTCTTACTTTTTCCCGTATCTTTTTTACATGGGTATCAACCGTCCGTAAATCGCCGAAATAATCGTCTCCCCACACCTGATTCAAAAGAACTTCCCGAGCAAACACCCGACCTGGACGTTTCGCCAACACATATAACAGGTCAAACTCTTTTGGTGTAAGATCCACTACTTGGTCATGGACAAATACTTCACGCTTTTCCGGGTCAATCGTGATATCCTGAAAAGTAAGGATATCGGATGAGGTATGTTCAGAATAGTCAATAGAAACCCTTCTTAACAAGGCATTCACCCGGGCAACCAATTCTTCTGGTTCGAAAGGCTTTGTAAGATAATCATCGGCTCCCAGATTTAATCCCTGAACTTTGTCTTTTGTCTCTGTACGGGCGGTTAACATGAGAATCGGAACCTGGCTCGTTTGGCGGATACGCGCACAGACTTCCCAACCGTCGACTCCAGGCATCATGAGATCCAAGATCACCAAATCAAAGGCTTGGGAAGCAAGTTTTGCAAATGCTTCTTCCCCATTTGCCGCTTCGGTGATCTGAAAATCTTCTTGGCCAAGGTATACACGAAGCAGGTTTCTCATGTTCCATTCATCATCAACCACCAATATGCTGTATTGGCCCATGTTCATCCCTCATTTAAAAGCTCAATTAGTCAAATGTTTGCTTCCTATCTTACCACGTGTAACAAAATCTGGTAAAAAAAGACTGCTTTCTTTTTCTATTCATGTTTTCTTATTTTTCATTTGTCCCTCTAATCATAAGAAAAATATCCTGAAAATGTTTTTCTATACCAGTAATCTTTATTCCACTTTGTTCGCACATGCTCAAAAAATAGAAGCGGGGCATCTGGCTTACAGACACGACGGATCTCCTGAAGAGCACGGGTCGGTTCAGGAATCGTACACAGAACCAGTGTTCCAACAGCAGCATCAAACATATTTTCTTCAAATGGTAGAGATTCTCCCGAGGCTGCTACTAGTTCCACCGGTACTTTGGCTTTTTCAGCCTTGTCGGTTGACTGTTTTCTCATCCCCGGATCTGGCTCGACAGCAACAACCTTTTCTGCTTGTTGATAGTAGCCAAAATTCACTCCTGTTCCCGACCCCATTTCAAGAATAACTCCCTGTTGCTGGGAAACAAGACGGTTGCGAACCGCACCGAATCGCTTTTTTTCAAGCGGACTCATGAACGGATCATATAATTTCGAAAACCATGTACTCATCCCTTTTCTTCCCTTTCTTCCCTTTCTATCGTTTTAATTTTTTGATAGTTAGCAATATCAGGATAGCCCGAGGTCTGGGAACACCAGCCAAAAATCCTGGAAGAGCGAGAAACGAAAGTCAAATCTCCAACATTATCACTTATAAGGAAAGGAAGACCTCTAATAGGGTCTTCCTTTCCTGCCTTTGTTATTCCGTGGTCTCTTCTTCCCCTTGAGCATTCATAAAGTTCTGGCAGGCATTCATCATCTCTTGCCCTTCGGGAGAATTCATCGCTTCCATCATTTGACTCATTCCTTCTCCGTTCATCATTCCATTCATCATGCCACCACTATTTCCATCTTCTTCGTGAGCATCCCCGATGTTGATTGGACCGGCAACCAAAGCAGCAGCAATAGCAAACGATGGAATCATTAAAAGTTTTTTGTTTTTCATAGAGACTTCCTCCTTCTATTTATCTTACATTCTTAGCTTACCTATTAATTTTGATAAAACTGTGATGAAAAAAAGAAAACTTTTTATAAACCTCACTTAAAGGGGCCCCCTTAAATATTCCAGGGAATAAATTGAGCCAAATAGCTGGAGATCATTTGAAAATACCCAAAGAAAAGCATGACGCCCATAATGATCATAACCACTCCACCAGCTTTCTGAATACGGGGCATAAGCTTATGAAAACGCCTCAGTTTATGCAGGGACTTGGAGTAAAAAATAGCCACGAGCAAAAAAGGCAGACCTAATCCCATCGAATAAACGAAAAGCATTCCCATCCCTGTGACCATTGTTTCACTTTGACCGGCTAACGCGAGAATCGAGCCAAGGACTAAACCAACACAAGGGGACCAGCCTGCGGCAAAAAGAAGGCCAAATAAGATAGAACCTCCAAAACTGTTGGCTTTCTTTAGTTTGGAGCGAATCCTTTTCTCGGACATTAAATGTCGAATCGTTAACAAGCCGGTCATTTGCAGTCCAAAGAGAACGATAATAATTCCTCCGAGTTGCGCCACCAGGTTGTTGTATTGACTGAACAACTGGCCGACAAACGTGGAAGAGGCACCAAGAAGCATAAAAATAATGGTTATACCTAAAATGAAACCGAAGCTTCGTAGAATAATGAGACGCTGGTCTGCTTGAATGGCGTCATCTGCTATCGAAGTGCCGGTCAACTGTGCTAAATAAGCAGGAACGAGCGGAAGAACACATGGCGATAAAAACGAAAGAATCCCCGCCCCTAATGCCAGCCAAATCGTTATGTCACTCATTTCCATTCCTCCAAAATGCATACCACCACCTTCTTAGGAAGGCTTTATCCGTTCCATATATTCTTGGATATCTTCTTCTGTCATACCGCCTGTCAGAATATCGATGATTTCTCCCTCTTCATTGATCAGAAAAGTAGAGGGTAATGGGCCTACCCCATATCTGTCAAGTACCGCTTTCTGTTCATCCATTAGAATCGGGAAGGATAAGTTGTGTCGATCGACAAAACGTTCTACTGCGAGATCGGATTCCCCAACATTGACAGCTAGCACTTCCACCCCTTTTTCTTGATACTCCATATACTGATTTTCAATATAAGGAAATTCTTCTTCACAAGGCGGACAGTAGGTTCCCCAAAAGTTTAAAAAGACACCCTGCCCACGGTAATCTTCTAATTCTACAGTTCCTCCTTCGAGTGTCCGCAATTCAAAGTTCGGAGCGGTCTCTCCTTCTTTTACCAAAGTGTCTTCACCGGTAAAGTTAGAATAGAGCACGTAACCGATGAGCACCGCAAGTACTCCCAAGATACTAGAACGGATGTATAGACGGCGGCGTTTTTTATTCATGATCGTCTTCCCCCCTTCCCTCTTTGTTATAGGGCATCCTTAATCCTTTTCTTTTTTTAAGAACTCTTTTCTCCGTTGGTACTCTTCTTCATCAATTTCCCCTGTAGCGAAACGTTCTCGAAGGAGTTCGAGGGAGGAATCTTTTTTCTTTTCAAACGGTTTTATCAGTAGACTCAATAGCCCATAAATTAGAAACCCGACCAGCACAATAGCAAGCAAATTATATATGATCATTCCGCCACTCATCATCGACATCATTGCTGGCTCCTCCCTTCTTTTATAGAGTGCTTTCTCCTTTTTCCGCTAACATGTCCCAAGTTTCTCCGCTATCTTCCGTATAATAAATGTCTTTTTGCTCGGTCACAATCACGACCGTATTTTCCTCAGCAGGATTCTGAGCAATATACAAAATAGAATTATCTGTTTCTAGCTCTGGAAGCTGCCATTCATCGATATTTCTCGTTTCTGGATCTATCTGTAGCAATTGCACACTCTCCCCCGTTCCGGCTGCAAATAGGCTTCCGTCATGACCAAACGAAACAGCTGTAATTCTTGTATCCACTCCCAGCGGTTCAAACATATCGCCAAAATCCTCAGACAAGTAGACATCACTTTTCGTACCAATGGCGAGGACTTCTTCCTTTGTTGGATGGGCGGCGAGACTGGTCATTTCTTCTTGGATTCCCTGTAGGGCAGAACGCTCCCATGTTTCGGTTTCATCGGTGCTGTAATAAAGACCAGGGGCCTCCATTCTGGAGTTGGATTCGGGGTTAAACACATAGATGGCATGGGTGTTGTATCCCACATCCATATGATGAAAATCAATTTCTTCGTACAGGTCTAATATCTCCAGGGATTTCCCGTTATCCGTGCTTTTGATAATACCAAAAGGATTGCTCAAATCTGAGCTTACCGATGGGTGTCCACTGCTGTAAAATCCATCATCGACCATGGAAAATCCCATATAGTCATGTCTTTCTCCTTCTGCCATTCTCCATTCACCGTCCTCCAATACTCGAAGTCCGTCATGAGCGGGAACATAAGCCTGTTTACCATCTTCAGTAAAACCTATCCCGTGCATATGAGGGAATTCAATATCCTCACTATCAATGCTGTCGGCATTACCATTACATCCGCTCAAAAGAAAAATAGAAGCGGTAAAGATGAACAAGGGCCATTTATAATGTTTCAACGTATTTTTTTTAGGAGAATTAAATTTTTTCATGGTATATCCTCTCTTTCTTCCTATTAAAATGGAAGGCTGTCATGCCTATCTTTATTTCATATATTGAAAAGAAAAGGCTGTTCGTCATGGAACATTTGTAAGGATAAGGAAGGGAATATTGCCAGTTAATATCGAAAAAACATGGAGAATAACCCTTATCTATTGCAAGAAGAACATTTATTACTCGTTTGTTTTTCCATCCCTTTTAAGCGTTGACCGATGTAGATGACACTAGCTGCCATTAACGATAAGGTTGCCATCTGTACCAAATTGACTAGCCAGCCGGATTCGTTTGTCAACAATCGAGATAGTGGATCTGCGGTAGCAGACCCAAATAACACAAGAAGCAAAGGGTAGACAGCCGGCAAACTGCAGCTAACAAAGCAAGTCGCCGTCACAGCAACACTAGAACCCACCGTGCTCCCCATCGTCTTCATATCCCATTTCTTCTTCAGCCGCCATTGGTATATAACAAAACCAAGCGCTACTCCAACTAATCCAACGAAAGCCATCAACAGAAACAATCCGGCAACAGAGATAATCCCAAACAAATGAAGGTTTGGCCACCAAAACTCAATACTTGGCCAGATCGACAAAGGTCCGTAGGTTTGGGAGGCTTTTATGTACCCTTGTTCCAATATTTTAGACGCATTAGGATTAGATATAGTAAGCATCCCTGATGCAAAAAGATAGAATACTCCATAGATAAAGGACGTGCTTCCCACCACGATTCGGTACCATGGAAAGGTAAAAAGATAATGGAGGTAAGTTCCTACGTGTAAATAAGCCGCCATACAGCCACTAAAGTCAGAGGGAAAACAACATAACCAGCATAAAAAGGAAGAGAAGCTACATCCACTACCCTATTGCTAGAAGATAGGGATTCCTGTATCCAAATAATGAAGAGCCATACCAGGAAAAGGCTGACGACCGTCATGGAACGCATGACGCTTCTCACCTGTTTACGGCGAACCCCAACATAAAGAAAGGTTCCCCAAATGCTCACTAAAAGCAGTAAAGAACCAATAATAACAACATTACTTACCCAATATACAATCTCTGTCTTCATCCTTCCTTCATCTTTCTAATGAGTTTCTATTCTGTTTAGGACTTGATGAATCAGCTTTATTCATTTCCTGCACGGTTTGTGACAGTTTTTGGTTTTCCTCGATTAATTGGTTCATTCTATGCTGGGTTGCCTGCCATTCCTGTGAGGTATCTGCCAGTTGACTCTTGCCCACTTTGTTTTTCTTTTCCTTTCGGGCCATCCATATTCCCTTTCCGCAAAAGAACAGACATACGACTTTAAAAGCGATTAACGCTATTAAGATAGCATCCACCTTAAATCTCCTTCTCCTCTAGAGTCTTTGTTTCTTTTCTAAACTTCTCATTTCAGTCCTAAGTTTTTGGTTATCCTTTTCTAGTTCATCCATTTGAGCATGGATCTTCTCCAAGTCTATCTGCTTTGAAGAAGGATTTCCTGTTTCCCTTTTACCATGACAAGATCCCCTTCCCACCATATTGCAAGGGCTTTCACGTGTCCCAGATTTATTCATTCCCCGAAAACAAGGAATCATCAAAAGCAACAATATCCCAATTAGTAGATAAGTGAATATCCCCATTTAAAAACCTCCCTCTTCTACATTGGATAGCTGGTTACCAATCTGTTATCCACAATGTAGCAAGAGAATGTGTTAAAACTATGAATAAAATAAATAAATTATGTGGTTTTATGGTGTGCGGGAAAAGCCTGAAGGGTTGAGCACTTTTTTCATCTGCTGTTCTCGGGAAGTACCATACTTCACAGAGTTTTCCTGCTGATCAATATTTAACCAGGTTTCCATTTCCTTTTAATTTCTGAGGTTAAAAAGGAGCGAGGAATGATTTCCTTTGTATGATAGTCCATTGCCTCCGCTAATGACGAAGAGGATGGTGCTGGAGCAGAGTCACAAATGATCAAATCTCAAATTTGGGATGTAGAAGAAACTGGTGAGCAATCGGCTGAAATTACGTTACGGGTACAACATCGGTTAACAAACGACGAGGAGGATGATAAAGGTTCATTTATTTAAATATTTCGTGGTTCCCGTGAAAAGTGATGGAGAAGGTTTTGTTGTTCATCAATTACCTTATTTTGTGGCCGAACCAAAGAAACCAGATATTGCAGTAGATACAGAAGAAGACAGAGATGATGCTGAACATGATCCAGAACTAGAAGAAGAGATTACGAGCTTCTTAGATACCTTCTTTTTAGGTTACACCGAAGGAAGTACACAAGAGCTCTCCTATTATACGGATGGACTTGAATTGCAAACGTTAGATGATGTATTGCAATTTGAAGAGATAGAAGAGATTGATATATATGAGGAGGATGAGCAGTATAAGGTACATGCCGATGTGATCATGTCTGAAGCAAACAGCCAAACGAAAATGTTATACCCTTTCTCCATGGAATTGATGAAAGTGGAAGGACGTTGGATAGTTGCTGATTTTCCATTCACCTTAGGAAAATAATCGTTTCATTCGTTAGACTTGGGGCTGTTCCTCCATTCCTATTACAGGAACTTCCTCGGTCGTACCCCTACCCTCACAAGGATAAATGCTTTTCAGCATAACTTTATAGCAGCCGTTTTGGGTGACAGCCCTTGGTTCAACGTTCCTTGCTTTCCAAGTACCTTACAACGTAGCTATCCTTACTAGATGTAGGTGCTTCCTTTAAGCCTGTGAGCTGGATACCGCTATTGTTCGATATAGCGTATTTCAGAGGGCGCAATTTTACTCTACACCACTCACCCCATCGTACGATGGGACATAAGTTTCCCTATGTTCGAATCTGTAGACCCTTACATTCGGAAGTTTGTCAGTTCCTATCTCAAAGAACGATTCTCACCTTATCTAGTTTTTCAGCCGTGCGGCATATCCGTAAGTGCTAAATGTTTAGGAATAAAATCAGCAATTACTTCATCCATATCAATTGCAATTCTTTTCATAACAAATCCCCCTAATATGTACAAGTTTATTTTATTATACAATTTTCTTATTACACAAACCTACCCTTTAAGGGGTAATCACAGGGTTGCTGCTGTAGACCGCAAAGTAGAGTTTTCATCCTCTATTCAATAGATTACACTCAAAATAGTGGCTATTCTAATATTAGGGGATGGATATTTATGAAACGAAATTGGAATGAAGATGAGCTGCTAGAATATTTTGTAGTAGTACCAAAAACTGATTGGTAATAAAACAGGGGCAAGTCGTTTAGGATTTACAGTATTATTAAAGTACTTTCAACAAGAGGCTAGATTTCCTTCTAAGAAACAAGATATTCCCGAAGTGGTAGTTGAATTTATAGCACAGCAATTGGGGTTAGCTTCATCGCTCTTTGAGGAATATCGTTGGGGCGTAGATGAAAGAAACTTTACTTATCATCGAAAACAAATTCGAGAATTCTACGGTTTTCGAGAACTTACAGCAAAAGACAACGAACTTTTGACAGAGTGGTCACACGGACAAGTTCAGTTTACTCATGATATCGACTACTTAAAAAATCAGGCATGTAGCTTATTTCGCAAGTGGGAAGTCGAACCTCCTTCGATTCCATTCTGAAACGTAAAGAGGCATTTAAGATTTAATGCTTATCCAACAAAATCCATAAAAACCAAAAACTTCAAACAAGAAGTTTGAAGCTTATTTGCCATGCGCAATTTTAGTATAACATGGTTATTTAATTTATTTTAGTATGATAGGTTGACTTATATTAGCTGGTATAATTGAAAAAGCAGAATTAGAATTGTACACTAAATCCATTAAACTTATGTATCCACGTCCCCAATTTTAAAAGATCTTAATTGGGCTAGTAGAGGGGTAAAAAGCATAAAATGGGTATTTGATCATATAACAAATCACTGCACTTAATTTTATTCCAGTTTTGAACAAAAACATCAAAACCTTTATATCCCTCTGTCAATTTATAGCATAAGTAAATAACGCAGTACCTGCTGCTTACTGTAAGAAACGTGTTTATTATCTCTTTCTAGTTTACTAGTCATAATACTTCCCTCAAGAATTGCAACAATAAAGGAAGCCACCGCCTTTGTATCGATATCAGGATTTAACTCTCTGTTTTGAATACCTTCTTCTATAATCTCTTCAATAATGTTGAGAAATGTATGGAAAACTACAAGTGCTTTTTTCCTTAACAGTGGATTCGTATCATCACTGTCTACGGCAGTATTCAGTAACGGACATCCCCCTTTTACTGGTGGATTATTTATCACATCTTCATACACATCAAAAAAAGAACCAATTTTTTCTAACGCTGTATTAGCATGAAGCATCGCTTCAGAAAAGTGTTGATTGACAGTGTCAATAGCGTAATCAAACGCCTCTAAAGCAATCTCATCTTTACTTTTAAAATTGCGGTAAATTCCACCCTTTTGTAGACCTGTAGCCTCCATAATGTCATTCATTGAACAGCCAGCATACCCCTTCTGATTAAACAACTCTGCTGATTTTTGGACAATGTGTCTCCGTGTTTGCTCACCTTTTCGCATAATATCCTCCATTATTGTTGTTGAAAAATTGTAACACATTTTAGTTGTACATTAACATATGATGAGTTATCTTATAAGAGACCGAACAGTCTCTTTAAAAAAGAAGACGCTAAAAAGGAGATTTTGTGAGAAATACTATTTGATAAGCATGTAACATCCTTATCATGTCATTGAACCCGTTATGAAATCGTCTTGAAAAAATTAATTAAACTAAGGAGGAAATATATGCATAACATTATTATTCCTGATAGTAAAGTAGCAAAGGACGCAACTCAATTAGTTTACGAGATTTCTCCGGAATTTCTTTATAATCATTGTTTACGAACATATGCTTTTGGTGATGCTTTGGGAAAAAAATATGGATTCAAATATGATCAGGAGTTATTCTATCTCGCTTCTGTCTTACATGATATTGGTCTTACAGAGCATGTTTGTTGTAAACATTCATTTGAATATGAAGGTGCTGATCATGCTGAGGAGTTCCTTCGCTCTCACAGTTTTTCCCAAGACAAAATTGATGTGGTACGTGAAGCTATTATTCTGCATACATCGGAAATTGCTGAAGAAAAACAGCCAGAAATTGCTTTAGTTCATTTCGGAGCAGGAATGGATGTAGTTGGGTTACGTATAGAAGATATTTCGGAGGAAACATTTAATTTCATAATTGAAACCTATCCTCGATTAGGTTTCAAAAAATCTATGATTGAACTCATTAAATATGATTCTAATCTTAAAAATGCTCAGCAACAACCAAATAATTTGAGTTCTTCTATGCTTCGTATGGGTTTTGTAGATTGGGTTATGAATGCCCCTTTTAAAGAATAGAGAAAAAGTAACCCCAGATATACAAGGTTATAAATGAAAAATCTGTATATTCTGGGGTTCTTAAATTGTTATATTATTATATAGATAGGTAAGGGTTTGACGTTATCGCTCCCTTTTCCCCCTGTTAGCACCGTACGTGCGACTTTCATCGCATACGGCGCCCTAACTAATCCAATTCAACTTAATCATCGACACTTCTGATATTTTAATATCCTCCGTGTCTCAATTCTTCCGTTTTAATAAGTCGGTGCCTTCCGTGGAAGGTGAACCTCTATTAGTCTCACGAGAACCTTATTATCCGATAAAGACTTGCCTTACATGATTAAATGAATCTTATATTAGTCTAGTGGCTATCCCTCCACGTTCATTACACGCTTCGACGGTACTGTGCCACCACTTTCACTGATATAAAGAAAAGTTATACAGTCACTATTCTCACGAATGTTTTCCTTCTCAACGCTTCACTGGGAGTAAGCCCTCCACGTTATCAGCTTACAACGTTGAATTATGTCTATTATGGAACAGACTTAGGTGCTTCCTATGAGCCTGTTAGCATTGCATGTGCCTGTAACACAAGATGGATTTTCATATTGCGGATTCTTACTCATCCATAGCTAACCCTACATTTGGTAGTAAATACATTTCTATATAATGCGCGTCTAGACCCGTACCTTCAGAAGTTCGCCAGCAATACAGTATCTTGTTGTATTTACATTGCATTCTCACCATATCTGTTAAACCCAAGCACCATGATTTACACCACCCTATCAGGTAGGCTTTCGTCAGCCGAACTGTTACGGTAAATTCTCACGCCTATTAGCCGAGCTTATAACACTCTTTTCCTTACTAATCAGCGTGCTATTCGACGCAGGGGGAGCCTTTCAGAGCGTTACCTCCTCATTCGACTCCTCGACATAACCCTTCAGTCTTAGAAGTCTAAAACTGCCTGACCTTTACCGAAATTGTGTGGCCACATTTCATTTGAGCCAGGAACATTTCGCACCAACAATCGCGCCCATTAATGGAAGATCGTTCTTGAAAATCCATGCTTCATAGATCTTAAAGAAAAGCCCTCGATAGTTAAAGAAGCCTTCCAATAATAAATTACATTTCAAAAAAGTTATCTCTTTCTACTTGGGGTCTCAGCAGAAAAACGCGAAAAATATACGCTAAGACATTATTTGGTGAACCATTACTGATCGTAAGTACTAATCTTTCGTGATTAAAATATCGACTTTTGCAGTGCCTTCATTTTAAGGTTCATTTTTCATTTTTAAAAAACATTATTTAGTTAGTTGATTGCGATCTTCTATTTGTGGCGGTTCTTCCATCCAGCCATTTTTGATCATAATTTTTCCGCCATCTTGAGCAAAAGTAAAAATATCCTTTGTAAGCAATGCCATTTTTGCCGGCAAGTCACTTCGCAAGCTAAATCCACCGCCTAAGGCATTACTTCCGAGTCCAAATGAAGCTAACAAACCGGTGTTGTACATCATCAATTTGTCAGAAAATGGAGCCGTTTTTGACGCTGTTGCTTTACCAGCATGAGTGGCTGGGGGCTCAATATAACTTTGACGCAAAAATTCACCTAAATCAACTTCAACTTTTTTTGACAATTTCATTCCTTTCACAAGATAATTTTGAACTTCTTTATTAGCAGCAACTTGAGCAAAACCAATCATTAATTGCATACCTACAAGGTTTGTTTCAATCGCATGATGAATAAGAGAAACTTCAACTGTATTTAGAGATCTCGTCTCACTGAACCATTGAATTCCATCCATATAATGTTTATCCTGTACAAAATTAACCTGTTTTGGCATTGATACGTAAGGCGGCCTTACAAGCACTCCCTTTTCTAAAAGGAATTGAGTTGATTTACTGTTTATCGATTGGGATTCTGCTGTTAAACCTATAAAAAAATCTTCAATATCCTTTCGGTAAGACATGCCGGTAAATAGCGCAAATAGACTCATTTCCACTTTTGTCATCAAATGCAAATACATGATATCGTACAAAGTATCATATAACTTCGGAACACCTTTATTTACATCGCTTTCTGTAAAACCCAAAGGAATTACTGCCCCTTCTTGCTGCAAAATACTTTTGATCTTTTCAACGGTTTTGGTTGCACCATTATAATAAGAATGTAACATTTGTGTTTCTTCATTATCGGAGTGCTCTAAAAAGTGCTCCAATACTCTAAGCATCATAGTTTTTTCTTGATAAGTCATCCACAAGTTCGCTAATTCTGAAGATGTAATTGGTACTCGGTTTGAACTCCCCATCCAAAAGCCTCCTAATCCCATTTGTTTTCTTTAACTTTTCCAACTTTAAAAGTTTTATGTATCAATCTGTGTTTCTTTAGTATTAAAATAGAAAAACACAAAGCTAATGGTTACATGTCTTGGCTATTAGTGTTGAGAACACATCTATTTAGGGAGAAGCAACCAAAAGCAATACAAAGAGCCATTGTAATTATTTAGCACTTTTCATCAAACATCCTTACTCTATAATCTGGCCCTTTAAACCAATTTTAACTATTTCCAAATATGTGAGTATACTCAATCCTTTACTCCATAAAAAAATGAAAAGGCACGCTTTATAGAGAACGAACCTTTTCATGTCAAAACGATCAATTATTCATTTAAAAGTATTTGCTATAGAAATCTTGTCTCAGCTTTCCACTTAGCTGAGCATATATTTTTGTAGTTTCACTCTTCTCGTGACCAAGTAAGCTCTGGATCACTTCAAGTGGGGCTCCATTGTTGATCATATGTGTCGCATAACTGTGTCTTAATTGGTGTGGATGAATGTTCTTTTTAATTCCTGCTCGACTAGATATACGCTTAATGATATATCTCATAAGATCAATACTCATTCGCCTCTTTGGCCTTCTATCAGTGATAAACAAACATTGATCTTCATCATCTCGTTCATCTAAATATCTTTTCAACCACAAAGAACAACGAGTATTAAAGTACACTTCTCTTTCTTTATCACCTTTTCCATGTACAATAACGGAATTCGTAGAGAAGTTAATATCATCACGATTTAGTTTTACAACTTCTCCAATACGACAGCCGGTAGAATAAAAAAACTCAAATACCGCATTTTCCATCGTGGTATGGCACGCTTCCCTCAGGTGCTCAATTTCGAGTTCAGAGAGGAATTTAGGAATTCGTTTTCCTAGTTTTGGTTCCTTCAGTTTAGCTGCAGGATTTTTAGAAATGAAGCCTTCATCATATGTCCATTTAAATAGGGATCGAATACTACGAACTCTATGTCCCAGACTAGAAGGCTTTAAATGTCCTCCCGCATCGACTAAATAACCTTTTAATTTTTCTGTCGTAAATTCATTCATGTCAATATTACCAAAATATCGTAATAACAAATTATACTGAAAGCAATATGTTTTTATTGTTAATGCTGAGTATCCCTCAATCTTCTTATCTAGTTGATATTTCTCCCAAGCTTCAGATAATAACATCTTTCTTCACTCTCCCAGGTTATGAACCAATTAATCTAGATTCTATTATGTTCAAGGAGAGTCATTTCTATTCATAGTTATTCAACAATCTAAGAATTTAGTAGTTAACTTGAACTAAAAAAACCTTGAAAGACAAGGAAAATTCGGTATCTTTCTTCAAGAATCGCGCCCGATTGCTGAAGATTCGTCCTACGATATTTTGACAGTACAGATCTTCCAGAAAAGTCCTCTATACGTGAGGGAAAATGGAAAGACTTTTGTCGATGTTAAAGCAGATGAAAGTTTTTTACAGGATCCGGATACACAATTCCCAGTTACAATTGATCCTACCATAATATTTGTTAAATTTTATTTTACTGGAAGGAAATTTATTGTAAAGGTATTTGGTAATCTCATCATCTTGTGAAAATATTCTTATGAATCTAATAGCTTTTGTTTTTGAATCTGAAACTCTTTTTCAGTAAGGTAGCCCTGTTCTTTTAAGTTTGCTAGTTTTTCTAGCTTTACAATAGGATCAAGCACATTTGTTGAAGGCTGAGAATTAAGCAACACCAATACTTGATTTTCTCCTGTACGTTTTAATACAAAATATCCTTTCTCAGCTTTTGTTGCAATTCCGTTGTCATTCGGCCAGCAATAACCTTGTTCTTCGCAAGTTCCATCATCTCTCACCAGAATTTTACCTATCAGTCCTACTGGAACCCATTCAGGACGTTTTTTTCTTGGGATATACTCACGTTGCGGATCCCATTCTGGATTAATCACAGGTTGGATCTCCGTTTTCTCAGGGATAAGCTCATTCCCATCTGGATCCTTCACTGCCGGAACCGTAACTTCATGATAGGTTCTGCGTCCCCATTCATCAAGCACGTAACGGCCATGCCAGCTTAATCCTGCACTGTCACCAATTAAACTTGGAGTAGCACTGCTAATTCCTAAGATGAAGTCATCAGAAGACGTGGCAATTCTAACTTTATCCCCTTCACTTACTGTGACAAAATAACCGACATCTATACTATTGCCGTCCGCTGTTTCGAACATCTCTGCGAAATCGGCTCCACCTGCATTGTAATTTGCACCATCAATAAACATCTCACCACTGCTTGCAAGCCATTTTGCACCTAAACCTCTCGCTAATGCAGAAGTCCCGTTCCCGATAAACCAGGAATGTGCTTCCTCTGCATCACCAAAACGTCCCATGATATGGGCGTTTTGAAATCCTGCTGTACTAGTATCTTGTCCTTCCGCATGGGAACTTTGTCCACTGGCGGTGGTACTATTTCCTTCCGCATGGGAAGTAAATCCACTGGCGAATGTATCAAATCCTTCCGCATGGGAACCCTGACTAATGGCGGTTGTACTCTGTCCTTCCGCATGGGCGGCTAAAGCACCAACATTTGTTGTCGTGTTTCTTCCTTCCGTATGCGAGGCCTCTCCATTTGCTATTGTCGCTTGCCCTTCGGCGTGAGATGCTGTTCCTATCGCTTGGGTTCTATTACCATCAAAGATTTGTCCTTCCGCATGGGAAGCCTCTCCACTGGCTTCTGTATTCTGTCCTTCCGCATGAGAACCCACTCCACTCGCGGTTGTACTGATCCCTTCCGCGTGAGAAGCAACTCCACTGGCGATTGTACTGTTCCCTTCCGCATGGGAAGCAGGTCCACTGGCCGTTGTACTTTGCCCTTCAGCATGAGCATTCGTGCCTTGTGTTGGATCGCCTGCAGCTCCTGTTATCGTATTTTGCCCTTCGGCGTGAGAAGCAAACCCACTTGCTGTGGTACCGACACCTTCTGCATGGGAAGAAGATCCAATCGATAGGTTAGGAGCTGGGTTCCCAAGTGGATCTACACCACCGCCTTCTACGTGAGAGGCTCTTCCGCTCGCTGTGTTACCTTCTCCTTCCGCATGAGAAGTAAATCCAATGGCGGTTGTTGATCTCCCTTCGGCATGAGCATTCAGACCTTGTGATGGATCGAGTTCATCTCCCGTTGTCGTTTGAAACCCTTCCGCATGAGAATTTACTCCGAAGGCATTTGTTTCTTGCCCTTCGGCGTGAGAAGCCGAACCACTGGCAGTTGTACTTAACCCTTCCGCATGCGAGCGAGGTCCACTGGCGGTTGTCTCTCTGCCTTCCGCATGGGAAGTATCTCCACTCGAGGTTGTAAAAAAACCTTCCGCATGGGAAGCAACTCCACTGGCGGTTGTCCCTTGCCCTTCCGCGTGAGAGCGAAGGTCGCTGGCGGTTGTCTCTCTGCCTTCCGCATGAGAAGCATTTCCACTCGCGGTTGTCCCTTGCCCTTCCGCATGAGAAGCAAATCCACTCGCCGTTGTATTCGTTCCTTCTGCTACGGAGCATCCGTTTGTAGCATCTGTTATAATACACCCATTAGCACAACATGGTTCTGGAGATTGCAAAGTACCTATTTCCTGGGCTTGAACCTCTTCCTCCTGATGTTCACTGGACTTCATCTCTTTCTGATCGGACATTAACCATTACTCCTCCTTTCCAAAAATAACCGACACAAAAGTTTTTTACGGAACTATTCATTCAAAAGTCCCTTCCTCATCCGTATGGGAAGTTGTCCCTTAGCCGTTGTACTTAATCCTTCTGCTTCCGAACAAGCCCCAATCGGATTTTTGATTACATTCATTGGACATGATTTTTCCACTTCCTTATGAAAATTGTTAAAAGACTCATTAAGAACCCTATTATTAGGTTATGTTCCAACAAAACCGGTGATATAGACAAACTTATTAGTTTCGAGGAAATTCCCATATATGCCCTTTATTACGATCGATAAGGAAGGGGAGAATAAAACCCCATTTTTTTATACAACCTTTTATTCAATTAAATGGCCCTATTCATGAAGAAAGACGCTTTCCTTATTTCAGAAAAGCGCCCGATTGTTTAATATCATTTTAATCTTTTTTACTTTGTTTTGCTTCGAAGAAATCCCCACCCTTTTGTTTTTCATCATCAGTTCCCCAATATATTTTTTTGTCCAACTGTTTTAGCTTTGGGATATGTTTTGAACAGTGAATATAAGCTTCATCAACATTAATAATAACCCAACGTTCTGGTCTATTTCCTTCTTTTTCTTTAATATCATTCATTATCTTTTTTGTCATTTTGAATGAGGTTAGTTGTCCATTTTCTATAATAGAAGCTTTACCATTAACATGTAACCCAATGTAATGCTCAAAAAAGTCTATAAACATTAATCCGATATGGGGATTTTCAATGATGTTTCCTAAACTTGCCATAACACCATTCCCCTTGTATTCAGGATATATTAATGTTTTATCATCAATAACCCGTACAAAACCTACAGAGCCAGCTCTAAAAGAGGAATCACAGTTCCCACTAGAATCAGCTGTTGCTATAAACATCATACTTTGATTGGATATAAACTCTGTCATCTTATTATTTAGGTAATTAAGCATTTGGTTTTCATAAAAAGAGGAAGCTTTCTTTGTTGTTCCATGTTGTTCTTGAAGTAAATGTTCTCCTCTTAACATTGTCTCTCAACCCTTCATTAATTCTGCCTTATATTTTAACACACAGATGTTAGGTTAGTATTCAATACTTCCACAAACCTCCTTTAACTGATTAAAGAACAAGAAAAATAGACTGCTGAATACAGTCCATCGTTGTTCAATTCTTGTCAGCAATAGGTAAGCGTTTGAAGTTATCTCCGGCTTTTCCCCTGCTCCACACGGAGCGTGCTAGTTTCCCAGCACTCCGCGTTCCATCTAACGAGATTATTTGATCATAAGTTCCTCGTTACTCAGTGATTGAGATCATTAGATTGGTTCAAGCTTACATTTTTCACGGTACCGGTTGATCTTATCGATCATCGACCATGTAAGTTGGAATCTTATCTTGAGTTCATCAATCATCTTTTTGTCCGTGCTGTGGATCAATTGGTGTATTCTCCTATGGAGAATACGAAGGTTATGAAATTGATCACTTCCTCCGAGGGTCAGTGGGATATAGTGATGACAGTGGACTTCCGTGGCGGGCAATTCAAAGCCTGTGATTTCACACTTTCCCATTTTCATGCTGTACCGACTGATTCGGTTATCCATATATTCAACGCTTCGGTTTGGAAGAGTTGATTTCATTAGGACCCCGATCTCTCGTTGAATGTCCGGGCGAAGTCTTTTGTGTATGACTTCTCTTCCTTCTTTAGTGAAAGGTGTCATCTTTGGACTAAATCCCATGGTATTCACCGTTTTCACATCACTAATAGGGAATAGAGACACACCGGCAATTTCGAACGTTTTATAGTTCAAGCTATACAACTTTTTATAGACCGGCGGAGGATTGGCCGGATGACCATATTTGCCAACTGGTCTGAGATGATTGTAGATGAACGCACCCAGATCATAGGAAAGACGTGCGAACTCCGGATTGACATGAGTGGCTCTGTTGAAATAATTATGGAGTCCCAGCACAAAACTATTGAATAAGAGGGCATTGAGAGCAGAAGGAGAAGACTTAATTCTTCGTATAAGCTTCTTCGCCTCTTCCTTGATTTTGCGCTTCTTGTTTGCTTTGATGCCCGTATGGGCTACTCGCTTTTTACCCTTCTTATTCGCGCGAATAGTGAAACCTAGAAACTCTGAATCTCTTTTACGCATGTTTACTATCTGTGATTTTTCCGGTGAGATGTCCAATTTCAGACGATCTTTCAGATACAGACGTGCTGCATGGTACCATTTTTCAGCCGTTTTCCCATCCTTACAAAGGATTTTAAAATCATCCGCGTAGCGAACGAGGTAGCCTTCTTTGAGATGGGTACGCTTTTTAGCAAGCCTTTCGCCTACTTTGGAATGAAAGAGTTTAGAAAGTGGAAAAAACTCCCACTGGCCAGCGATCCATTGGTCGAGATCATTGAGAACGATATTTGATAATAAGGTCGATAATAAGCCACCTTGAGGCGCGCCTTCTGTAGGGATACCCTCTCCATCGATTTCAGCCTTCAGCATTTTTGAAATACAGGTTAGGACCTTTCGGTCCTGAATTCCCATGTTCCATAGTTGCTTGATCAGTAACGTATGGTTTATATGGTCAAAGAACCCTTTAATGTCGATGTCTACCACAAAATGAAAATTGGCTTGATTGATCAAGAACTGGATTCTCGCCATTGCATGGTGGGCTGAGCGGAGTGGCCGGAATCCATAACTGTGATTATAGAATTGGGCTTCCGCAATTGGTTCAAGTACCTGCTTGAAACTTTGTTGAATGATTCGGTCGAGCATACAAGGAATACCGAGAGGTCTCCACTTTCCGTTATCCTTTTCAATCCATTTTCTTCTAACCTTTTTCGGGCGATAGTTTTCTAGCTTTTGCCGGACTTCCGTTATTAATTCTTCTTCTGACCACCTTTTCATGTCTGCGATGGTTTTCCCATCCGTTCCTGGTGTCTTTGATCCTTTATTGGATTTAATGGTACGATAAGCTAACAAAATATTTTCTCGGGATGTGATCACATCGAAAAGACGAGAAAATGATTGTTTTTCCAAGCTCCTTTCGTACAAATCAGTAAAGGTATCTGTCATATCGTAATAATCCCAATATCTTAAAGCTTGCACTGTGGCATCCCTCCTTGTCGGAGTGATGTTCCCACGTTCTTACCCGATCGGTGCAATGCACGTATGGAAAATGATCGTTCGTTTCGCTAGACTTGGGGCTGTTCCTCCACTCCCATTACAGGAGGTTCATTAGTCATGCCCCTACCCTCGCAAGGATAAATACATTTCGGTAGATACCTTATAGTAACCGTTTAGGGTGACAGCCCCTGTTACAACGTTCCTTGTTTTCCAAGTCCCTTACAACCTAGCTATCCTTTCTGAACTTAGGTGTTCCCTTGAAGCCTGTGAGCTGGATACCGCCATTGTCCGGTATAGCGTGTTTCATAGGGCGCATTTTTACTCCACGCCACTCACCCCCATCGTTAGATGGGCCATAGGTTTCCCTATGGTCAATCTTTAGACCTGTACATTCGGTTATTCGTCAGTTTCTTACGGTTGAAACTATTCTCACCCTATTCAGTTTTTCAGCCGTGCGGCATATCCGTTGGCATACCTTCTCTTTCCGAGTGGCTCCAGCCTTCGTTCTGCCGAATCTACCTGTACTTCAAACCCCATAACCTGTCAGTTACGACGCATGCAGGAGTATTGACGGGATGGTTTTGGGAAACGTGGTTCCGTCATTCCCATCCTCGGTTGTAAAGTTAGAATTAACTAGTAAGTAATCCTCTGCATTTCACGCTTCCAAGCGCTTATAGCAGAACTTGTCGAGCGGCGCCCTATTGTAGAGTAAATGATGGAAAGTACCACAATTCATTTTTTCCAATTCTGTATCTCTATAATATTCCCTTCGGGATCTTCTGCATAAACAACTGTTAATACTCCAAGGGATTCGTACTCTTTTTTTTCTAAAGCTCCATATTTCTTTCCACCGCATTCGATTAACTTATTCAAAACTTCTTCAACGTTATCCACTACAAATGCAATATGTCCAAATCCTTGATAGCTAATATTTGATGGATGCCTCTCAGGGTTTTCTGGATAATATTGAAAAATCTCTAAAGTTGGTCCTGCATCGTACCCAGGTAAGGTTAGATGGATGCCTTTAATACTAACATTGTCTATATTAGTTACTTTTTCTATCCATTTGCCTGAAAGGTCTCTTTCGGGAAATACAGGCTTACAATCAAAAACCTTAACATAAAAATCAGACAATCTACGCCAATCTTTTGCAACAATGTTTGTGTGAGCATATTTAATTGACACCAAAATCTCCTACCTTTGTTAAAAAAATAGCACTGTTTTAAGATATCATCTTAATAGATAATTTACCTTTTTCCAATAAGTTTCTCTTTTTATTACATAACTTTTACATTTCAAGGTGAATTATCTTTTTTCCTCATTCAAGAATATGGCCTCATGGAAGTGGATAATTCAGCTAATTCTTTATTCGCAAAATACCCCAAAGAGACATGGGGCACAATAGCTTAGTCATTCAAACAGTAAAACATTTGAATTTCTACCTAATCTAACAGAAGATCATTGCAAATAGAAAAGTATTATCTATTCAACCGGAAGTAAAGTATCAACCACAATACTATTCACAGCACTGATATACGCAAATGCACTTGCTTTCATGATATCCGTATCTGTTGCTTTGGCAACATATTTTTCTCCTCTGTATTCCACTTGAATCTTCACTTTCCCTAATGCTTCCTTACCTCTTGATATACTGCTAATAGTGTATTCAATCAATTTAATATCTAAATCACTAATTTTTGTAATAGCAGAATACAAAGCATCAACCGGTCCAGAACCGACTGCACTGTTTTTCAATATTTGATCGCCCTTTTTAATCTTCACACTTGCAGACGGAAAATTTGTATTACTAATCACTTGCAAGTCCATTAGTTCATAAAAATTATCACTATAGTGCGTCATATCATGATTATGGTTATCATTTTTTGCATAATAGTTCTCAACGATTACATATAAATCATGATTATATACTTCTTTTTTCACATCTGCTAATTTAAGGAAATCTTCAAATATCCCTTCAAATTGTGTATCGGTTAACTGATTAAAGCCTAATTTCTCAAGGGCACTTTTCACCGCATGACGTCCAGAACGCGCGGTTAAAACAAGGTCCATATCATCTAAGCCGACTTCAATCGGGCTAATGATTTCGTATGCATCTCTTGATTTTAATAAACCGTCTTGGTGTATGCCTGAAGAATGAGCAAAGGCATTATCTCCTGTAATGGCTTTATTTACTTGTACATCAAGCCCCATTAAACTACTTACCAACCTAGATGTATTCATGATTTCTTTCGTATTAATATTTGTGCACGCGTTATAGACTGATAAGCGCGTATTAATTGCCATCACAACCTCTTCTAGTGCAGTATTACCTGCACGTTCACCAATGCCATTAATCGTACATTCAACTTTATCCGCACCATTTTTAATTGCAGCTAACGTATTAGCGGTTGCCATACCAAGATCATTATGACAATGGACACTTAAAAGCACTTTATCATTCAAATTTTTCAAGCGATCATTTAATTTAAAGATTAGTTCACCAAACTCTTCCGGCTCGGCATAGCCAACTGTATCAGGTACATTAATGATAGTTGCTCCTGCTTTTACTACAGCTTCAATAGTCGCCCATAAGTACTCAAAATCAGCTCGAGACGCATCTTCTGTTGAATATTGCACATCCGGCAGAAATGTTTTTGCATATTTTACTGCATCAACGCCTATATCCAAAATTTGATTTTTTGATTTCCCAAATTTCTTTTCCACGTGTATGTCTGAAGTGCCTAGAACGATATGGATTAACGGTTTCTCAGCATATTTCACACTATTATAAACAGCATCAATATCAGCCTTGACTGCTCTTGCTAATGCTGTGATGATCGTCTCATCTGTGTTTCCTACTTTCGCGGCAATTTCTTTCACAGCATTAAAATCACCAGCTGAAGACGAAGGAAAACCGGTTTCGATGATATCAACTTGTAGCTTCTTTAGTTGTTGTGCTACTTCTAGTTTTTCATACAGATTCAGCTTAGCCCCTGGAACTTGCTCGCCATCTCTTAAAGTCGTATCAAACACCCAAATTTTTCTCGTCATTTCAGAAACACCCCTTTGTCGTATTAATGTATAAAAAAAGCCCCGTCTCTATAAAAATATAGAGACGAGGCATTGCTCGCGGTACCACTCTAATTGATTAATCATTACATAATTAACCCACTCATTTTCGGTAGCTATCACCACCTATCCTCATAACGGTAGAAAACCGACATCCCCTACTTATAATGTTCAGGGAGTAGCTCTTGGATGAGTTCAAAGGCAATAACTACCGATTCTCACCAACCATCGGCTCTCTGAAAAGCTTATACATCCTTCTACTATTTCCAATCTTTGCTTTTTGTTATTTAATTATATGCAATATTATATCTATAAACTCGAGTTGTCAACTGAATTTTTAAAAAACAAAAATTATTCGGGACCTAAAAATCCCTCTTAACATTTCATTTTTCAGTTTAACTTTTTACAATACGATGCAATTCATAAACGATAATTAACATCTGTATTCAAGTTCTATAATTATCATTGTTCTATAACTATTCGGATGCCATACTTGCCGCAAACCCTGTCCTCCATGAAGGAAAAAGCGGCTTCCAACCGTAATCCTTTCGAGCCTTGGCATTCGATGCTCCACGTTCACCCCGGTTGCTACCAGGTTGGACATCGGGCATAGGTGTCCCTAATATGTCAGCGTAAACGGGAAGCCAATCGATACCTTTAGCTGGTTCATTGTCCACGATGTTAACCGGACCTGAAGGCCAATCTAATGCGAGCAGGGCTGCGTTGGCCGCATCCTCTACATGAAGGAAGGAAGTAACTCCCTCGGTAGCCGGCACTTGCTTAAGTAGAGTCTTTTCTGCCATGAATCCCTTATGATCGTACCAAGTACCTTGTCCGTACAACATTCCATACCGTAGAATAACGTGATTTGGTATCTCTGCTACGGTCCGTTCCAGTGCGGTTACACCATCAATTGTTGTCTTACGAGGCTCTGGCGCGTTAACATCCAACGAGACGTCTTCTGAGGCGGGTTCCTGTCCCGGTTCATAAGCAAATGCAATACTCTGCGCGATGATTCGCGTAACGCCTGCTATAAGGGCAGCATCAACTAGATTTCTGGTTCCCTCTATTCTGATCCTAGTGTTTTCTGGGAAGTTTCGACTACTTAATGAGGTGAGCTGATGGATGATTGCCTCAGGACGCACTTCAAGTATTGTTGACATGATAGCCTCCCGATCAAAAGCATCAATAATTAGGGGATGCGCACCTGTTTTTTGAATGATATCTTTGTTCTCCTCATTTTGAGTCATGCCAAATACTTCATGACCTGCATGTACCAATTTCGGTAGCAACAAACGACCGATCACACCAGTTGATCCAGCCACAAATATTTTCATGGGCCTTCCCCCTCTTAGATTGTCAAATTAATGGTAGGTATAGGTAGTTTCTATTCCATAATCAGTGACTTACTCTACAATACCGCCCTGTAGTTGAATATCCCACTATTTTAAATTTGTTTTAAATACATAACTTACTTTATCATAGTCCATTCTATTTTTATAAAAACGATGTGCGTCAGTACGCTGTAATCCCGAAGATAAAGCAACACTTTCATAATTATTTTCCTTTGCCCATTCATGAACATATGTAAGTAGTTTTTCACCATAGCCTTTTGAACGATTCTTAGTATCCGTTACTAAATCACAAACCCAAACAAATCTACCATAATATAGTGTTATCATAGGCTTAAAACCAGTTACGGCAACTATTTCTTCTCCATCAATTAAAGCAAAAATTTTATATCTATCTTTTTCTTTTGCCTCTACTACTAATTCAAGATATGTGTCTTCATCAAGGTGAGTCCGTAATTGTTTCATAACTGGAAATGCTTCAATAATTTCATTTTGTGATTGAAGTTCTTTAATTATTAATGTGTCCATCCCATTCCAATCTCCTTTTTTAATAATTACTAATTTTAACACAACCTTTTCTTTTACTGTACTGCCTGTTAGTTCAATTGCCTTACTCCAGAATATGGCCCTTTAATGGAATAATCCTTTCATATAATTTTATCTATTAGAAAACTAACTTATATAGATAAAGTAAAAAGCCAATGAGCTATTTTGTATCAAAATCACAAGATTACTTAATTTTTTGAGATATCGAAAGCTTAAACCTCTTTAGCAGAAGAACCTTAAAACTCTATTTGTATTTGAAAGCGGATCTGAATAATCTATTTTCAAAGAAATCATGCATAATTACAAAATTCCACGGCTTCTTGATTTATAATTCAAGCTTTAATAAGGATAAAATTTTAGAATGATCAGATCTTATACTTTTCTTCTCCTTCTCTCCTTCCGCCGATTTTTTATTGCATGGTGAAGTCAGCATTGTATTTTCTACCAGGGCCCTTTTTCAAAGGGGTAACTAAATTGTTTTTTATTAACTATTCAGAAAAACTGTTACGTTTACGTATTATGTTTTTTTATTCCGTTTCTGTTGTGCATTTTAATTTCTTGTGATGACTACTGTGTAAGTATTACAATTAAAGATATGAATAAATACGTAGTGAATTTTTCTTCATTAACTTAGAGCATAAAAAACCTGAGTGAATAAACTTAGGGTATATTATTATTAATTTCTTTTCACTTCATTTATGAGAGGGCCACTGCGCAAGAGCTCGATACTGTAATCGGTTAGGTTCGGCCCGAGGAAATTAATCATTCCAGGGGCATTTGTATTGTGTGATGTTTTTCTTTAGCAGCATTTCCCCATCCATACCGACCTGGTTGTTCATCCTCGTTTATCTATTGTTGATGTTGTCGATTTCAGCTACTCTGATACCATCACAAACGAATGCGTTGAATGTATTGCCAAAACACCTGTATCCACATGGAACCGCGATTGCGAACACATTGCAGCCGATCGGCGGTGCCCTTGGGGTAGCGATTTTTGTCAGTATCATGAGTTAGGGCCAAAAAAATTATCTGGATGTGGCTGCAGAAGATTTGCGTGGTCGGACTTCATCTAGAATAGTGATTGAACATCTTTCACAGTTTTTCCGGAGGGATTTCCGGCTGGGAAATATCAAGGCCTCGTCGATTCATAATTGGGGGATTTACACTTACCTTCCTTTTCAATTCTATGGCGTTATCAAAGATAATTGAACATGAAAAATCCTCTCAAAAGACTTTGTATGGCATCTGAGAGGATTCTCTTATCATTTCAATTTTTATCTTGGTCGATGTATGACTATTGAATGTCAAAGGGAGCTCTTATTGATTCTATTTCACTTCGTTGCTTTAACGTTAATAATTTATTTTGTATTTTGTTTGGGAAGTGTAAGTGTTATTTGCACGAAGAACAATGTCTCCAAAATCTTCAAACTCGATTGCACCTGGAGCAGTCTGAGTTTCAAAGGTTATTCCACCATGTTGGACTAACTTTTCTCCGTGCATAAGCGGCACTTCCTCCACAAAGTTAGCAGTATACACGACTATCGCTGGTTCTTCTGTATGGACCTCAATTGTTAGTTTTTTGTCAGGGCTAATAAGCTTCGCAGCTATTTGGTCAAGTCCTGCGCAGGGAAGAAAAAATGGATGATCTATTCCCTGGACCTTTTTCACCTCTGTATCATCCGAAACAAAGGTTGTTTTTAGTTTCTTTGGAGATCGGAAATCATAGGGTGTTCCAGTTACGCTACGCTTTTCGCCAATTACTGTGGTATCTTCATTCACCGGCGCGAATTTAGAAGCTATTATTTGTAAAGAATGATCATCGATCGGTTTACTCGGATGTCCTGTTAAGTTAAAATATACGTGATTTGTCGGGTTGAAAATCGTATCTTTATCGCTAATTGCTTTGTAACTTACTAACCAGACATTATAATTGTCCAATGTATAAGTAACACTTATTTTCATATTGCCTGGAAAACCATTCTCCCCATCAGATGAATTGGTCGAAAAGATAATTGATACACCTTGATCCGTCTCATTCACTCTATAAGACCAATACTTCAAATCGAACCCTGGGTTTCCACCATGTAAAGTGTTTCCCGACTGATTAATAGATGTTTGGTAACGTGATTCATCTATCATAAATTCACCATTTTTTATTCTTCCAGCGACCCTTCCTATCGTTGCTCCGCAGTATGATTCTTTCTTGTAATCCTCGATCGAATCGAATCCCAATATAATATTTTTGCGACCTGAATCCGTTGGTACAAAAAGGTTGACGATTCTCGCACCAAAATTTGTGGCTTCCAAAATCACTCCGTTATCATTTTCAATAGTAAACAGGATGGCTTCATCGCTATATGGCCTTTGTGATACTTTCATTCTTCGCCCCCTTTCTCAGATAAACGGTTTCATAATTATGAAAAACCTGATTGAAATAGTATTTCCGGCCACTTTATGTCAGGGAGTCAAAGGAGTTCGATTGTAGTAGGATGATTCTCTGAACAACTATTGCATTTGTGTTAGTTTCTTTGAATTACAAACCTCATAGACCTATTTCCGCACTTTTTCCATTAACTTGTCTATCTTCTCCAACTTTTTCAATTTCCTCTAAACTACGACCGCGAGTTTCAGGAACACGGGTTCGGATAAATAAAACTCCAAGTAAACAAATAACACCGAAGATTGCAAAAACAGCTTCTTGAGCCATCGAAGCGGTCATGATTGGAAATAGCAATCCAACCAAGAAAGAACCGATCCAGTTAAATGATGAAGCTAATCCTGACGCGCTCCCGCGAATGGCCAATGGGAAAATTTCTCCAACTATCACCCAAGTTAAAGGAGCCCACGTGAATGAATAAAGTGCTACATAGATACTTAAAAAAACAACCACCATCATCGAATTTGCATTAGGAAGTAATAAATTCAATATTGCCGGCAAAATAAAGGATAGCCCCATAATCGTTCCGCCTACTGTTAATAAAGTACGGCGATTAAATTTATCAGCAATCACTAGGAATAGTAATGAACCTAGTACGAGAATAACTCCTTGAATAATTGGCCACATCAACGCTGAACTAGCTGCATGCCCTGTTGCATTTTCTACAATCAATGGAATGTAATAAAAAATTGCGTTTGCACCCTGGAATTGTTGAAAAGCAGCAACGCCTACACCGGCAATTACTAAATAACGGTATTTATTACTTAAGAGTGTACCCCATGATACTTTTTGATTTACCTTTTTTTCTTCTCTGGCAGTTTCTTGAATCTGTATTATTTCAGAATCAATTTCTTTCTTGTTAGAGCGAATATAGCCCAACACCTTACGAGCTTCATCAAGTTTATTGTTCTTGATTAAAAAACGTGGTGATTCAGGTAACCTTAACATGCCAAAATATAAGATCAAAGCAGGTACAGCAGCCATACCAAGCATCAACCGCCATGCCATTGTTACTGGTAAATCTTTTAATAAATAATCAACAATGTATGAAAGCAACATCCCAGAAACGATCATTGTTTGATTAATTCCTGACAGTCGTCCTCGTAAACGTGCTGGAGCCATTTCCGACATATAGGCTGGGACCAACGCAGAAGCAGCACCAACGGCCAATCCTAATAAAATACGAGCAACAACCAGAAAAAGTATCCCATTATGAGGAGCTATTCCTGACAAAATGGATCCAACAACAAAAATAACAGCAGATATCAAAATCATTTTGCGCCGCCCTAACCGATCAGAAAGTTTTCCGGCCAGGAAACCTCCAAAAATAGCTCCTAACATCACCGAAGAGGTAATCCAACCAATAGCCCCTGCACTGTTTTCAAGGTTCCAATCATGTTGCAAAAAGGGTAAAGCACCTGTCATAACGCCGATATCATAGCCAAAGAGAATGCCTGCAAAAGCACCAAAAAAATATATGAAGCGACTTGAAATTTTCTTTTCATTAAGCAATATAGTTCCCTCCTCAACCCTCAAGGTTTTAAAAATTATATTGTTTAAAAACCCCACTGCTAAAACATAGATTCATACCGATTTATTAAGCGTTTTCAACTTTTCCAAAAAATATGATCCCGCTCACAAATAAAAGGATCTTGATTGTTTTGCTAATGGCCTCTATTTCCATTCTTCAACTGCTGGAATACCTATGTTCACCTCCAAGGAAGCAGCAGAACCCCCTCGGAGGTTAGAAGTTTTACTTGATTATTACGTACTCCAGATCAACCAGTTTTGCATAAGCAATAATTTGATCTGTTGTCAGATTTAATGAAACAACTGTATGGTGGCCGCCACCATTTTCTATCCAGGCTTTCACCCCATCCTGAAAGTTTGGCTTAACATCCCAGAGTACACGGGCTACTGGAAGCTTTGGAGCTGGTGCAGTTGGCTCAAATGCAGAAACCTCGTTGATCAAAAGTTTGTAATGAGTACCAAAGTCAGCCATTGAAACAACTACGCCGTCCCCTGCTTTACCGTCAAATACTAAACGTGCTGGATCTTCTTTATCACCGATACCTAGAGGAGATACGATGATTTTTGGTTTGTTGTTTGCGAGACTTGGATCCACTTCAAGCATATGTGATTGAAGAATTGATTCTTGACCAACTGCTAACTCATATGTGTAATCTTCCATAAAGCCAGTTGATTGGTTATGGCTCATCACTTTTAGTAAACGATCGAGCGCTGCCGTCTTCCAATCTCCTTCAGCAGCAAAACCATATCCCTGTGCCATTAAACGTTGAACTGCAAGGCCGGGAAGTTGTTTCATCCCATACAAATCTTCAAAGTTAGTAGTGAAGGCATTGTAACCGCCTTCATCAAGAAAACGTTTAATCGCGATTTCATAGCTTGCTTGTACTTTTACACTGGCTTCCCAATCTTCTTTACTATAAACACCATAATGAAACTCATAAAGTTCTGAATATTCTTCAAACAGAGCATCAACTTCCTCGTCTTTAACAGCATCCACGTATTGAACAAGATCTCCAATGCCGAAGTAGTCAACGGTCCATCCAAATTGAATTTGTGCTTGAACTTTATCCCCTTCAGTCACTCCAACGTAACGCATATTGTCACCAAAGCGAGCGACCTTGATGTTAAAACTCTCGTTAAAAGCAACTGCTACGTCCATCCATTCTGCAATTTGCTTTTGGACTTCCGCCCGTTCCCAATAACCGACGACCACTTTATTTTTTTGATTCAAACGGGCATTGATAAACCCATACTCCCGATCACCATGAGCAGATTGGTTAAGGTTCATGAAATCCATATCTATCGATTCCCAAGGAATACTTTCGTTGAATTGTGTTGCTAGATGGAGTAATGGTTTTTGTAATAGTTTTGTTCCGCGAATCCACATTTTCGCAGGGGAGAAAGTATGCATCCAGGTAATAACACCTGCAACCTCGTCGCGATAATTAACTGCTTTCATTATATTTGTAATCTTATCTGCACTAACAGCTAAATCTTGCAATACAACCGGGTAAGGTAAAACACCGCTTTCATTTAATGCATCTGTCATTGTTTGGGCGTGTGCTTTGACTTCTGCTAATGCTTCTTCCCCATAAAGATGTTGCGATCCTACGACAAACCAAAATTCTTTGTTTTCTATTGCTGACATAGTACTCCTCTTTTCTTTATTTAAAAATTTATATTACTTTTGCCCGTAATAGGCGTTTTTTCCATGCTTTCGTAAATAGTGTTTATCTAAAATACGCTGTGGTAACTCTTGAGCAAAATGATTTAATTCCCGTGCAAATAAATTCATTTTCGAAATTTCCTCTAGTACCACACTATTAATAACCGCTGATTTTACATCTTTTCCCCAGGTAAACGGAGCATGTCCATGAAGTAAGACACCGGGAACAGCTAAAATATCTAAGCCTCGCTCTTCAAACGTTTCGATGATTACTTTGCCAGTTTCAGCTTCATAACCACGATCAATCTCCTCTTGTGTTAAGAACCGTGCACATGGGACGGAACCATAGAATGTATCTGCATGAGTGGTTCCCATCGCTGGCACATCAAGGCCTGCTTGAGCCCAGGTTGTCGCCCAGGTTGAGTGTGTGTGTGCGATACCACCGATTTCTGAATAATGCTTATAAAGTACTGCATGAGTCGGTGTATCTGATGAAGGATTTAATTCTCCTTCCACCACATTGCCTTTTAAATCAACCACCACCATATCACTTGCTTTCATGGTTTTATAATCAACACCACTTGGTTTAATCACGAATAGGCCGCTTTCACGATCAATCGCACTTGCATTTCCCCACATGTATTTCACCAGTCCCTGCTTTGGTAATTCTAAGTTCTCTTGAAACACTTCTTCTTTTAGTTTTTCTAACACGTCAACCCCTCCAGTTTTCCACTAGATTATCTACAGCGGTCCGCTCAATCACTAATCCTTCTTTGTATCGTTCGATAAATTTTTCAAACCCTTCAACATCAAATCGATCTGGGTGAATTTCTTGTACCTCAACTCCGGAAAAAACTCTTTTATCGAGGAAATCTTCTAAACTTTCATCTTGCTCTTTGTTCGTCATGTAAGAAGCAAGAATAGCAATTCCCCAGGCACCACCTTCTCCTGCTGTTTCCATAACGGAAACAGGGGTATTCATGGCAGCAGCCACAATTTTTTGTCCGACAATAGGGGTTTTAAACAAACCACCATGACCTAGGATGCTATTAACTATGACATGTTCTTTCTTTATCAAAATGTCCATTCCAATTTTCAAAGCACCAAAAGCGGTAAATAGATGGGTTCGCATAAAGTTTGCTAAGTTAAAATTATTCTCAGGCGAACGAACAAATAGTGGACGCCCTTCCTCAAATCCAGTGATATTCTCACCTGAGAAATAACCGTAGCTAAGCAATCCACCACCATCCGCATCAGCTTCCAACGCTTGATTGAACATCACATTGAATAACTCATCCGTTTCCACCTTTTGTCCCATTGCCTCATAAAATTCATGGAACAATCCCATCCAGGCATTGATATCACTTGAACAGTTATTCGCATGAACCATTCCAACTGGACTACCGTCTGGAGTAGTTACCAAATCGATTTCCGGATATACTTTTGAAAGCTCCTTCTCTAACACAATCATGGCAAAAACTGAGGTTCCTACTGAAACGTTTCCTGTACGTTTCCTCACACTATTAGTAGCAACCATGCCTGTCCCCGCATCACCTTCAGGCGGGCAAAATGGAATACCTGGTTGTAAATTTTCTGATCTATCTAGAATTTTCGCTCCGATATCTGTCAATTCACCAGCTTCCTCGCCTGACAGATAAACTTTAGGGAGAATATCTTCTAGCTTCCAGGAATAACCTTTGGCCGCGATTAATTCATCAAACTGCTTAACCATCGATTCATTGTAGTCTTGTGTTAATTCATCAATCGGAAACATTCCCGAAGCATCTCCAATCCCGATTACTTTATTACCAGTCAGTAACCAGTGAATAAATCCAGCTAATGTGGTGATATAATCAACGCGTGGTAAATGTTTCTCTTCATCTAAAATCGCTTGATAAAGGTGGGCGATACTCCAACGTTCCGGAATATTGAATTGAAATTTATCCGTTAATTCATTGGCAGCAACACTGGTTGTTCCGTTACGCCATGTCCGAAATGGCACTAGTAGCTCACCTGTGTTGTCAAAAGCCATATAGCCGTGCATCATTGCAGAAATTCCAATTGAACCGATTTTCCGAATAGTTATTCCATAAATCCGTTCAACTTCTTGTTTCATTTCACTATAAGCTGTTTGCAATCCAGTGATAACATCCACTAAGTTGTACGTCCAAAATCCGTTTTCCAATCGGTTTTCCCAAGCATAACTACCAGTTGCAATCGTTTTAAAATCCTTATCGATCAATACCGCTTTAATACGTGTCGACCCGAATTCGATTCCAAGTGATGTCTCACCTTTAGTAATCTTTTGATTAATGTCTGCTCGATTATTTTTCAAGGTAATCCCCTCTCTGGCAGCGGTTTCAATTTCTTTAATTTAATAGTAAGGAGGCGCTTTCTGTTTTTAATTAACGTTAATTACAGCTTCAGTATAATTTTTGTACGTACATATGTCAATATTAAAATAATATGTACTAACAATTAATTGAGTGATAGTTCTATTATTCCCTCGTTAATATCAGCAACACTCTGTATCTTAATTTTTTAAAAATGCAGTTAATAACACCATCTGTTCTAAAACATGAGGGAACATATAAATCCTTTCAAAATCATGATATAATACGTACGTACTAATAATTAAAATTAACAAAATTGATTGCGAACAAATATGAAAAAGGTGATTGAAATGAAACCAAAATATCAGATCCTCATTGATGATATAAAAAGTAAAATTCTTTCAGGAGAATACGACATAGGAGAACGAATCCCTACGGAATCCGCCCTGCAGGAAATGTATAGTGTTAGTAGACAAACAGTTCGAAAAGCTATTTTAGAACTATCAAATGAGGGATTCTTAAAAAGTGAAAAGGGATCAGGGACTTATGTAAGTAATCAATATCAGTCAAAATCCAGCGGGAAATCCAATAATAAAACAATAGGTGTAATCACCACTTATATTTCGGATTACATTTTCCCCTCTATCATTCGTGGTATTGAAGGAAGATTGAACGAGGAAAATTATTCGTTACTGTTAGCCAGTACAAATAATGATGTAGAACAAGAAAAGAAGGCTCTGGAGATGATGTTGTCATTCGGAGTGGATGGTTTGATTGTTGAACCTACGAAAAGCAATCTATACAATCCTAATATTGCTTATTACCTATCGTTCAAGGAACAGGATGTTCCTTTCACCATGATTAATGCTTATTATGAAGAATTAGAGGTGCCTTTCTTTTGTCTTGATGACGTAAAGTCTAGCTATATCGCAACAAAAGAATTGATTTCCAAAGGTCACACACACATTGGACTTATTTCAAAAATAGATGATTTACAAGGAAAGTATCGAATGAAGGGCTATATCAAAGCACTTGGAGAAACAAAATTACGGTTTCAACCAGAGCATGTGCTTTCTTTCGATACAGAAACAAAACTGGACTTATACACTAACTTAAAGGAGTTTCTAACCGAGAATAGAGACGAGTTGACTGCAATTGTTTGCTACAATGACGAAGTTGGATTAGAAGTAGTAAATGTATGCAAACAACTTGGAATTTCGATCCCTGATGAATTGTCAATAATTGGACAGGACAACTCTTATATTGCCAGAAACGCTAATATCAAACTAACAACATTAACACACCCACAAGAACAAATGGGGCGTGACGCAGCAGATTGGGTCATTAAAAAAATACAGGGAAACAAGGATTTACCAAACGAAACCTATTATCAACCAGTGTTAATAGAAGGCGTAACTGTAAAAGAGTTAGAATAAAAACAACACTTGGGCAATCTAGCAGCTTTTGGATCGGTTACACTTAGTTAGACAGATTTGATAAGGTCATATAGACTTAGTTCAAATAATTACTAAGGAGAATGAATATGACCAGACGGGCAAGAAGAAGCTTTACGAAAGAATTCAAAGAACAAATCGTCCAGCTGCACGCTTCAGGAAAACCCAGAGCTGAAATGATTAAAGAATATGAGCTGACGCCATCTGCCTTTGATAAGTGGGTTCGTCAATCCCGGACCCGTGGATCCTTTGAAGAGAAAGACAACCGTACGCCTGAACAGGAAGAACTGATCCGACTACGCAAAGAGAATCAAAAACTTGCGATGGAGAATGATATTTTAAAGCAGGCCGCGCTGATCATGGGACGAAAGTAGATGTGATCCGCAACAACCGTTACAAATACTCGGTATCAGCAATGTGCGACGTCCTACAAATTCCAAGAAGCACGTACTATTACGAAGTCCAAGCCCGTGATGACCAGGATGAAGAATTGACGATGCTTGTAAGAGAAATCTTGGAATCAAAGCAGCCTAGCAGGTGTTTTATATCTGTCTCATTTAGCTATGGCAGTTCAAACGGAAGGTTTTTACTCCTTTTCAGCAAAATACTTTTTAACTCTTTCCTTTAACTTATCAGCACCAAATGCCTCTTCATATTAATATAAGACTTGTTGGATTTTGATTTCCGCAATCATCTTTCTCCTTTATTTGTCAATCGGGACGTTGATTACTTTGATTCATTTCTTCCACCTCTTTGCTCTCTGTGTTTACCGCTGCAATATCACCAGGTTCTTGGGCATAATTACTCTCTATATCGTTATTATCGATGCCCCTATCTGGTGTCTGCGCTAATCTAGCCTTATCTTTATGATTTTCATTTCTTGTCTGTCCTCTATTCATGGAAAAAACCTCCCTTCTTTTTCTTTCCGTAACATGCCTAAAAGGTACTGATAATATACACTCACCATGATAACTCTTCGGATATAACTAAAAATAATCCCTAATTCCTAGACTCATTGCATCATTTGATGGAGGGAGGTTTTTACATTTATGCCTTGCAGAAAGAAGCTTGTCCTTACGAAAATTTTTTAGGGGAATATTATTATGGAAAGATAGTGATTCGAGAGGAAAGACCCTTCGTCTAAATAGGGAAGATATGACGATCATAAGCATGTCCAAGGGGGTGATCTCTGTACTTTTTTATACAAACGATATGAGAGAGGCTTAATATTACTTCTTTTTAATTTTCAATTTCTTTAAAAATGCCTTATACCTAATCTTAGCAATTTCTCTTTTTCTCAATGTAGCCGTCTACACAGATCCATCTTGATTCCAAACGATTTGAGTAACGTCTCCTGCCTTCGCACCTTTTAGTAATTGTTCTTTTAGCACTTCTTCTAGTACATTTTGTTAGATGGAGCACCGGATGCTGGGAAACTAGCACATCCATGGCGTGGAGCAGGGGAAAAGCCGGAGATCACTTCAACCCTTCGGGGGAATGAGAAACAATAAATTCATTTAAGACTTTCCCAAGGGGTCTAAAATACAATGTCGTGTTTCTTGTCAGCGAGATCAATACCTATAAAATCCATAAAAATACCTATCCAACAAGATATTTTTCAATTCACCGCAGCGATGGCCTCGTAGAATCGGTATTTTTGTGGTACAACACCCTAACAATCGTCAACAGTAAAAGGGGTTGGTTCTCCAGGGATTAGTCTACTCGAAGTAATATCCTTCATACAGAAGGCTTGGCAGGGAGTGCATGAATCTGTGTCCGATTGTTAGTTTTAAGCTATACATAAACAACTATTTTTTAAAACGGACGCACTTTTCAACGGAGGAATGCGACTTTCGAGTGTCTAAAGTAAACAACTTTATTTAAGAAATTCTAAATATAAAAAAGCCTAGTCTCTCGTATGTAAGCGAAAAATTAGGCTTTAGTTAATTCCTACTTTTTAACAATCTTTTAGACATTGTTCAGGGTCTTCTTGTGACAAGATTTGTATAGCTTCATTAATATCTAATACATCAAGATATAATTTAGTATCCTCCCCAACGTATATTGCTTCCACATTTAACTTGCACCATAGTGCGCCAAATATAGAATTAACTTGCCCTGGAACACCAGATGTAATTTCGAGTACTTGAATAACTTTTTTCTCCTGCAACTTAACACTAAGCTTTATAAGTACACCTCTTACCACACGAATATCATGATTACTTTCAGAATCAGTACTACCAACTACAAGTCTAACAAGATTGTGATTTTTAAAACTAAACTTTGTTTGTAGATAACCGTTAATATTGACTCCTTCCTCAGCAATACCACTTAAAATACGACTTAGAGTACGATCATCTACTACAAAGAAAAATTGTGTTCTTATATTAAACGTAAAACTGTTATTACTCATCTCAGTGATCATTCTCCTTTGTTTTAAGTCCTTGTACAAAATATATGCAAAAAAACTTCTATCTGCTTGTACGTACTAACTAGGAAAAAAATAATAGAATCATCACTTGGAGGTATGACGAAATATCAATATTAAAGATGAGTTTTATAGGGAATGTTCCTTCATAGGGAAAAAGAAAAAACGGCTATTATTTGATCTATCCAAACAGGCGCGACCAAAAGCTTTTCTTGGTTTTTTCCTGTTTATCTATGTTAGTAGCAGCTGATTCCGAAGCTGGAGCAGCTAGTTGTCACATGGTTTCTAATTGTTTATCACGCTCTTATAATGGATATATTTTAATAGAAGAAAGCGAATAAAGGTACCTAAGATTAATCCTGGGACAACAAACAACATCGGCAGCCAAACAGGTCCGAATAACACTCCATTGGAGCTATTCAATCATTTATTATTAAAAAGGGTAAGAAAGAAGCAGAAAGATTATTTACAAAAACTGTAGCTAGTCGTTTGAAGGCTTGGGGAGCACCAAAATTAGCTTTAGCTGTAGGTGCTTGTGTTACTGTTGCCCTAAATTATTTAGATGTTGGAACTCAAATTGCTAAAGAACTTGATAAAAGAGATAAGAGACCTAATAATGGCTGGATAGATCTTTATTAAATTTAAGGATGATAGATGAGTAATGAAAAATCTAAGCAAATATGTTGTCCTATTCCTTTGGGTAGTATTATTTTTATACTTTTATGATATGTTTATGCCAAAAGGTGTTCTTTATTTTGTTATAGGGATACCAGTCCTATTTTTTAGCGCAGTCCTTATTTTAAAAGTTTTTAATAAATCCCAAAAGAGGTGAGAAAAATTAATATAAAGAATCGAGAAATAGACCCCCTTGAGCTTTGAACGGCAATTAGGGGGTCTTTTCGATTTTAAGTTTTACGGATTTAGCACTTTATATGAGTTTTTCCCATCACCATAGTCATCTTGAATCTAAGCCATAAAGGGTCTCGCCAACATTTTAAGAAAACATAAATATAATAAAGCCTATTTTCTCAACATTGAGGAATTAGGCTTCTATTACTTCTGAGATAAATCTTCTTATATAAAACAATTTTTCATTTCATATTGAATGAATTTCATAATTCTTAACCTTTGCGGCTCAAGGGTTTTAAAACGCAAAAAATTTACTATTATAAAAAACGTGAAGAGGGAAAGCCACATAAAGTAGCTATCATTGCTTGTTCCAACAAGCTCATTCATTGGATTTATGCACTATTAAAACGTAAAGAGGCTTTCAAAGTCTAGGAATCTCCTATCCAAAACCAATTAAGGAGCTTCAAATTAGTGTATTTGAAGCTTATTTGGCATGTGCATTTTATTATAACATGGCTTTTTTAACTTTTTTAGCCCTACCTATTGACCTCCTATTTTCTGGTATTGCGGAAAATCAAAATCTATTAAAATATATCAAATCTAGAGCCTGTACCCCATTAAGAGGTGGAGCACAGGCACAATTGACACTTAGTATCTGTTGCGAAGGGGAATAATTTGCCCTCTAATTTCACCACCAGGATTTTGTTCGGTATGAGCATTTACATACGTCAATTCTTTTCGCATCAGTATTAGTAAGTCATTGACATTTTTTACACCTGCGTCATTAGGAACGATATCCTTATCTGTAATAACTCCCGTAACTACTCCTCGGCGAGTGGTTATCCCATTTTGATCTTCTAAAGTCGCTAGGTCAGCCCCAAAAAGGAAGACGAGAACGGGTCCATTTTCATCGCGGGCTCCAAAGTGAATATGCGCTTGAATGAAATTTCTAATATTGTTGACTTCTAGCTCAAATTTAATTTTTGTACCATCCTCATTAGCGAGAAATTTAGCTACTCCAAAAGCATCTGTCTTTACTGGAGGTACTTCGTTTTGCCCTCTTAACTCAGCGATAAATTTCTCCATAAATTTCACCTCCTTAATATACAGTATGTAAATCGAAATAACTTTGAATAGGTAAGAGGATTAAGGGCTAAAAAGAAGGGAAATAATAGAGGTTATAAAATTCAAGTAACAGAGGTTTTATTTTTATCTTAAGGACAGAAGCCGAAGCTGATCCTGAATTGACTTACGTTATAATACTCAAGTTCAAACTGTTAATCAGGAAGACGACTCTCTTGGGTTGTACAGGATAATGGTGAGACATTCCGCACTATTATTTCTAAGAGTAGATAGGTTTTATTTTCTAACTCTCATAGAACCCCCCTTTATTTTCTCTAGGGATTATACTAAAAGAAGTTGGTAGGGTTACGTACCTACTGTAAAAAATTTTCTTCCACAAAATGACCCGTTTCTTGAATAATTGAAGTCTGTAGATAACATCTCTCATAAGTTCTACTAAAGTTGATAGAATAGGAGAGATTCAGTGATTTGACTTGGTTTAGAGAAACGCTAAAATTGAAAATGAGAAAGGAATAGCCTATGCTACTCCTTTCTCATTTCGCTGCTGTACCCCATTTAATCTATTGTCCGATAATAGGTCCTCCCTTATAGTCGCATTATCAGAATAATTTAACATAAGGGAGGGCCTTACACGCATGAAACAAGTTTGGACTGATGAAGAACTCATTTGAACATTTTACTTTCTTACCTGATGAATGCCATACAGGACAAAAAGCAAAAGCTCACGTTGATATGGTAACTCTGGTTTACAACAGCATGAAATTAGCAAGTTTTCGTTTGAAAATAAAACAAAAACAAACAGCTGCTTAAAAATCACAAAAACAGAAATTCTGGAACTTTTGACATTTTTAAAAGAGTGACTTATGAAATTGATTCGAAAGGAAAAACGCATTCATTCCAGTTTTTATACAAAAGAAACCTGCAGCTTAATAGTTACTTATGTGCTTCACCTATTTATAATAGTTAGCAAACTGAACAACTAGTTTCTCCTGCTGCTCAATAATTTCATTTAGATAACGAATTTCATTTTTCATAAATTCTAAATCTGGATGTCCAAACCATTCTAATGTAGCGGCTGCGTCGTATGATTGCGATTGTAGATATTTGACTAAAGGCTCAGTGTCGACAATTCCTTCACTAATTGAACAAAGATCACGATAATTTCCTATTGGATGATAAATGTTTGAAAAGACAAAATCGTTGGTTTGTTGTTTTGCATTTTTTAAATGAACATGTTTAACGTGAGGGTACCACTGCTTGAGGCAATCTAATGGGTCTTTTCCAAATTCCCAAACATGGAAAGTATCAAAATTAATACCGATATGATTCCATTGATTTTTTTCGATTTCATCAACGAAGTAACAAACACTGTAGTAATCATCTAGAAGGGTATTAGGATGGGTCTCAAAAACAACTTGGACATTATATTCCTTAGCCAGAGTGTCAATCTGGTTCACTCTATCAAGCCATTGTTTCCATTGCATCCAATTCATGTCGTGGCTTGATAAAGAACCGCTAAACAAACGCAAAAGGGGAATATGAAGGGACTGACACTGTTCTAACTTCTTCTTTATGTCATTTAACCAGTTATAAGAATAACTATTCGAGAAGTTTGTTAAATCCATATAGCCACTTAAAACCAAAATATGAATATCTTTTTGGTGATGTTGGGGGATATCAAAGTCTTGTTCGCTTCTTAACAAATGCGGTTCCCATAATTCAACTCCTTGAAAACCACTCGCTTTTGCAAGCTCTAATAACTCTTCAAAAGAATACAGACTATACCGAAACGAAACAGTTGCCATTGACCATTTCATAATCATTCCTCCCTTTCATTCATTGATATAACTGATAATAAACTTTACCCTGAAATAAAGGGTATGCCGGTTCTTTCCAACGTCTTGTTAAGTTATTATTGATATTAAATTGATCTAACGTTCTTTCAACAGAAACCGTATAGTTTCTTTCAAGAATGACCGTCGTCTTCGCCCATTTTAATGCTTCTAGAATCCTTATTCCTAAAACACCAAAGGAGCGCTGCAATTTGTCTTCCAATATCGTGACTAGGGACGGACATTAACAATAACAAGTCTGGTCTATGAACCTTCAAACGATAAATTCCTACATTCTGTTTATTAAAATCATTTGGCTCACATGGATCATGAGAAACAATACTTGCTTTTACTAGATAAAATCCACCGTCATATTCATTAATTCGATATAAAAGCAACTCATAAAGGGTAATGTTTTTTCACGAACTTCATGAACAAAAGCTTCGTCACTTCCAATGAATGAATTTCACTGCTGTTTTCCCCCACCGCTCAGCTACATCATAAAACAATTCCTTAATATTTGTTCTTTTGGCGTAACCCATCTTCTCCATCAAGCACGAGCTACCCATATCCACTTCCGAACCTGCTTATAGCTACCTTTGATAGTTGATCCATAAAATTGATCAATCGCTTTTAAAATATCAGCTGTCGGCTCGCCTCTACCTCTTTGACTCTTTAACTCCCAAAAAAGGCTATGGCAATAATGCCCACCGCCGTTATTTTGGAAGCTTGTCCTCTCTTCAGTTGGCAAACTATCAAGATTACTTAGCAATTCTTCCAACGGCTTTAATTTTAAATCATCATACTTTTCCAATGTTACATTCAGGTTGTTCACATAAGTTGCATGATGTTTACTATGGTTAATTTCCAATGTTTGGGCATCGATAAATGGTTCTAACTCATCATAATCATATGGAAGCTTAGTCAATGCAAACAAAGACAATTTTTCTCCTACTCATTAAATTTACATTAGAGAAATAATGTTTACCTTGTGCAAATTTAATATAAATAAGAAAAAGTATCAACCATTATGCTGTAAAATAGGTATAAACTATGGGGATAAATCATTGTTGTTCAGCAGAGTAATGGAATAAGATTTAGAATATTTTTCATAAATAAACTAGAAAAGATACTTTGTTAAGATGAAAGTCGTAATTAAAAAGTAATTTGGAGAAAATATAGACATCTTCACCGTTAGTAAATAAAAGTGAGGAAGGGATGAATTAATTTTAAATTATGCAGTCCTAATAAGAGCTGTTAATTTAACAAACTAACCCTTTTGTTAAACTCTCATCCTGAAAAAACATTCTCATGAATGTAATAGCTTTTGTTTTTGAATTTGAAGCTCTTCTTCCGTAAGAATCCCTAGGTCTTTTAACTTTGCTAGTTTTTCCAGTTTCACCACAGGGTCAAGCTCATTTGTTGTAGGTTGAGTATTAAGCAACACCAATACTTGATACTTACCTGTACGTTTCATTACACGATATCCTTGACTGGCTTTTGTCGCTATTCCCTCATCATTTGGCATACAGTACCCATCGACCTCCTAGAAGTATCGTTGAAGGGTTTACTAAACAATCGCGCCCTTTTCTTGAATAAAGATTTAATAATGTTTTCCTTTAAAGTTTTAATTTTGACATGTAAAAAAAGCCACATCCTCATACAATGAATGTGGCCACATAGGAGATTATTTAGGTTTCATCGCAGAACACTCAATGCACTGCTCCAGGCAATGACCTGATCAAGCATGGCATGAACTGATTTTTCCTGATATGAAGCTGGTTTAAACGCGTTAAAATTCTCAAAATCGGTAAAGAGCGAAAGTCGAACCTGAGCACGAACGTCGGCGACCTGCAATTCAGCCATAATCATACGTAGATTTTCAACCGCAGTTGTAGCCCCTGCGGATCCATACCCAACAAAGCCAGCTGCTTTATTGTTCCATTCCTTATACAAATAATCCAGGGCGTTCTTCAGAGCGGGAGACGTTGCATGGTTATATTCGGGTTTGACGAAGATAAAACCATCAAAAGTATCTATTTTTTTGGACCAATCCTTAGTATGTTGCTTTGTATACTGGCCTGAAGCTGCCCCCATTGGTTCGTCAAGTAATGGTAAATCATAGTCTGCTATGTCCACAATTTCGAAATCGGCGTCACTGCGTTGATTTGCTATCTCGTATACCCACTCCCCGATAACCTTACCTTTGCGACCCGGGCGTGTGCTTCCAATAATTATTGCTATCTTGTTCATTTTTCATTCCTCCCATTTAAAATTAATGTCTCAAAAAAGCTTTTGCTAATATCATTACTCAACGATTGCATCATTTAATTGAAAACTATCATTCAGTCCAAAGTAATGTTTTATCTTATCCCTTATCTCATTAACCTTCAATTTCTTTTTTGTTTTTTCGTTCTCCTTAACAATCGTCAGGGAATTTCCGGCCAGTGTTACTCGACCTTTTTCATTAACTTTTGATAGAAGCAATCGCTTGTTGAAAGGTGACTCAGGAGACGTTTGCATCCATTGGCAAATTGGCTCGAAATCTTGTAACTCCTTTTTCACAGTTGTAAAGCAGTACAAAATGTTCCAATCCTTATTTGCTTTTTTCTGAAGATAGAACACATCCTCTTCACGAATCACACGATACCAACCATCGACATCCTTTATTTCTTCACCTGTTAATGGAACAGGTTTGGCTGGTGATTTACCACCCAAGCCAACATCAACCAAATAATGTTTATTGTTTAACAAAACGAGATTAAACACATGGGTGTTTTCAATGGGGAACCATCCAGTCCCAATATGCGTGGTTGCCGCATGCAGATGTGCTTGAAAGCCCAGATTTGTGATCAAATGATGAAAGAGACCATTTAATTCATGACAAATACCACCTCGTTCTTGAACGACAATTTTATGATAGAGATCCGCAATCTGCAATGACAACGGATAATGACTGATTACATCCAGATTTTCAAAGGGCACTTTTCGGACGTGTTGTTGTTGGAGATGGGAAAGGTAGGATAATTCAGTCTTTGAAGGGTTGCTGGCACCAATACGCTTTAAATATTGATTTAAGTTCATACCGTTCATTCCTCCCTCTTTTATTGACAATTTCATACCTTACGGCATTATCAATGAATGCATGAGGTTCTTACAGAACTGAGGACAAGCCCACTCATTTTTTACCATGAGCGGCGTATTCATTTAAGTTTCAATCCTTTTTCCCTCTTGCAACGTAAGGGATTAAAAGGATCGATGTTACAGCAACAACATAATGCAGCGGGTTAGCAATGTTACTAAATCCCGGTACAGGGGGATTTACTGCAACGAAGACAGAATCTAATGTAGCAACAACTAGAGCTAAAACCGAATAATTCATAAATGGATGTTTTGTGTGTCGTGTAAAACCGAAATAAACCATAGATCCAATTAAATTTGTTACCAGTGAAGATAGGGTAATCGACATCAGGTTTAGTTGAGGATAAGATTGACCCGTTAAACTTCCGAGCAACAGGTTGCCTATATTGGCTAATATTGCTGCGACAATTCCTGCCATAAATCCTCCAAATACACATTTTTTTAGGCTGGGTTTCGATAGGTTCAAAGCGTTCGAAATGTTTTTAATGGTTTCCATTTGTTATTCCTCCCAAAATAAAGATTCAACTGATTCAATTATATTTAGTTAGTACTAACTAACAACATGTTTTTTTAAAAACTAGGGGGTTAATCCCCTAGCAAATAAAGCGACACTCGTTGTCATAAATTCTTCCATTGACACGTCTGTAAAAGGTTCGTCGGCAATTAGATTTGTCATAAACGCACCGTAGTTCATCCAAATAAACGACATAGCCTGCGTCTCCGGATTCGTTGGGATCATTTTGCCCCGTACTTGCATTCTCGTAAAATAATCCGTTAACATTTCTTTTAGCTGCTGCGGATAATTCTTCATTTTCTTTTGTATACCAGGTAAATTGTGACGTTCCTTTAGTGTAATAAGAAACATTTTTCCATTGCGACTCATGACCTCGTGATACGTTTTACTGATGAGAAGCAAATCAGTTTGTAAATCCCATACCAGTTTTTCTTTAAATAATTTTTGCATCTCCCACGTATAATGAAACCGGTCTATTCCTTGCTCCAACAGATTTTTCTTGCTCCCAAAATGGCGATACAAGGTCATCTCACTTATACCTGCCGCAGTGGCTATTTCTTTCGTGGTTACCGTTTTGAACCCTTTCTCAGCCATTAAATCGATTGCAACTAATAAAATTTTATCGCTTGTATTAAGTTTACCGTTTCCGACGTTCACATACCTCATCCTTTTGTATGTTAGTACTAACTAACATCTTTTGTTTTATTTTATGATGTGATTTTATTATTGTCAACAGATTAAACAAAAAATATTTATTGAGTATTTTTGCACATCCCCTCGAAAAGGGGGGATTGACTCCGGCGAGTCTGTTTCGAGGGGACCCCTCCATGTCAAGTGGGCTTTAGCGGCACAAATGCCCCCCTACCTCCTGTTGGTTGGAACCTAAAGGTAAGGAGTGATGAAATCGCTGGAGTGAGTTTTAAACAAAGGGCTAAACGCTCTTACAAATGGGCTTTAGAGAAAGCTCATAAGCTAACAGAAGCAGCTGATCGAGACCCTTTTAAACGCAAAACTTATATACGAGTCACATCGTTAGTCTTACAATGTACATTAACCTTCTTCTTCAATACCAAAAGCACCTATCCAAACTAGACAAAGAGATAGATGCCGTGGCAGAAGAATTTGAAGAATATAAAATGATCCGATCAACCCCCGGTATTGGCGGAAAGATTGCCGCCACAATCATTTCCGAAATTGGGGAAATCGATCAGTTTAATCACCTAAAAAACTGGTTCTTATGCCGGAATCGATCCCAGTGTTCACGAGTCGTCGGGCAAGTTTAGAGCAACCATTAACAAAATCACAAAGAGAGGATCTTCTCGCCTTCAGCAAACCCTCTATACCGCTGTGCAATGTGGAATCACAAAAAATCGTAATCCCAAACTAAAAGTTTACTATGATAAACAACATGAAGAGGGAAAGCCACATAAAGTAGCTATCATTGCTTGTTCCAACAAGCTCATTTGCACTATTAATACGTAAAGAGGCTTTCAAAGTCTAGGAATCTTTTATCCAAAACCAATTAAGGAAAAAACTTCACATTAGCGTAATTGAAGCTTATTTGACATGTGCAATTTTATTATAACATGACTTTTTTAACTTTTTTATCCCTACCTATTAACCTCCTATTAGCTGGTATTGTTGAAGGCTCGTTATAAGGGTAATTTAGCTTCTGAGCACACCCAAATACTCTTCCCAGGGTCCGACATCCTCCCTGTACCTTTCTGACATCACCCTTACAATCTGAGATATGTGTGTTAAATCGTGAACCACCCATGTCGAGAGCAATTCTCTTAACTTTACTTACCAAATGCCGGGTGTTTCCCTGTTAATTCAAACTGTGCATTAGATTTAATCAGTCCCATTACAATCTCGATATTCTGTGCTCGCAGGTATTTAAGCTCATTCAGCTTTTGACTGATTGAGGTCTGAGACGGATTGTTTATGTGAGCATCTCGATCGAATGGAGGAAATGCCTTATTTTCACCTTCCTCAACAATCGTTTTTAATCTTGGGATCCAATTATTTTTCTCACACTCAATTAAATGATCAACCACCTGTGACGGATTCCATGTTCCTTCCCCTTCGTTGCATTTCAGCCAATCGTCCGATAAACCAGATAAGAAGCTTTCTAATGTTTTTGGCGTTCGCTCTAGAATCTCAATCGCTTCGTTTAGATTAAAATTCATATGTAGCCCTCCTCCAACCTTTTTATTCCACTAATCCTGCCCTATTGTTCAATACAAATTATGTCAAAACAAGTGATTCGGATCAATTATTTTCACAGAAATTAAGACACCTACCTTATTCAAGATAGGTGCCCGTTTGTTGTTATGCTGAATCGAATCGCCGCATATACATTCTACGTTCGGAGTCTTCCCAAGTATTAAATGCTTGGTTGGAACAATATCGTGAACTTTGGGAAGAAAAATTCGACAGCTTGGATCGTTGTTTGCAGGAGTTGCAAAAGATAAAAATAAATGAAACATAAGTGTCAACAAAACATTCAATACTACCTAATAAGATTTTATCGTTCGATTAAACCTTATGGAAAAACATTTTTTGGGAGGATTAAAATGTCTGCGAAAATCGAAATCACTCGTACCTTCGATGCTCCACGTGAACTTGTGTTTAAAGCTTTTACTAAAGAAGAACACCTCTGAACTGGTGGGGTCTAAAAGGTTGGACAATTGATGTTACTAATTTAGAATTCCGCCCGGACGGCGTCTTCAAGTTCTCAGACTATAACTTCTTCTTCTTTCAGTGTCGCTATAGGGTGCAAGAAATGATGGTCGAAAGGGATTAACTTTTTACCTTCTTGTACTTTGTTCACCCAGTCCGGATTGACCAATGCACTCGTTCCGATTGCGATAAGATCAGCATCTCCCGACTCAATGAGGAGCTTTGCTGCCTCCGGTTCTCCCAATTTGCCATTGGCGATAACGGGAAGGCCACTGTATCGCTTAGCTAGCTTGGCAAGCGTCGGTCCATCCTCCACGAAAGCTGGGACAAACGCCTTATATTCGGTCGTATGGATGTAACTTGGGGATGCAGCTGCTAATTGTTCAAAAATAATCTTCGCATCCGTCTCTCCGTTTGCCCATTTGTGATGAAAATCGTTTACTTTCCCTTGTGAGATACGAACACCTACCATGTAATCTGGGCCGACAACAGCACGAATGGCTTCCAGCACTTCCACAACGATGCGGATTCGTCGCTTCGTTGAACCGCCATATTCATCTGTTCGATGGTTCGTATAATCGGTGATGAATTGATCGAGCAGGTAGCCATTCGCTGCATGGACTTCCACCCCATCGAAGCCAATCTGTTTAGCACGGAGAGCAGCTTGTGCGAAGCTGTCGATTGCTTTTCGGATTTCCTCTTGGGTCATCTCTTTCGGAACAGCGAACTCTCCGCTCCCTCCATGATCTTCGAGCATCTTACCCACAGGTTTTACTGCTGACGGAGCGATTGACGTAAATCTGTCATGCTGAACAAGTGCACCCGCATGCATTAACTGTGCGACAATTTTTCCTCCTTCGCGTTGAACCGCCTGAATGACAGGTCTCCACGACTCAGCTTGTGCATCATTGGCTATGCCGGGTTGGTTCTCATAACTTTGACTGTTCACTGTATCGGGATAGATGCCTTCCGTGATAATGAGACCGAACCCACCTTTCGTAAAACGAGTATAATAACGGACCATACGTTCATTTGCGAGCCCGGACGGTTCTGCACTTGTTCGGGTCATCGGCGATAGTACCGCCCGATTCGGCAATTTCAGGGACTCTAATTGGAATGTAGAAAAAAGATTGGAATATTTACTCATATTGAATTCCTCCTTTAGTTTACCGTGGCAGCGCAATTTTTTGTCACCGACGCGATTTGTTTTGTTAATATGATTGTATGCCATCAACTCCATATATTAAAATGATCAATATTGATATCTCCATCAAAATTATTGATGCATAATTGGAGGTTTTTTTATGGAGTTAACCGATTTAAAAATGTATATGGCGATCATAGAGGAGGGCAGCATAACCCGTGCGGCAGAGAAACTGGGCTACGTTCAGTCGAACATTACAATGCGGGTTCGCAAGCTGGAGTCGGAGCTTGGCGCCCAGCTTTTTCAGAGAAATCCGAAAGGCGTAATACCAACTGAGAAGGGGCTCGTCTTCAGTAATTATGCCTCGGATATTTTGCTTAGGATGGACGAGGCCATCAGGGCTGTAAAAGAACCAGATTACCCATGCGGACCGCTTGTGATCGGTGTTGTGGAGACGGTCGCTTCCTCTGGGCCATTTATTCGTGCGTTATCCAAGTTTCAAAGCAAATACCCCGAAGTTGCGTTATCACTGATCACTGGGACGTCGCCGGTTAATTACGAGAAAGTGTTGAATCGCCAGTTGGATGGAGCATTCTTTACGGGCGAATTCGACTTATCCCAGTTGCAAGTCGCCTATGAGATTCGAGAAGAAGTCGTACTTCTGACTGCCGCTGATGAAAATGAACCTGCAATTTTTCCGGACGTTGAGAATACAGCATGGGTTGTATTTTCGAAGGGCTGCCCTTTACGTGCAACCATCGAAGATTGGCTTCACGGTGTCGGTGCAACCCCCACGAACATCGTTGAGATCAGCACGCTAGAGACGATGCTGAACTGCGTAAGAGCAGGAATCGGGTACACGCTTCTAACTAAATCGGCCGCTGCTGTGAACGATGATCGCTTACGGGCTCATCCGGTTCCGGAACAGTACAAATTCGCAACAACACGACTGGTTTCCCGAAAAGAACAGTTTCATAGCAAAACGTTCGCTGCATTTGCAGACTGTGTCAGAGAGACGGGAATTTGATTGATTATCTAATATGCATTTTTAGTTAACATAAAAATTTAATTATATGAAATTAGCAAAAAAGCCAATCCCAGCTGCTGATCGCTTATACGCATTCAAGTTTTCTTAAAAGACGAAGACGGTAACATTACATGGCAGAACCTTAAAACTAACAGATACCATACCCCTTCGATCGGTATCGGGGAGTACAGTGCATCCTGGTAAAAGAAAGGAATTGGCTTTAAAAATTACAAAGTAAGTTAATCCTAACCAATGAGTTGATTTAATACTTTTTAGTAAAGTTCTCTCCATAAGAAAAGTGTTCTTTATATGTAACACTTTTCTTATTAGAGCAACTCAAGAAAAAATGTAGAGAAGATTACAGAATTCCTCTGTCTTTTTGAAGAAATGTTTATTTATAGAAATAAATAAAAGAAGAAACGAATAAACGTTTTTTATTTGTAAAAATGTAAAATAGCAAAATGAAAATGAAGGCTAAAGATAAAAATTTAAACAAATGAGTTTAGGATAAATCCGAGGATTTATCCGACATGTCCTGATTTATCCCTCGACTTCGTCAAGGGATAAATCGAACATGTCCCCTGTGCGTCCCCTTCCGACAGGGGGCTTTTTATTCTACGGTCCCCCTTGACATGGAGCCTCTGACCCCTCCATATCAAGGGGCTTTCGCGGCATAAAAAGAAAAAGGCTCTAACGGAGAGTGACATTGTTCACTCTCCGTTAGAACTGTTGGCACTGGATAAATACGGATATGGACATATCCGCATTTATCCGACATGTCCTGATTTATCCCCCGACTTCGTCAAGGGATAAATCGAACATGTTTCACTGTATCAGCTCAATCCACGATCCATTCACTTGCTTCAAGAAGAAAATGATTTACTAATAGAAAGAAATAGGAAGGGGATAAATAGCCAAGAGCTCCGCATTCACGCGAGGGCTCTTGGCTACTTGTTATTTAGGTACGCTCTCCATATTGTCAGCACAGTTTTTGGAATAGGTTATGCTTATTACACCCACAGCTGAGATGCAAGTTCGGATAGTCCTTCGCCACTACCTTTGCACACTTCGGAGAACACGCCGTTCCCTTGAACTTTTTGGTCTCACCGCATCCTGGACACTTCTGCTTAGCCATCGTCCGTTCCTTACTTCCCGTTGAGGTTCAGGGTTTCTCCCTGCTGACAAGAACTACTCTACCACGTTGATGGGCCTGATCAATGCTTTTGTGTCTTACATCACCTTGTGATATGTAGTAGGTAGTTATGCTGTAATCACATCCCCTTTTTGTATAACACTGGATGAAAAAGAGTATACCCTATAACAAAAAGGAGAACTAATGAATGGATTTAGGTCTGTTAGTTAATTCAAGATATGTTGATCATATCCATAATTTATAATATCTTTTTTAAATAGTTCTCTCACTAGATCTATAGTTTCAGCATCATAAAAATATTTATAATCCGGTAAAGGTTTCTTTAATGATTCTTGGGACATATTAATCTCAGCGAATATCTTATTGTTTTTATTGGTCATTTTTTGTGCTCTATGATGCGGGGACTGCATGATGTCTAGAATAGGAGAATCTAATAGGTTATATTTTTTTTCAATTGCTTTTATTTCACTCTCGAAATTTTCTAATGGTATATAATTTTTAATAAATAATTCTTCTTCTTCAATATATTGTTGGGCAATGTGAAGATTTATTGAGCCTTTTCCGACTCCCAATTTTTTAATCTGATATAAAAATTGTTTAAAAGATAAACCGTTATGTGCCCCGGGAGCGACTTGACTCATTAAAACTTTATTATTTAACGTAGATAAAAAAGAACTGACTGTTCTTTTATAAGGATTACGAACAAGTTTAAAGACATCTTTTTTTCCCCTTAAAAGTTGCTCGGCAATTTTAACCTTATAATCTTCTTGTGTTTCAAATACTTTTATTCTATATTGATGGATGGAATAGGCATCATTATAATCAATTGCTTGTTGAAGTAATCCTAATTGGAAAAAATACCACTTTATCAGTGACGTACATCCACTCTTTGGAGTCCAAAAAAATATTAACGGTAATTCTTCTTTCGAACATAATGGTAGTGTGTGGGTAATTAGCCTTTTAATGACTTCTTGTTTTTTTTTTGAAAACACCAGTATCCTCCTTTTTATTAATAAATAGGTAAAGCTTCTTCTTTCTTGGATTGCAACACATTTTTTGAATTTTTTTAAACAATAAAGCTAGGCCAATAACATTAATCCGATAATTAGATTAAACATTTCAATTTCTAAGAAATCATTATCCGGTCATAGCCGATATTATTCCTTCACTATTAATTATGACGGCCTCCAGAATTTTATAGAGGTCGTTTTTTATTTATATGCACAAATATTCTTTTTGTTTATTAGTTGAATCAATTTCATAAATTGAACCCTTGTGCCATAAGAGAGTTAGTACCTGAATAGCAATAAGTGAATTTTTTTTGTGTTTATTCATAAAAAGAAAGGAGGATGGTCAATGAGCAATAAAGGCTGTACTTGTTCCACTCTGCTAACCGATATTCAACCAGCTTGAATTCCTTAATAAAGTTTCTTCTTTCTCGTCTGGTCATGTTTATTCTCCTCAGCGTTTATTTGAACGAAGTCTATATGACCTTATCAAATCTGTCCAGCTAAGTGTAACCTATCCAAAAAGGCCCTCACCCTGAGGAGGGTGAGGGCGAAGGTTAGGGAGAAATCCCTTACTTCTTTTTCTTGTTGTCCTTGGCCTTCTCGGCTAGCTTCTTGAAGGTCTTCTCATCCATATTGAAACGGCTACCGAGGTCGCCATCCTTGCGCTTCTGGTTCTTACCCATGCTTCCTCTTTCTTCGAGTGTTTCAGGGTTTCCCCTGTGGACAAGAACCACTCTACCACGCTGAGGTTCCTGGTCAACTCCATCCAGTGTGTTCTACATCACACTACTAGGGGTAGTACCGGCGAAGCTGTCACCAGGGGAAAAGTAGAAGTTTGCTAGTTAAATAAAAAAACTTGAAGTCGTATCCTATATGGGTGCGTGGATTGAAATGCTGCAATAGTGGTAGTCATCGAGATTATTATGCGACAATACTACAATAACAAGAATCGGCCCGCCATCCATGTACAAAGATGACATTTGGAGCCTCTTCGTTTCTATTTATAAAAGCCTCTCCAGTTATATAATCATTACACTCGTCTTCAGAATAAATTAAACTTTGGGATTCGAATGTTCCAATTCTATACCCTTTTTTTGATACATGAAGATTTAAAGAAAACTCAATAGGGTGAGTTTTATAAAAAAATTCCCTCTCGGTAATATCAGGAATTGATTGAGAAGTAGAAAATTGAAATTCTAGGCTCCGGTCTTTATGTAATTTATTCAAGGCATAATAGTCGATTATTTTAGAAAAAAACGTCATCATAACATCCCAACTACTCATAAGTGTAAATCTATATTAAGTTTATCACATAGAAAAACAAGAATCATTTTCCTGTTCTTTTAATAATTAGTTTTTTAAGAAAACTATTAAACTTTTTATGGGTTATATGGGTATTTTTTTATATTATTCGGGGCGTATAAAAAGCGCACCCAAAAATAAAATGAATGATTTTTGGACACGCCTATTTGTGCATTCATGTATTGTGAACCCAAAGAAAAACCTTTCGTTACCAAAATTTATATTATACATAAGTAATGTATATCTTATCTTTCTATTAGCTGTAGTTTTTTAAGCCCTCTTTCTTCTATTACGAGCTATTGTATTTTGTGTAAGTTCTATAATTTCATTTCTTTGTTTTTCCAGTAAGAGGTCAAGATCTTCATCAGTAACTCCCGCGTCTTTCATAAATTTCTTGAATTCCTCTTCGATGGACCATTTAGGTACAGATCCCATCTCTCCTTTATACCTATTAACAAAATCTGAAATCAACTGCGAATGTGATGGTATAGCTTTATCCGCTGGCGTATTTGACTTTCTATCTTTTGTATAACCTATTACTTTATTTATGTAGTGTAATGGGCTTTTTACGTCTTTTTTATTGTCGATTTGTTCCATTAATTCAAGTACTTTCTCTTTGTAAATCAACCAATGATATATCTCTTCTTCACTAATTTTAAATTTATATTTTTGTGCAAACGTTTCAACCTTATTTATAAATAAACTAGTTTCTAAATTTTGAGGAGAAGGATTTGTACCCATATCATTTTTTTCGATTAGAAATTTTATTCCTGTTACTTTTCTTCCTGTCTTAACTTCCTCTAAATCAAATCTTAGGTCTGAAAAATTTTCTAATTCTTTTTTTGCAGGTTTTATCACCCGGTTTTTTAGGTTTCCATAAGTTTTATATTGGTTTTCCAAACCTAAAATACTTCTAAAATCTTCAACGGTAAAATATCTTTCTTTAAGACGCTCATACTGCTTTAATAATTCGTAAATTCGAATAGAATAAGAGGAACGAAGCTTTACTATGTTTTCATACTTATAACTAGTGAAATTTTTCTTCAATTCTAATAGGAACGGTTTTAACACTGGATCAAAACGTAGACTTACTGTGCCTTTATCATCATTGTAAACAACAGAAGATAACCAACTCATTTGATACAAACTTCCATTCATATGTACTTGAAATACTTTTTTCATAAGATCTCTCGTAATTTCTTTAAGTTCGCTATACTTGGGATTTCCTTTCAATCCTAATATGTCGTGAAGGCTTTTTATTGATAGAGTGTATGTTTTAAACTCTTCGTCCGTTGGCTGAATTTTACTAACTAAATATAATATAATGCGCTGCTCGGTTAAACCAAGTCTATAGGAAGCTTGAATCAACTCGTTACTTTTTGTAACAATAGACTTTAACTCTCTATGCTCAAGATTCGACAATATCATCCCCTCCACACTTCCATTATCAATAATAAAAGGAAAAATTACAATAATTTTCTATGTAATAGTTAATTTAAACATTACTCTAAAGCCAAATAAAAATACAAATTTGTAATAGTTCACCCCATTATATTCAAAGGATTCATGGCCAAAAACCAAACTTGTAATAGTTCATCCCCTACCCCTTACCGAACCAAAGGCGGAAACCAAATTCGTAATAGTTCATCCCCTATCTCTTACCGAACCCAAAGGCGGAAACCAAATTCGTAATAATTCATCCTCTACCCTTTACCGATAACAAAGAGGAAAACCAAATTTGTAATAGTTCATCCCCTACCCCTTACCAAATACAAAGGGGGAAACCAAATTCGTAATAGTTCATCCTTTACCCTTCACCAAATACAAAGGGGGAAACCAAATTTGTAATAGTTCATCCTTTACCCCTTACCGAATCCAAAGCCGGAAACCAAATTCGTAATAATTCATCCTCTACCCTTTACCGATAACAAAGAGGAAAACCAAATTTGTAATAGTTCATCCTTTATCCCTTACCGAATCCAAAGCCGGAAACCAAATTCGTAATAATTCATCCTCTACCCTTTACCGATAACAAAGAGGAAAACCAAATTTGTAATAGTTCATCCTTTACCCCTTACCGAATCCAAAGCCGGAAACCAAATTCGTAATAATTCATCCTCTACCCTTTACCGATAACAAAGAGGAAAACCAAATTTGTAATAGTTCATCCTTTACCCCTTACCGAATCCAAAGCCGGAAACCAAATTCGTAATAATTCATCCTCTACCCTTTACCGATAACAAAGAGGAAAACCAAATTTGTAATAGTTCATCCTTTACCCCTTACCGAATCCAAAGCCGGAAATCAAATTTGTAATAGTTTATCCTCTCCTCCTTATCGAATACAAAGGGGAAACCAAAAGTGTAATTGTTAGAACCAAATCCGTAACAGTTAAACCAAAAGTGTATTTTTTAAAACCAAACTTGTAATAATTTAAAACCGAATTTGTAATAACTAAAACCAAATTTGTAACAGTTAAAACCAAAAGTGTAATTGTTAGAACCAAATTTGTAATAATTTAGTCTTGGAATTCCTATTAAACTAGTAGTTAGAGTTATACTGAAAACATTAAAACATTTAAAACAAGTATAAACAATTAGTAAAACATTAAAACAGCACTTAAGTTAATAGATTTGATTGTTTTATTTTTAAATAAAGAAAAAGAAAAACAATTACGCGAATATTTACGAAATATTCCTTTATGTTGTATGCCTCGGATACCTCCCTGCTGTTTCCTTGACGTTACCTCCCGCAGTTTTTGTTTCCATTGTGCTCTTGTTTTCCAATAAGGACGGCACCGTACTCCATTTTTCCCCGACTATATATCAAACAGCACTCTTTTCCCGATTTAGCTTGAGTTCATCTTCCAGGAAATTTGTAACACTCTTTAGCATCCGTTCCCCTTCAATTTTTATATTGGAGCACTAAGAACGGAAGAAAGTGAAGAGAATTCCGTGATCATCGTCACTAGCTACTTTGACCTTTCTGCCAAAAGAAATTGGTGATTTATAGAGGTATTGCTATAAGATTGAAATCTTTGTCAAGTGGATGAAGCAACACCTAAAAATAAAATATTTCTACGGAAAAAGTAAAAATTCCGAATACCATTGATCGAATAAAATCACATATTGTCTAAAGTTGCCTCCTTCAATTAAAAGTCGGTCATGATGGAAACTTGTTAGGGCTGAAAAGAACGTTGAAAAAATCCTTTTCCCTTTTATACCTTTGTTTATTCTCTTTTCCGACAACCTATACGACCTTCTAAAGGGCGAATGAAATATGGTTGGAAAAGAGAATTAACCATAATTGAACGAATATTTAAAAAAGTTAGTAAAAATTATGCAATGCTGGTGATTAAAGCTATAATAGTTTAAAACGATAAGTGAAACTTGATAAGGCATGTCACCTCAATGTGACAGGGGGTATCTTAACAGCCTTGTGTCACCTTCAACTATGAGAGAACTATCATTAAGTGAAAAAATAAACGGAGGAACTTTCATGAAAAGATTTTTTTGCTTGATTCTTGCAGTGACTCTTACTTCATCGTTGATCTTAGTAGGTTGCAGCAATGGTAGTGGTTCCATAGCAAACACTAGAGTTATTGGGACAATTAAGTTTGCTGATCCGGGTTGGGATAGTATTAGGGTGCACAACGAGATCGCAAGAATTATTATTGAAGAAGGTTATGGGTATAAAACAGAAGTACGTCCAGGATCTGAAACAGCTTCACTTTTTGCGATAAGCACGGGAAGTATGGATGTTTTTATGGAGATTTGGACAGGAAGTTACCCAGACCAATATGGATCGGCCATTGAAAATAGTGAAATTATAGAAGCATCTGTAAACTTAGATGATACACAACAAGGCCTATATGTTCCCACTTATGTTATTGAAGGGGATCTAGAGCGTGGTATTGAACCTATTGCTCCTGATTTAGAATCAATTCATGATTTGCCTGAATATTGGGAACTATTTAAAGATCCAGATAACCCAAGCAAAGGACGTATTTATGGTGCGATTCCAGGATGGAATGCTCATAAAGTCTTCCAAGAAAAAATGGAAAACTACGGATTATTCAAGACTTTTAATTATTATGAACCAGATTCTCAAACAGCGTTAAATAGATCACTCATTAAACTCTATGAAAGTGGCAAACCATGGGTAGGCTACCAATGGGAACCGTCATGGATTGTTGGATTGTATGATATGACCAAATTAAAAGACGAACCATACAACCACAAAGATTGGTTAGATGGGTATCGTACAGAGTTCCCTTCGCAAAGATTAACGATTGCAGTTCACAAAAAGCTACCAGAACAAGTACCAAAAGTTTATGAATTTCTAAGCAACTATTCTACAAATAGTGAAATTACGACTAACTTTTTAGCTTATATGGAGAAAAACGATGCAACTCCACATGAGGCGGCTGAATGGTTTCTAAAAGAATATGAAGAGGTATGGACTACCTGGGTTCCGAGTGACATAAGTGAAAAAGTAAAAGCAAAGCTTAAATAATAACAAATAGTCAGGTCCTGTTTAAAATGTAAAAAAAGAAGTACAATCCGAATCGTTTCCCTGACTCGTGCTACTTTAAAATTGGAAAGTATATGAAAGAAGTTTTACATGCCAGATAGAAGATTATTTCCAAAATCAGCGGCAAAAAATGAATGCATTAAAATGCCGAAAGATTAAAAATTCTTATTAGAAACTGTTTACGAAATTGTGGAAAAGCGAAAAATCTATAAAATGACAATACTTACCTTAGAAGGAGGAGAAAAATAAATGAAGCAGCAATATCCTGTATTATATTCCCGCCAAAAAGAGCTATTAAGAACATTGTTGATTGCTAACACTCCTGTTTCACATAAAGAACTATCGGAACTATTTAAATTAAGTAAAAGAACGATTCAAAGGGAAATGAAAGTGCTTAAAAATATCTTGGATGTTTATGAATTAAAAATAGAGAAAAAATTGGGGGATGGTTTTGAATTAAAAGGTTCAGAGGAAGGAAAAAAAACGTTAAAAGAACATATAGAACAGGCAAAAACGTTGTCCGTATACTCTCCAGAAGAACGTCGGGATGGTATTACTTATGATTTATTGCTGTCTAAAGAACCGATTAAACAATTTGTATTTAGTAATAAGTACGGAGTTGCGGAAACGACCGTTAGCTCCGACTTGGACAAGGTGGCCATTTGGCTTGAAACGGGAGGGATTCATCTCATTCGGACACCAGGGATTGGAGTATATATCGATGGACAGGAAAAGCATCGTAGAACGATGCTATCGCAACTGCTTCATAAGGATATAACGTTTGAAGAATGGCTTGAACTTTTTCATAACAAGACGGAAACAGAAGAGGGAGAAGTTCAAGGCCGGTTGGGTATGGTGATTCGAAGTCGTTTGCTAAATTTTATTCAAACTGACAAAATCTTGGCTGTTGAGCGGGTTGTAAACCAAGTCTTAAAAGAGCAAACAACGATCGAATTGACCGACCGGAACTATGTAAACCTGATCGTTCATCTAATACTTGCGGTTCAGAGAATAAAAAGCGGTGAGGTTATTGAAACACCAAATTTATCTAAAGATTATGAATTTGATAGGCTAATCTTTTCAATTGCAGAAAGAATTGTTGACCGACTTGAAACAGTTCTTTCCATTTCGATTCCTGCCATTGAAGTGAATTATATTGCACTGCATTTATCTGGGGCTCGTCTTTTGAATGAAAAGAAAATGGATAACTATGAAATAGAAGAATTTGCTTGGGTTGAATTAGCGCAAAGCTTTATTCGTGCAGTGGAATTTCATCTAACAGAATCATTTGAAGGTGATGAATTACTTCTTGAAGGGTTAGTTTCTCACTTTGCTCCTGCTTTTAACCGTTTAAAATATGGTCTTCAAATCCATAATCCGATGCTTGAAGAAATTAAAGAAAGGTATCAGGAAGTTTTTGCTGCTTGTAAGCAAGCGTGTGAGTTATTATCAAAAAAAGCGGGTTATCCCATTCCAAACGATGAGGTCGGTTATTTGGCGATGCACATTGGAGCTGCGCTTATTCGAAAGAATGATACTTTAAAGAACGAGTATAAAGCGATCGTTGTATGTTCTAGTGGACTTGGAACATCGACATATCTTGCTTCAAGTCTGCATACTAAGATGCCAAATCTTAAAGTAGAAGCGGTTGTCTCGATGAATCAGCTTGAAGGATATCTACGGGAAAAGATGGAAGTGGATATCTTGATTTCAACAATAAATCTTCCTTTTGTGAAAAATAAAAATGTCGTCATTGTAAGCCCTTTTCTCAAACAGGAGGATCTATCAAGAATTCAAAATTCCCTTTCCAAAATTAATAAACCACAGTCATTTCAAAAGAGAGTAAATGTCGATGGAAAGTCATCTTCCGTCATGTCCCTTGCAAAATATGGGGAAGGTATGATTCAAATTTTGAACAATCTAAAAATCTATCATGATATTGATGTACGGCCTCCTGTTATGATTTCCAGTATTCTTAGTCCAGTCAAGGATGTTAAAGAAATAAGCGATTTTTGGAAACTTTCTAAAGACCTTGAAAAACGTGAGCAGCAAGGAGGGTTTGTATTAGGTAATTTAGCGATGATTCACGCTACGTCAGAAGGAGTAAATAACTTGCTTGTTGGCATTTTTCGAATAAAAGAACCTATTGTGTGGCCTTTTGATGATGAAGAACAGCCTATTCATACAGTACTCTTATTGGTAGCACCTAAGGAGTCTCCAAAAGAGCATATAGAAATGTTAAGTGAAATCAGTTCAATGTTAATAGAGGAATCGTTTGTTAACGTTTTGTTAGAATCTCCTGCTGACGTCGTGAGAAGTTCGTTGGAGGTTGTATTGTCAAAGGCATATGAAATGAAAGCGACACGTTTCTTGAAGGGGAATCGGGCTCAATGATGAAACTAGGCCAATTGCTTAGCGCGATGGTTTACCGGAATATTGCTGTCATTTTAACTGCTGGAATTATTAACGGAATCTTCGGAATTTATGGATGGTGGTATAACGATAGAATTTTACTATTATTGAATCCTATTTATAATATTTTGCTGCCTATTTTATTAGGCTATACTGGTGGTAGATTAATAGGGGGACAACGGGGGGCTGTTGTTGCCTCCATTGTGACATATGGATTAACACTTTCAAGTTCCACTCCTTTCATAATAGGTGCAATGATTGTCGGACCATTGACAGGTTGGGTGGTCAAACAGCTTGATCAAGTTGTAAAAAAGAGGATGACCGGTATTGGCTATGAATTGCTTATTGGAAATGCATTAGCTGCTATCATTTCTACTGTACTCACGATTTTATGTTTCCTTTATGTTGGACAATCATTTTCTACTGTCGTGGAGTGGTTAACTAAGTTATTGGAAACGATTATTTATTCTGGCTGGCTTCCATTAACAGCAGCAATCATTGAACCAGCTAAGATCCTATTTTTTAATAATATTATCAATTTTGGGGTATTAGGACCACTTGGGATTCAACAGACCAAAGAGCTTGGGAAATCAATTTTTTTCTTGTTGGAAGCAAACCCAGGTCCCGGATTAGGTGTTCTTCTTGCCTATTGGCTAAAAATGAAGGCTGAGCAAAGAAAGGGAGCAAAACTAGCAGTCTTTATCCATTTTTTTGGTGGTATACATGAAGTTTGTTTCCCTTATGTTTTAATGAAACCCGTTCTGATTATTGCCCTTATTTTAGGTGGGATGGTGGGGGTGTTTACATTCCAATTGTTTGATATCGGTCTTGTAGCCATTCCATCGCCGGCCAGTATCTTCTTGTTTGTCGGTCTGGCGCCAAAAGAGGATATTATATTCATCCTTTTAGGTATATTCCTTTCGGCTATTACAACTTTTTTTTGCAGTATGCTTCTTTTAAAGCGGGTATCAGGTTCCCCTGCTTTGCAGGAAAACCGTGAATATATAAATTTCTACCGTACAGGCAATGATGAAAAACAAATCACAAAAGATGTAACGGAGAAAAAAGAAATAGCAGATACAGAAAATGTTTCAGCATTTACCAATATAAATGAGGTTAAACACATCCTCTTTGTTTGTGAAGCAGGAATGGGTTCCAGTGCAATGGGCGCTTCCATGTTAAAAAAGAAGCTTGCACAAGCAAATCTTACGACTATTGAAGTCGAAAATTCATCGGTTAGTGAAATTCCTGAGTATGCAGATCTCATCATCTGCCACCAAAGATTCCTTCCCGTTATACAAAAAACGGTACCAAATAAAGCTTGTTTTCCTCTTAAATCTTTCACGGATATGAAAGGTTACGATGAAATAGTGGAGCGAATAAAAAACTCTGTATGATCCCCTCTACAACTTAAGTTCGATAATAGAAATAGATTGTTATTTTTAATGTCTCTATGTTCGCTAAAGCTCTTTAGTTGGAAATAAAACAAAAAATAGGTATTCCCCTCTTATATAATATATTTTGGCATCTTACTTTGTTATTGGCAAAACTAAATTAACAGTGTTTTTCATGAAACCTTCTAATTTCTCAATTAGGAGGTTATTTTTTATTTTGGGGTAAAACAGCTTACAAATCTAAACAATATAGTTTAAATTGCGCCGAAGTGTTATTACATAAATCTGTATCCAACCCAAGTAATTCATTAGATAAACTATTTACCCCCTAGAACCAGTTTTGTCGCATTATGAATACGACAAAACCGATGGAACTAGGGCACTTAAATGTCAACTATTAATGCTAGAATTAAATTGAAAGCGGAAACAATGTTAAAACTTAAAAATTAATGGAGGGGAAAAAAATGAGCAGAACGGAGACAAAAGATAATTACACTTACTTAAGCCAAAAACCAGGATTACAATTAATCAAAGCAGGTTCTTATGAAAAGAAAGAATTAAATTCAATATTAGGGATTCCAGAAGTTAGAAGCCAAATCCTTGACGTGCCAATTACAGCAAATGAAGAAGCAGCAACATTAGGGTTGTACTCAATGCAAAAAGCTACAAAAGGTTTTGATTTTGAGTATGACTACTTAGAGATAAAAGCTGTTATCAGTGGGAAATTTGTTTTAAGTGATGACCAAGGGAACCATTTTGTAGCAGAAGCGGGAGATGTTGTAATTATCAACTCTGGTACTACGGTTACTTTCCATAGCGAGAGTGATGGTGAAGCAATTTATGTAGCACATAGATTACCAGACCCTACGTTTGCTTAACTCCATGATTTTAAGAATAATAGTTCAAAATACTTGTAAGACGATACGATAAGTGACTTGTCCAGAAAAAAGACAAGCTCATAACTTAGTAGATACTACATTCTATAGCGTGATAAACCTTATAGAATGTAGTATTATCCAAATATTCAGATTTTAATAAGATGAAGCAACATTGCCCACTTTTAAAAAAAAGAAAGGAGTTAAAACAATGCATACGGTACATGCTATGAGTTATGCAGATTATGATTTCGAAATTAATGGGCAAAAAGCTTCCTTGGAAGAAATATTCCCCGGTTTTAATGAGAACGATCGCATTGGCATTGTAACACGGACACCGGGAGGAAGCATGGGTGCAAATGCCCTAATCATGTCAGCATTAACACGGTTCTATGATTTTTTTCGCCCAGAATTAGGTGATGATCCTGGTAAACTTAGAATCTATCCTGATTACTTTGTTTTGCATGTGGGAAAACGCTATATGAACCATACGATGATAGATGTTTGGCCACCGCACAAGGATGTTGTTGTAGAAGAAGATGATCCTGAACAAATACTAGAAGCTATTAACGATCGCGGTATCACACGTTTAGTCGTGGAAGATATCCCACCAACATCACCAACGTTCTTAAGAGAGACAGTTAGCAGCGCGAAACGTCGAATTGTCAGTGCCTTAGCATACTCTTCTACTGGTCGTGTCGATCAGGCTGACATTACAATCAAAGGTTGCGCAGAGTCAGAAAAAAACGTTATGGCTACAATGCATATGTCAGAAGAGCTATCCGACATAAAGGATCAGTTACAAAAGAATCGCGATGCTCTTCTTGTTGATGATCGTCCAGTAGAAACGTATCGTCGGATTGAGCCAGCCGATGCTATTAAGAAGCTTACCCCTTCTACTGAATTTGGATCTGCCACACGCAGTTACTTGGATGTTTTAGGTAATGACCCCAAATTTTTAACGACATCTTGGTAAAGAGCCCTAGCTAATTATGTAAGCATCGAATTTATTAATGAGCAAAAGGTTATCTTTACAATATATTTTTGATAGTTGGTAATGTGAACTACATCTTAGCTATCCTGGAACATCAGGGAATTAGGGAGAGACTCTATCAGATCGAAAATCCCGCCCTTCGTTTAGAAGTGAAGGCCTAATACTTCAATAAGAAAATATTATTCTGAATAATCAGAATATACTGTTATTTATTTGTAGAGCCTTAAAAGCTTTGAAAACGGAATAAAACAGTGAAACAGTACTAAAAAGCGATATCTGTATAACCCAAATGGTTCAGGTATTACTTTTAGTAAAACAACTGGAAAACTGTTTGAGTGAAAAACAATATAAAGGAGATGAGTACATGGCTGAAAGTTCAATGTCAATGGATAAGCAAAGTAAGCGAGAAGAAATGAAAGATGACCACTCACTAGAAAAAGTACCGCTAGATAAGCGGAATATGGGTTGGGTAAGTATATCAAATATCGCTGTTGGGATCGCAACTGCAATCTTTTATATGCAAATGGGTAGTGCCATGACCATACAATTTGGAGCGATAAACGCTTTAATATCAGCCGGCTATGCCGTGGTTGTTGCAGGTATTATGGCAACGGTTATTGCTTATTTGGCAGCAACAACAGGAATGAACGTAAACCTTATGTCTAGGTCAGGGTTTGGCTATATCGGAGCCTCCTTAACCTCACTCATTTATGCATCAAACTGGATTATGTACTGTGCATTTGAAGGAATCATTATGGTATATGCAGTGCATGAGTTTTTCCCAGTCCTTCCGAAATGGGCATTAATGATTTTCTTCGGATCCGTTGTTATTCCATTAAACTGGTTTGGTATTAAACAATTGGATAAAATCCAAAAATATTCCTTACCGATATTCATTATATTTTTAGCGGCATCTTTGATTGTTTTATTTATGACACCTTCTCAATACGAGGGGGCTTTTTGGACGTATATGCCTGAAGGTGCTCAAGTTGGCGGAACCGCTCTACTTCTTTGTATCGGAATGCAAAATGGTATCTTAGGTCTTATGACGATGCTTGCATCCGATTATGCACGATTCCTCAAAAAAGATGAAAGAACAGTCGGTTCGATCGCTATTGGGTTTATTCCACAAATCGTTTGTTTTGGTATCATGGGTCTTATTGGTATCTGGTTTGGTGTTCGTATGCAAGAAGCAAATCCTGGTGTTTATTTAGTACAAGCGATTGCATTTGGAGGAGTAGCGTTTACCATCTTAACGCAAATTAGAATTAACGTTACGAACCTTTATAGTGGTTCTTTATCATTAGCAAACTTCTTTGAAAATATTTTTAAATTTAAACCAGGTAGACCGTTCTGGGTTGTCGTTACAGGCGTTATTGCTATTTTATTAATGCTTGGTGGTATTTTAGATCATTTAACTGCCGCATTAACGTTCCAAGGTGTTGTTCTTCTATCCTGGTCAGCAATATTAATCGCCGATGCATTAGTGGTTAAGAAAATATTAAAAATTGGTCCTAAATATTATGAACACAGACAATCTAATTTGCGTAAATGGAATCCTGTTGGTGTCGTGTCTTTAAGCATACCGGCTATTGTAGGAACCATTGCAGCTTTTGGATATATGGGTCAGTTTTTACAAAACACAGCAGCATTCTTTGCCATGATCTTGGCGTTTATTCTTACCATAATTATGGCAATTGCGACAAAAGGGAAATATTATGTTAGCAAAGAGACTGACGATATCCCAGAAGAAGAATATATTGCTTAGTACCTATATCTTTAAAGTGATTTCTCACAGATAATTTTAGCTTGAACAAACCTAATAGAATTAAATTATAATTATTTACCTTATACCTTACATCAATTTAACTTAGGGAATGGGACTTTATAAAATATCTGAATTGCGCGAAAAAATACACATTATCCAAGAATACAGTGTTTTAAAGGGACTAAAAAGTGGAAAGATATTTATAAGAAAAACAATTTATTCTTAAATTACCTGAATATTTACGAATACTTCTTAATGTTGTATGATATGTATAAGAATAAGCCAATATAAAAAAAGCCAGTGCGCTGCCACGCACTGGCCAAAACAATAGCAACCGCATGAAGAACGGTTGGCTAAAGACGGAGTAAATCCATCCTGGTTCTGCCAAAAACGCAAGGATGGGTTTACTTTTTTAGGTTTATAATCATGATCACAACCATAATCAACGTCAGAAGCAGTGTTCCAAAACCTAGTATCACGTTTGCTACATCTGTTGTAATCATTTCGGCTTCACCCCCTTTCTCCATTGCCCTAATGACAATGAGGAGGCTCAACCGCCCATCTTGCATTTTTGCTATTGTTTGTCTATCATTCTAGCATACTTTTCCTTTTTTATTAATTTCTTCTGAAATAAAAAATTGTCTTTGATATAGAGGATTTTCTTTTAGTTTTTAATTTAGTTTCTGCCCCCATAACTGTTTTTTTAGTTCTTCAATGACGCTTCCGTATTCTCGAAAGCCATATTATATATCTTTTCTTATTTCCTCAAATGAGCTGGCACACAATTTTCACAGAAGTAAAGATTAATACGATTTTTTTGCAGCCATTCCAATTGATTGTCTGGTATGGGAGTTTTACATTTTTGACAGGTAGGGCTATTGCTTGATAGTGTAGTGCCTTCTCGAGGTTTTTTCACGTGCTTTAAGTTCTTCCATCCCATTCCAAATAGATCACAGGCGTCTCTTAACGCATCCTGGGAAGCAGAACGGATCGCATACTTCAAGTTCGTTGCTGCCCCATTCTGTTTTTTTAATGGAGCTGTACCAATTCCATCCCTTTTGGCTCCCATAATGTCTAACGTACCGATAACCAACACTTCTTTATCATACAACACAGGTTCTTTTTGTAATAGCCAGCTCCATGTGTTACCAGCTACATGATTTAATCGCTCGACATAATGATCAACTTCTATATATGAATACGTTACTTTATCGTTTATTTTTCGTTTTCGGACCACTTCTTCAGGAAAAGCTTCCTGTAATTGTTGAAGAATGGACTCAAATGTACGACCTTCCATGAACACCTATCCTTTTCAGCCATATTTCCCTTCTTCCACATGGATTTCATGGACAGAAACCTTATGAATATGATGCTTCCTCTCTTGAATTTGTCCATAACCGTTACAAGCATCCCTTGTTTCAATTCAATATGAGAAGTAGTTAATTGATCATTGACCTTCCGTTGTTTCACCGTTTTTGTAGGAAACGGAGCCTGTAAGGAACGGAGAATATCATTAAAAGAATTGTTGTCTAAGTGGTTTGTGGTCCATGTTTGCTACACTCCTTGTCCATAAAATGAAGATACATGTCGTCTACCATCCACTTGTAGATTAGCCATACTGTACTTCTTCGGCATGTACTTCGTGTATATTCGTGGGGTGTTGATGGTGTTTTCTTGCTTGGATTCGTCCGATAACGGCAACCACCATACCTTTTTTTAGATCATTGGCTATCCGTTCAGCATAAGAACGCCATACCAGTACAGGGATATAATCATTTTCTGCTTCTTTCGCTTCGGAAGGTTTATAATTCCGTTTTACGGCAACCATGAAGCGACACAAAGCGACGGAATTTTTGCCTACATAATGTAATTCGGGATCTATGGTTAAACGGCCAGTAAAAAAGATTTGGTTGAGATCCACCGAAAGCCCGCGGTATTGTTGGCCAAAAATAACATCTTGTGCGAGCACCTCGTAAGTATTGATGTTGTAATCGGTACGAACACGAGATTGTAGCCTTCCGATGATGGCACATTCCTGTCCTTTAGTTAAATTATTTGCTACACGTTCGGCATAGGAGCGCCAGACAATGATTGGGATAAAATCCACCTGTTTGCTGCCATCATGCCCAACAAATTTTCGCTCACAGGCAATCGGAAAACGAGTGACAGCAATATTTGTAGAAGTGTAATTTAAGGAAGGATGGACGGTCAGCCGACCATGCACCACGGTACGGTTCAAATCCATGTGCCTCACTCCCTTCCTACTCTTTCTTTTCTATATAAGAAAGAATATCTTGCAAGTAGTAGTAGGTATTGCGAACTCGATCCACTGTATCTTGTTCCAGGCGAGGAAAAAAATCATGTCCCGCTTTGGTGATACGCCAGTACCGTTTGTGTCGAATACGAGGGTCTGTCCATTTTCCTTTTAACAAGGGGCCATTGGTTTTATCTTCTTCCATTGCTAAGGCAAGTTGATGAATATAGGATTTAGAAGGTTTCCAGCCAAATTGTTTCTCAATACTTCCTTGAATATCGGCCATGACAAGATCCGGCTGCTTCATTGCTTCTCGAAGCACGTAGTAACGGAAAACATCTTGAGCAGAAACAATCGAACTAAAAAACGTGCGATCCCCAGAAGGTAGTACTTCTACGGTAGAAGGCTTTTCTCCATCTTTGGTAATATCATAAAGAATGGTTTGGGCGACCTTTTGAACCGCTCGTACACGAGATGGTACCACTTTTTTTTCCTTTTTATAGACATTTCTGCCATTGTCGGTAAGCGAATAATAGGGCGTTTTCTTTTCATGGAACGATACATAAAAATACTTTTCACGTAGCATATGTGTTAAAGCGGTCATGATATAGCGTTCATTAGGTTGTTGTCTCTCTAATACCGAGCGAACAGTTTGTACAAGTTCTCGGCTATTTCGGTGAGTAAAATAAGCCGCTTTGCTCATAATCATTTGTGTAATCCGCTTTTGCGATAAGCCTTTTTCTTTGGACATGCAGCATCCCCCCTTTCTTGTTTAGCGGATAAAGGATAACGTGGCGCTTGATCATTATAAAATGACAAGTGGACGCAACTTTATATGTAAACAGCAAACCACAGCAACTACACCTTTGATTATACCATACAGTCCATTAGCAACATATAAAATTCCGATTTTTTCCTTGCATTTTCGTTCTCCTCCCTTTATCCTTTTTTAACTGTGCACTTGATTCCAACGTATTTATTTTATTCTTACGTTTTAATTTAATAGATACGTACTAATTAAATAGTTTGATTGCCCGACGGTTTGCCCGAAAAAAATCATAGTTAAAAAGGAAAAGAAATGACAAGGATGGCTGGAGTAAGAAGGAAAGAACGGAAAGGAGAGGGAGAAGAAGATAATATGTATGTTTCTGATGGACTGTTCTTTATATACATCTATTGGGAGAATTGGTACAATAGTTAAAGTCATTATTTCTTGGATTGAGAAAAAATAAACGAATAGGGGAGGGAGCATGATGTGAGGCGTTCGTGTGATGTTCCTGATATTTGGGTTACCGCCGTTTTTTATCCGTTATGTAGGTGGCTCGATAAACAATCAGCTGAGCTGGATGTTTTGAAGTTCTATTTCCGGAATAATAAATAGGAGGATGAAAATGCAAATTGCTTCTCATTGTACCGATGACTTTCCCACTAATGGTTTAAATTTAGGACAGTCGGAATGTGTCCTAAGGATAAATAAGTACCATATTAAAGAGAGTAAGCATCTATATCACTATGTTTCTTCTTTTATTCTAGGAAGCCGTTGAGAACACTGATTCATCCTAACCAATAGGGTCAGCTTCGATAAGTACGGAAGAAATATAAAACTTCATGTTCATTCGATTACATCAAAAGTCATTTTTTTGTTAGAATATAATTGTAGCAATAAGCATGGAACATCTCTTCTAATTTTTCTGTATATCGTTTCAATGCTTGCAACCGATCTATCTGATTGATATTCGGAGTTTCGATTAATTCTTCAAAAGCAAGAATATATTTTGTCACTGTCTCCGCAAATGGGACTAACAAGAAGAGATAAGAAGGAACTACTTTTTCTTTTTACTGGAAATCGAAAAACTCAACTGTATTCCCATTTGTTCATACAGGGTGTACTTTTGTTGAACAATAGAAAGAACTCTCCTCCATTTGAATCATTATTTTTCTCCACCAGACAGTAAAATAGACTTAACTCCTAAAAATACCTAGCTAAGCCTATTAAACGCTTCTCTATTAATTTGGGTTTTTACTTAGTAGATAACTCACTTTCTACTACCCATTTGTGATTTTCAACTTCAGTTCCACCAGTGGTTGGCTTAAAATCAATCATGTAAACAGTAGTATCCCTTGCAGACTCTATCGTCGCTTCAGCTCCTTCCATACCCTCCATGTGAGAGGCCTCTATTATTGCTTTTTCTCCTGGTTCCAGGAAATCTTCGCCAGAATTTTTCAGCTCTTCATGTATTACCCATTTATGGTCTTCTACTCTTTCTCCCCCTGTCGTAGTCGTAAAGGACACTGAATAAGCAACGGTATCATAGGCTCCTGTTATTGTTGCTGTGCCTCCTTCCATACCTTCCATGTGGTTTGCTTCAATAATCGCTTGGCTTCCAACTTTAAATTTTGGATTTGGTGCTACCTCTAGGTCATCCGGTACATTGGCCAAGTTAGAATCAATGTCCTCTTTTATATCAAAAATACTCGCACGTACTTCATTAATAAGTTCTTCGGTTTCATGCACAGCAGGATTTTCCGAAGTGTGCTTCGTGGTGGCATCCAAATGTTTGTTTGTTGCGTCTAGGCGATTAAGCAGAGAGACTAACTGGTTTTCATACATAGTTAACTCTTTCTCACTCAATTCTTCTGGATTCGTAAGTACTTCTTCTGCTTGATCTAACTCAGATTGCACAGCCATTACTTTTTGTTCTACTTTCTCCAAAACCTTTTCGCTATTAGACTCGTTTACTTCCGCTTTAGCTACGGCAGCTTGTCCAGTAGAAAAAATTAATCCCGTCGCTACTAAACTTGTTATTGCCATTCTTGTAATTCTGATATACACAGTACATCCTCCTATAAAAGTTTGTAAACGGGAGACCTTTCTTCCAATGTCACAGAATAAAAAAGATATTTCTTGATCGTTCTGCATTGCAGCCCCCTTTCCTATGAAAATTATGGCTTTACTTCGCCACCGTTTACTCCCTTCCCGTTCAATGTGAAGATTTAATGAAGAACAATAAAAACATAAAAAAATCGAGCCTTCCATTTTGACGATTCATCTTCTAGACCAAACACTGCTTTAGAATTTATATGATGAAAATAGACATGGAAAAAGGGGGCTTCATTGTGCAATCAAAAAAACAAAACAAATTTTTAAATTTCCGTGTACGCGATTTGAAGACTTAACGTTAGAGTTTTTCTGAGCACTTTTAGGAAGACATTCCATTCGTGCATAAAAAAAGAGAGCTATATAAAAGAATAAACTCTCTATCACAACTCATATTAACTATTTAAATTGTTATTCTACAGGGCTCAATTCCTCTTCAGTAACCCATTTATGATTTTCTACTTCTTCACCACCAGTGATTGTGGTGAAATCAACCATATAAACCGTCGTTTCTTCTGCTGAATCAATTGTAGCTGTTGCCCCTTCCATTCCTTCCATATGAGAGGAATCCAAAGTGACTTCAGTTCCTGGTTCTAATGGGTAGTCTCCAGGATTTTCTAACTCTTCGTGGATAACCCACTTGTGGTCTTCCACTGGGTCTCCGCCATGAATTGGAGTAAAGGAAACAGAATAGACCGTCGTATCAAAAGCTCCTGCAATGGTTGCTTTAGCTCCTTTCATCATTTCCTCGCCCCCTTCGCTATGTTCAGCTTGAATAATTGCCTCATCTCCAATATCATAGGTAGGATCTTCTGCTTCTTCCAGCTCTTCTGGAACTTCACCAGAGCTAGACATATGGCCATGCATGTTCTCTTCGGTATGGCCCCCCGTCTCTTCGTTTATTTCAATATCTTCATGATCTTGGCCTTCGGAGCCGGACTCTGTCTCCATATCTGTATTATTTTCAGGATTTGTTTCTTCATTACCATTGCCGCATGCTGCCAAGAGTAATGTAGAGAAAATAAGAATAAACCCTTTACGGATGTAGTTTCTTGTCATTTTTATCCTCCTATCTATTTTTCTCAAAATAATAACTCCCTGTATTCATCCATGTTCTTTATAGAACCTATCCCTTTTTAGTTGGAAATTATCAACCACCTTCGACATTTGTCATATCAGAACCCCCAGCAGAAGAATTCAATTCTTGAAGGAGTGAAGAAAAAAGTTCGTTTCGGTTAATTCTTCTTGATTGGGTAATAGGAATATCATGTATTTTTAAAGATACCTATACTGTCTCTCCCCAATCTTTTGGTAGCATATTTGATTGATTGTATAACTAATTGTAGATCCCCGCTGGCCTAGGTTATCAAGATAAATTCCAGAACAGCTTTTTCTTATGAATTATTTTGACTTTTTCCGTCTTTTGCTGTTTGCTCCCATGTTTCCCCCTTATCTTCTGTATAAAAGATATCTCGTTCCATGGTGGTAACCATTATTGTTTTAGACGACTCAGGGTTTTGTGCTATGTATTGAATAGCATCTTCTTCATTCACTTCCGGAGCCGGTTTTTCTTAGGTTTCTCCAGACGAATCAATCGCTTGTAGTGTCGTCTCTTTTCCTATCCCTTTGGCAGCAAGCATCTCGCCGTCATGAGTAAATGTTAAAGCTGGAACAGGACTTTCCAATAATTGTTCAAATGTGTCTCCTGAATCTTGTGATAGGAAGACCCCCTCTTCTGTACTTACAGCTCCTATTCCTTGTTGATCAGGATGAGCAGCAAGGGATGTGATACTTCCAGACACCCCGTTCATGTCCCTTTTTTTCCAATCCTTAGCTTCGTTGTTGGTTAAATATAGGCCTGTATCCTCCATATCGGAATTTGGTTGCGGGTTCATTACATAGATCGCGCCAGAGTTATATCCTGCCGACATGAGATGAAAATCTACTTCTCCTTCTAACCCTAGAACTTCAATAGATTTTCCTCCATCCGTACTTTTGATTATACCGAGTGGATTCTCATAATCCGTCTGCATGGAGGGGTGTCCACTGCTATAGAAACCATCTGCCGTCATCGAGAATCCCATATAATCATGTCTAGGTCCTTCTACTCTCTTCCATATCCCATCTTCAAACACTCGGAGGCCATCATGAGCTGGAATGAATGCTTTTTCTCCATCTGATGTGAAACCAATGCCATGCATGTGAGGAAATTCGATTTCTTCTATATTTGTCTTTGGCTCTGTGTCATCTGTTTGTTGTGCTTCTGGTTCTGTTTTTTCTTGCGAAGCATCTGGTTCAGCTGAATCTGTTCCACATCCAGCAATAATTGCTGCAGTTAACAACTTATAACAAAGATACTTAAAGGTTTCATAATACTTTTCTTTTCTGTTTTTTTATTACCATGATGATCATATAAATGACAATCCCCCCCAAGATGGGGATTCCCATCCAAAAACTAACGCGAAGTAAGAGAGAAAAATAGGCGGAATCTCCTGCTGTTCCTGGCAAGAGAGTACCAGCCATGACGAGACAATGAAGGCCCAAAGCAATAAAAATCGAGGCAATCACCCACTCTACTCTTTTCATTCGTCAACCTCCCTTGCTTCAGGAAAACACAACGTAAAGGTTGTTCCTTTACCATCACGGCTTTCTACATCTATCGTTCCATATTGAAGTTCCGTCAATTGTTTCACAATGGCCAGCCCTAGACCTGTTCCCCCGAAATCACGTGCCCTTGACTTTTCGATCCTATAGAATCGTTCAAAAATATACGGGATTTCCTCAGAAGCGATGCCAGGCCCCATGTCTGAGACCATTCCTATTACTTTCCCATCTTCCGCCAGTACCTTGACTCGAACGGTGCCATGCTCTGTATACCGAATGGCGTTTTGCAGTAAATTCATAACAATCTGTTCTAAACGAAAGCTGTCTCCCACGATGTTAGGGATATCTTCATCAATTTCTGTAACAAGGGTGATTGCCTTCTCCTCAATACTAGATCTTACTTTTTCGGCTGCTTTTCGTGCGATGTACCCTAGGTTCACGAGCTCCAATTCAAGAGGGAAACGTTCTTCTTCCATCCGTGACAATTCAAATAAGTCATCAATCAACCGGTTCATACGGTTTGCTTCGTCATGGATGATATGAATAAATTGTTCTTTTTGTTCTTGGTTTTTATATAAACTATTTTTCAAAGCATGGCTATACCCTTGTATATAGGATAACGGGGTGCGAAACTCGTGAGAGACATTAGAGAAAAATTCACTTCTGCTGTCTCGATACCTTTTTAATTCACGCCCCAGTTCATTCATAGTCCGGGCAAGTGACCCTACTTCATCCCTTGTTGTTACGGGAACTTTCGCTTCCAGATCTCCACGCGTCAGCTGCCTGGCTGCTTTTTCCATCATCTGAAGAGGAATTGTTAGTTTTCGTGAAAAAATAAAAGTAAATCCAATAGCTAAGAGAAGGGCCCCCAAACCTGACAACAATAAAGCATTTTGTACTTGATATGCCGAGTTTCTCATGATACCAGATGGAGAAAAAACATAAATGGATACCATATCAGAAGAAACATCAAAAATCGTTTTCCCGGCATAAAAGTATGTTTGATTATTGGTTGGATCGGTATAAGTTCCTGTTTCTCCTTGTGTTGGCAAAGTATCGTTTGGTTTAAAACCATAAATTCCAGACGTTTCTATTATCTCTTCTGTTTGATCAAACACAACGATCTCTCTAACGGTTTCTGCAGAGATAGAATCCGTAAATAACTCTACGTCTAGTTCATCCATTGTTTTAAACATTGCGGCATACTGCGCTGCCATTTCTTCTGTTTCTTCCTTTAGATGGGCCTGATTATAATTGTGGAAGATTTCCCACATAACGAAACCAAGTGGAAGCAGAACAACAAGAAACAAGATCACGATAGAACCGCCAAGCTTATAAAAGATGGTATTCATTGGTTCCTACCATCTGGGGAGTTACATTTATACCCCACTCCCCACACAGTTTTTATCGGATTAAACGACAGCTCATGATTCTTTAGCTTGGTTCGAATATTCTTGATATGGGTATCAATGGTCCGCGGATCATGCCACTCATTTACATCCCAAACTTGCTCCATCACATGCTCCCGTGTAAATACGCGTTCCGGACGCTTTGCCATTAAAAATAAGATATCAAATTCTTTAGATGTCAGTTCAACAGAAGTCCCTGTTACTCTCACTTCATGCCGTTCTGGATTTATAGTTAAATCCCCCATCGTTATTTCCTGAATGTCTTCGTTTACAACATGAGTGCTTCTTCTAAGTAATGCTTTCGTCCGAGCAACAAGTTCTTCGGGGGCAAATGGTTTCATTAGATAATCATCGGCACCAAGATTGAGTCCTTTTACTCGGTCGGCCACTTCGGTTTTTGCTGTAAGCATGAGAATTCCTGTCTCTGCACCGATATGACGAGCTTGTCTGCATACTTCCCACCCATCTACACTAGGCATCATAATATCAAGGATAAGAGCATCATAGGAATGATCCTGCAGCTTTTGTATCGCTTCTTCCCCAGAACTTGCCTCATCCAGGACATATCCTTCGCCCATTAAATAAACACGGACCAACTGCCGCATTTGTTGTTCATCATCCACAATGAGTATATGTGCCACAGCTGCTCCTCCCTTTCGTTTTTGCCATTACATTGTAGCGAATAATTATGGAATTTGTGTGAAGCAGATCATATTCTTTTGAAATAAATTTCACCTATGAAAAAAGAAGAACCCTTGAAACGGAGAAGCACCATTCCCTAAGGGTTCTTTATAGCAAGAGAGCTCTTGCACCACACTATACCATTACACTACCCGGTCCATACATGCAATTAAGCGCTCTTCAATATCCTGGGTAAAATCTTTAATAGAGGGGTCGTTAACCATTTCAATCAAAGCCGTTGGTTTTGGCAGTCCAATTTTTATTGTCCCTTCATCATCATAAACCACGATTTACATGGTAAGAAGTACCCCACCATTTGATTCTCTGATAGGAGGGCATGTAAATTCCTTGCCCTCTTAGCATATTTATTTCTTGGTTTTTAGTAATCGAAGACCGTTTAATGTCACAAGTAGTGTCGCTCCCATATCGGCAAAAATTGCAATCCATAATGTGAGCCACCCAGGAATGACCAACAGTAATGCCAGTGCTTTTATTGCAAGGGAAAAACCAATGTTTTGTTTAATAATATTTAGGGATCGACGACTCAGTTGGATCGTAAAGGGCAGTTTGTCTAAGTCATCCCCCATCAAAGCAATATCAGCTGTTTCTAAAGCTGTGTCTGTACCAGCTCCCCCCATCGCAATACCCACTGTACTGCTGGCTAATGCCGGGGCATCGTTTACCCCATCTCCAACCATAGCCGCTTTTTTATATCGGGTGGTAAACTTTTTCATAAATGTGACTTTGTCTTCGGGCATTAAATTGGCCTGAATCGACGAAACACCGATTTTGCGACCAATTGCTTCTGCCGTCTCTCGATTGTCACCTGTCAGCATAATTGTTTCTTTCATACCGAGATTATGAAGGTCTTTAATCATACGCGCACTTGTTTCACGGACTTGATCGGCTACCGAAAAAATCCCGAGTAATTTCTCTTCCGTGCCAAGAAGAAGGACCGTATTTCCTTCCTGTTGAAGGGATTTTACTTGTTTTTCCTGTTTATCGTCCCACCAAGTCGTACTAATGTCCTTGAAAAGACCAGGACTGCCCATATAGTACACGACTTCATCAATGAGACCTTTAACACCTTTTCCAGTAAGGGATTGAAAATCTAGGACATCTATATCATGAAATGGAACTTTTTCTTGTTCTACTTTTTTTACAATAGCTGAAGCTAATGGATGCTGAGAGTTTCTTTCTAATGCAGCAGCAATAGCAAATATCTTATCTCTTTCCCCATTAGAGATTAAGACATCAGTTACAGCAGGTTCTCCCCTTGTCAATGTTCCGGTTTTGTCAAAGGCAATAGCTTTCAGAGCTCCTGCCTCTTCTAGAAAGGCACCGCCTTTGATCAATACCCCATTTCGAGCAGCTGTTCCAATTGCTGTCACCACCGATACGGGTGTGGAGATAACCAATGCACAAGGACATCCCACTACAAGCACGGCAAGCCCCTGGTAAACCCATGCCTCCCAGCTCGCTTGAAAAAATAAAGGGGGAACGATCGCTACAAATATAGCAACTAATATGATCATTGGTGTGTAGTAGGCGGCAAAACGATCGACAAAAGCCTGTGAAGGTGCCCGTTCATCCTGGGCTTCTTCTACAAGGTGTATAATTTTCGACAATGTAGTGTCTTCCACTCGTTTCGTTACCCTGATTTCCAAAACGCCTTCTTCATTCAACGTGCCGGCAAACACTTCATCTGATACCTTTTTTTCTACGGGCATGGATTCTCCGGTAATCGCTGCCTGATTAATGGTGGAGTGTCCTTTAATCACTTCACCATCCATTGCTATTTTTTCCCCCGGTTTCACTATTAACGTGTCATCGATCTCAATGTCATCAACGTGGACTGTTTGCTCTACGCCATTCCGGCGAACTAGTGCTTCTTTTGGACTGAGATCCATTAAAGATCGAATGGAGTTACGTGCTTTATTCATGGAATAACTTTCAAGAGCTTCACTAATGGCAAACAAAATAACAACAACTGCGCCTTCTCCCCATTCTCCAATAATAACTGCACCTATAATCGCTATAGTCATTAAAGTTCTCATGTCAAATTTTAACCGTATCAGGTTCTTAAAACCGGTAATAAATAGAGACGTTCCCCCAACGACAATCGAAGCCAGATAAAAGAAAGTAGTCAAAGGGAAATCTTCCCCAACCACTATATGAGATGTAAAAGCAGCGATAAGAAATGCCAGAGAGAGAAGAACAGAAAAATGTCTTTTCCAGAAAGGTTCGGAATTAGGTTCAAATGATTGGTTTTCCGGTACGACCTCCAGATTTTCAAAAGACCCGGCTTTTTCTAACTCTTCTATTGTTGTTTCGCCCTCTATAGAAACTTTTGACGCAGCAAAGTTAACATTGGCATCGACTACGCCGTCCAGGCGTAGCACATTCTCTTTGAATGTTTTTGCACAGCCTGCTCAGGTAAAGCCTTTGATGCGATACACTTCTTTTTGATTATTGTTCAGCATGGCTTTCGGTCACCTCCTCTTGATGGATCATGGCCAAGGAAAGAATGTCACGAATGTGTTCATCATCCAGAGAATACCAGACAAGTTTTCCTTCTTTGCGAAATTTTACCATTCCGATTTTCCGCAGGGATCGTAAATGATGCGATGCATTGGCAACAGGACAGCCTAGTAAATACGCCACATCACAAACACATAATTCTTCTTCAACTGTTAACGCTTGCATTATTTTCATACGATTCGGTTCCGCTAGTCCCTTGAACATAACCGACATATTCTTTATATGATCATCATCCATTTGTTCATTGATTTGATCTATTTTCTCGGGATCACAACAAGTGACTTCACACATATCTTGTAACTTGTTTTTTATTTTCATCCATGTTCCCCTCCATCAATCAAATATATATTTGATTATAACATTATAATATACGTTTGAATAAAAAAAGTGTATCTGTTGATATTTTGTAAGATCTTTGCTCAAATACAAATGTAAAAAAGGAAAAAGTATTGGTAAGATGGGTTTGTCGCGTTAAAAAAGAAGATGTGAGAGGAAAATGGATGACATTTTTTCATCTTGATTGAGGGCACTTATTTCTGCTTCTTCCCATACAACTTTGGAATACCCTTCTTCGAGGAAGAATCAGTGGAAGAAAAACTAGCAAATACTACATAAAAGTTTTAATATTGACTGATGAAAACAGCGTGAAGGAGGAAGTGAATATGACGAAAAAAAGACTTGCTCTTTTGATGACTTTTCTGTTCGTGCTTACTGGGTGCTCCGGACTTCAGCAGCAAGACAGCTCACATAATAGTCATAACAATAAACCCTCTTCCTTAACCTATGAACTAGGAAGTGATAATTGGGAAGCTGTCACCACAAATACGGATAGCCTTGAAACCTTAGATGCTTATCAATTTGCCGTAGAACATCCAGAGGTCCTTGATTACATCCCTTGTTATTGCGGCTGTTACGAAGAAGCAGGGCACGAAAGCAATAAAAATTGCTTTGTCGATGAAATTGAGGGGACAACGGTACAACTTGATACAATGGGATTTGGCTGACAAATTTGCGTAGACATAGCCCGTGAGGCTAAATCCGAATTCGAAAAAGGAACCCCACTACCTGAAATTCGAAACTCAATTGATTCTAAATATGAGGGTGGTGCTGCCCCAGCAACACCAACACCGAAACCTGAAAAGGGAGACATATAATTTAAGAACGTAAAGAAACCGAGTGGCAAATTTCCCAACTCGGTTTCTTTCGGTATAAACAATTGAGCATAAATTGTCGTTTAGGTGGGATTATTTTAATGATTTTAATGAAACAATTTAATCATTGATTATTTAGCCGTAATGATTGCAATAGGTATTGGACAAGTTAAAGCCATACAAACATAAAAGGTTTTATTGTACCATTACTAAAAAATTTTATATTTCAACAGGCTGTAATTTCTCATAGCATATAAGAATTATATATTTTCCCCATTAGGAAGGAGGAAGACTCTCGAAACGTTTTAATCGGAGTGTATTTAAGACGACCGATACGGAGCTGAACGCCATTGCAGCTCCGGCCAGCATCGGATTAAGAAGGATGCCGAAAAATGTGTACAGTACACCAGCAGCCACAGGAGTCAGTACGACATTGTAACCAAATGCCCAACCAAGATTTTGCTTGATCATCCGCATCGTTGCTTTGGAAAGTCGCAAAGCAGTTACGATACCCATGATTTCTCCTCTCATTAACGTAATGTTGGACGTTTCCATGGCGACGTCTGTGCCTGTGCCAATTGCTATGCCAATGTCTGCCTGTGCCAAAGCAGGAGCGTCATTGATTCCATCGCCGACCATGGCGACCAGTTTTCCCTCTTTTTGCAATTTCTCAACTTCTTCTGCTTTATGTTCCGGGAGGGCGGTCCGTTCATGATCCCCTGTCAGCATAATCACATTCATTCCCATTGATTTAAGCATGCGGACGGCTTTTTTTGTATCCTCTTTTAACGTATCGGCTACCGCAATAATACCAGCTGGTTGTTCGTTGATAGCCACATACATAGGAGTTTTCCCTTCCTCAGCCAAAGACTGCGCATTCCTTTCCAATGAAGCGGTCGATGATCAAGGGTATGATGTAGCTTAAAGGCAAGCAGAGCCGGTTGTTTAACCGGCTTTTCATCTCGTAGGTGTGAAGGGTAAACATCAAAAAATTAATAAGAACAAAAAGGTGCTGTATTGGAAAGAGGTGAACACCAATCGCTAAAAAGTAACAAAGATTCGATTTGAACTATTCATTGTTTTTAACTTTTTAGTAACACTTTTTTTCTCCTATTATACTCTGCTTCACTTATTTCTCCCCGGGCAAATTTTTCTTTCAAGATTTGTATGGCAGGATCTTCCTCTTCTTTTTTGCTGAGGATCAGTCTGAGTCCCCCATAGATAACGAGCCCTAGGACGACGATCCAGAGTATCATCCAGAGAAAACCCATTCCACTGTTCATCATCATAAAGATATTCCTCCTTCGAAGTTTTTCGAAGTTTTTTAAAGAACAAACTATTATTTATTTATCATTCCTATCTATTTTTTGTCTTCTTTATAATTTCCTGTGAAATGCTGAGATAAACAGTGAAACATTCCTAGGATCATTCATTCGATAAGTGCAAATTTTTGTCTTATTTTCTTTTAAAGATCCAATAAAGGAGCCCTCCTAAAAATGCAGGGATGCCCGCAAACAGACAAATAACTAAAAACGTGTCGAGATATTCCTTTAGTGTATCCGGATTAAACAACCAGGAAGCAGACATTGTCAGACACGACAACCCAATTGCCATCAGAGATACAGCTATCACCCAGTCCATGCCTTTCATGTTTGTTCTTCCTTTTCATCTGGTATTATCGGAAACCGGATGTCAAACCTGGTTCCTTTGCCTTCTTGGCTCGACATATCAATACTTCCACCCTGCCATTCTATGAGTTCCTTGGTGATCGCAAGGCCAAGCCCTGTACCGCCATATTTTCGGGCGCGCGATTTTTCCACGCGGTAAAATCGTTCAAAAATATAAGGCTGTTCTTCTGCCGGGATTCCTATCCCCGTATCTTCAATAGAAATCAACACCCTTTCCTCGCTTTCCAATTTCAAGTCGACAGTTACAGTCCCTTTCTCCGTATAGCAAAGTGCATTCTCCAGCAGATTATAAAAGATTTGTTCCAAGCGCATTCCGTCACCGTACAGAAATGGCACATTATTTTCCAATGTTGAAATCATATCTATTCCCTTTTCTTCTGCACGTAATTGCATGCGCTCCACCACATTTTCCAACACTTCTTTTATATCTATTGCTTCCATTTCCAGGTCCATTTTACCCTCTTCCATTTTAGCAAGATCAAACAAATCCTCAATAAGACGTTTTAGTCTCGTTGCTTCTTTATGCATAATCGTTAAGTACTGCTTTTTTTCTTCTTCACTTTGGTACAAGCCTTCTTTCACAATACGGGCATATCCCCCCAGATAGGTGATCGGTGTTCTTAGTTCGTGGGAAACATTCGCAAAAAATTCCCTTCGTGAATCCCGATATCTTTTCAAATCCACAGCTAAATCATTAATAGCTTGAGCGAGCGAGCCGGTTTCATCTCTTGTGGAGACATCGACGCGGGTTTCTAAATCTCCTTTTGCTATATGTCTGGTAGCCCTTTCCATATGAACGAGAGGGTCAGATAACTTCCGGGATAACACGAGTGTCAAGCCAAGAGCGAGAAAAAAAGCCCCTGCTCCGGAAAGAGTCAGCATCAGACGAATTTGCTGAATGGACTGATCAATACTTTCCACCGATGATAATACAAACACCCCGCCCATAAAAGTGTCCTCTCCCTCAATCGCCTGGCCGGAAACAAGAAACCGTCCCCCCTCATCCCCTGCTCTATATTCTGTTGTTATTGTTTCCCCTCTTGATAAAGCCATCTGATCTTCTTCAGAGATATAGGATCCTACGGTTATTCCGGGCACACTTGCATTCGCAATAACCTGTCCTTTTTCATTCGTGACATATAAAGGGATTTGAGAAAAATCCGCCATGGTGGACACCATCTGTACCATCATTCGATTATTAGAATGGGCAATCGCCGATGCATAACGAGAAGATAGTTTCTCCATTTCTTGTTTTTCTTCATCAACATAAAAACCATAGACCACTTGGTCGATAACAAACCCAAGAGGCAGTAGAATCGTGAGCAGCAAAAAAATGATCGATGCTCCCATTTTTATGGATATCCGATTCCATCTCATTTCCCTGATTCCTTCTCCTTGACTTTATAACCCACGCCCCAGACAGTCTCAATAGGATTAGAAACAGCGCCGGCTTTTCTTACTTTTTCCCGTACCTTTTTCACATGGGTATCAACTGTTCGTAAATCACCGAAATAATCGTCTCCCCACACCTGATTCAAAAGAACTTCCCGAGCAAACACCCGACCTGGACGTTTCGCCAACACATATAACAGGTCAAACTCTTTTGGTGTAAGATCCACTACTTGGTCATGGACAAATACTTCACGCTTTTCCGGGTCAATCGTGATATCCTGAAAAGTAAGGATATCGGATGAGGTATGTTCAGAATAGTCAATAGAAACCCTTCTTAACAAGGCATTCACCCGGGCAACCAGTTCTTCGGATTCGAAGGGCTTGGTGAGATAATCATCTGCTCCCAAGTTTAACCCCTGGACTTTGTCTTTTGTCTCTGTACGGGCGGTTAACATGAGAATCGGAACCTGGTTCGTTTGGCGGATACGTGCGCATACTTCCCAACCGTCCACTCCCGGCATCATGAGATCCAAAATCACCAAATCAAACGTTCGGGAAGCAAGCCTTGCTAACGCTTCCTCGCCATTTACCGCTTCGGTTACCTCAAACTCCTCCTGACTAAGGTACACACGAAGCAGGTTTCTCATGTTCCATTCGTCATCTACCACCAATATGCTGTATCGGCTCATGTACATCCCTCATTTAGAACTCAACTTAATAAATGTTTGCTTTACTATATTACCAAAAACAATGAATTTGAATTAGAGAAGACTGTAAGAAATGGCTTCTTTTCCGGAGGAAGCATGCATGCCTTCTAACTTTTCATGATTTCTCCCTTTTGATTTATCGCTTCAATCCTAAGAAAAATATCATAAAAATGTTTCTCCACATCAATGATCTTTATTCCACTTTGTTCCATAAGCATCAGTGTATTGCGGTTTAAGTGGCAGCCATCGCACAGTTGTTTCCAGACGGGTGTCAGCCAATCCTGAAACCGTCCAAGGAGAGGCCGATCTACCCGTACATGCTCAAAAAACAGAAGGGGAGCATTTGGCTTACAGACACGCCGGATCTCTTGAAGAGCACGTACTGGATCGGGAATCGTACACAAAACCAGCGTTCCAACAGCAGCATCGAACGTATTGTCTTCAAATGGCAGGGATTCTCCCGAGGCCGCCACTAGCTCCACTGGTACTTTGGCTTTTTTCGTCTTGTTGGATGACAGTTCCCTCATCCCGGAGTCTGGCTCAACGGCGACCACCTTTGCTGCCTGTTGATAATAGCCAAAATTCACTCCTGTTCCCGATCCTATTTCAAGAATAACTCCTCGTTGCTGGGAAACAAGACGGTTGCGAATTATACCAAGTCGCTTTTTCTCAAGCGGACTCATTAATGGATCATATAATTTCGAAAACCATGTACTCATCCCTTTTCTTCCCTTTCAATCTTTCTAATATCTAACATTATCACTTATAAGGAAAGGAAGACCTCCATAGGGTCTTCCTCTCACCTTTGTTTATTCCGTAGTCTCTTCTTCCCCTTGAGTATTCTTAAAGTTCGCGCAGGCATTCATCATCTCTTGTCCTTCGGGAGAATTCATAGCTTCCATCATTTGATCCATGCCTTCTCCGTGCATCATGTTACTATTTCCCATGGCCTCTCCACTCATCATTCCGTTCATCATACCGCCATTTTCGTGTTCTTCATGAGCATCTCCGATATTGATGGGGCCTGCAACCAAAGCAGCTGCAATAGCAAACGATGGAATCATTAAAAGTTTTTTGTTTTTCATAGAGACCTCCTCCTTCTTATTATCTTACATTCTTAGCCTACCTATTAATTTTGATAAAACTGTGATGAAATAAAGAAATTTTTAAAACTCTACTGCTTCCTCAAATATTCCAAGGGATATATTGTGCCAAATAGCTGGAGATCATTTGAAAATACCCAAGGAACAGCATGACTCCCATTATAATCATAACCACTCCGCCAGCTTTCTGCATACGGGGCATGAGCTTATGGAATCGTCTTAGTTTATGCAGGGACTTGGAGTAAAAAATAGCCACGAGCAAAAACGGTAAGCCCATTCCCATGGAATAAATAAAAAGCATCCCCATCCCCGCGGCCATTGTTTCACTTTGTCCGGCTAACGCGAGAATTGAACCAAGGACTAAGCCTACGCATGGAGACCAGCCTGCGGCAAAAAGAAGGCCAAATAAAACAGAGCCGCCAAAACTGTTGGCTTTCTTTGATTTGGAGTGTACCCTTTTTTCGGTCATTAAACTTTGAATGGTTAACAAGCCGGTCATCTGCAGACCAAAGAGAACGATAATAATTCCTCCGAGTTGTGCCACCAGGTTGTTGTATTGGCTGAACAACTGGCCGACAAACGTGGAAGAAGCACCGAGCAGCATAAAAATGATGGTGATTCCCAATATAAAACCGAGGCTTCTTAGAATAATAAGACGCTGATCAGCTTGAATGGCATCATCTGCTACCGAAGTACCGGTCAATTGTGCTAAATAAGCCGGAACGAGCGGAAAAACACATGGGGATAAAAAGGAAAGAATCCCTGCCCCTAATGCCAGCCAAATCGTTATGTCATTCATGATCAATTCCTCCAAAAATGCATACCACCTTCTTAGGAAGGCTTGATCCGTTCCATATACTCTTGAATATCTTCTTCCGTCATACCGCCTGTCAGGATATCGATGACTTCTCCCTCTTTATTAATCAAAAAAGTGGAGGGTAAAGGGCCGACACCGTACCGGTCAAGGACTGCTTTCTGTTCATCCATCAGAATCGGAAAGGATAAACTGTGTCGATCAACAAAGCGCTTTACCACCAGATCAGATTCCCCGACGTTGACAGCTAGCACTTCTACCCCTTTTTCTTTATAATCCGCATACTGATTTTCAATATAGGGAAATTCTTTTTCACAGGGTGGACAGTAGGTTCCCCAAAAATTCAAAAAGACACCCTGCCCACGGTAATCTTCTAATTCTACTGTTCCTCCTTCCAGGGTCCGCAGTTTAAAATTCGGAGCTGTTTCGCCTTCTTTTACCAAAGTGTCTTCCCCGGTAAAATTGGAATAGAACACGTAACCGATGAGCACGGCAATCACTCCTAAAATACTCGAACGGATGTACAGACGGCGGCGATTTTTATTCATGATCGTCTTCCCTCCTTCCCTCTTTGTGGGGCATCCTTATACCTATTCTTTTTTTAAGAACTCTTTTCTTCGTTGGTATTCTTCTTCATCAATCTCCCCCGAAGCAAAACGTTCTCGAAGGAGTTCGAGGGAGGAATCTTTTCTCTTTTCAAACGGTTTGATCACCAGACTCAACAGTCCGTAAATAAGAAGTCCCACCAGCACAATAGCAAGTAGATTGGATATCATCATCCCGCCATTCATCATCGACATCATTTACTGGTCTCCTCCCTTCTTTTATAGAGTGCTTTCTCCTTTTTCCGCTAACAGGTTCCATGTTTCTCCGCTATTTTCGGTATAATAAATGTCTTTTTGCTCGGTCACAAACACGACCGTATTTTCCTCAGCAGGATTCTGAGCAATATACAAAATAGAATTATCTGTTTCTAGCTCTGGAAGCTGCCATTCATCGATATTTCTCGTCTCTGGATCTATCTGTAGCAATTGCACGCTCTCCCCCGTTCCGGCTGCAAATAGGCTTCCGTCATGACCAAACAAAACATCTGTAATTCTTGTATCCACTCCCAGCGGTTCAAACATATCGCCAAAATCCTCAGACAAGTAGACATCACTTTTCGTGCCAATGGCGAGGACTTTTTCCTTTGTTGGATGGGCGGCGAGACTGGTCATTTCTTCTTGGATTCCCTGTAGGGCGGAACGCTCCCATGTTTCGGTTTCATCGGTGCTGTAATAAAGACCAGGGGCCTCCATTCTAGAGTTGGGTTCGGGGTTAAACACAAAAATGGTATGGGTGTTGTATCCCACATCCATATGATGAAAATCAATTTCTTCGTACAGGTCTAATATTTCTAGGGATTTCCCATTATCCGTGCTTTTTATAATACCAAAAGGATTGCCATAATCTGAGCTTGCCGATGGGTGTCCACTGCTGTAAAACCCATCATCGACCATAGAAAATCCCATATAGTCATGTCTTTCTCCTTCCGCCATTTTCCATTCACCGTCTTCCAACACTCGAAGTCCGTCATGAGCGGGAACGTAAGCCTGTTCACCATCCTCAGTAAAACCTATCCCATGCATATGAGGGAATTCAATATCCTCACTATCAATGCTGTCGGCATTGCTATTACATCCGCTCAAAAGAAAAATAGAAGCGGCAAAGATGAACAAAGGCCATTTATAATGTTTCAATGTATTTTTTTTAGGAGAATGAAATTTTTTCATGGTATATCCTCTCTTTCTTCCTATTAAAATGGAAGGCTGTCATGCCAATCTTTTTTCATTTATTGAAAATGAAAGTCTGTTCGTCATGGAACATTTATAAGGAAGGGAATATTGCTAGTTAATATTGAAAAAACATGGATAACTGTTATCTATTACAAGAAGAACATTTATTACTCGTTTGTTTTTCCATCCCTTTTAAGCGTTGACCGATGTAGATGACACTAGCTGCCATTAACGATAATGTTGCCATTTGTACCAAATTGACTAGCCAGCCAGATTCATTTGTCAACAATCGAGATAGTGGATCTGCGGTAGCAGACCCAAATAACACAAGAAGCAAAGGATAGATAGCCGGCAAACTGCAGCTCACAAAGCAAGTTGCCGTCACAGCAACACTAGAACCCATCGTGCTCCCCATCGTCTTCATATCCCATTTCTTCTTCAGCCGCCATTGGTAGATAACAAAACCAAGCGCTACTCCAACTAATCCAACGAAAGACGCAAACAGAAACAATCCGGCAACAGAAATATTCCCAAACAAATGAAGGGGTGGCCACCAAAACTCAATACTTGGCCAGATCGACAAAGGTCCGTAGGTTTGGGAGACTTTTATGTACCCTTGTTCCAATACTTTAGAAGTATTAGGGTCAGCAATCGTAAGCATCCCTGACGCAAAGAGGTAAAATGCTCCATAGACGAGGGTGGTGCTTCCCACCACGATTCGGTACCACGGAAAGGTTAATAAATAGTGGATATAGATCCCTATGTGTAAATAAACAATCCGCCATAAAGCCACCAGCGTCAAAGGGAAAACCAAGTAACCAGCATAAAAAGGAAGAGAAGCGATATTCACCACGCTGCCGCTGGAGTATAGGGATTCCTGAATCCAAATAATAAAGAGCCATACCAGGAAAAGGCCGATGATTGTAATCGAACGCATGACAGTTCTTCCCTGTTTATGACGTACACCAACATAAAGAAAGGTTCCCCAAATGCTCCCTAAAAGTAGTAAAGAACCAATGATAACAACATTCCTTACCCAATCTACAATCTCTGTCTCCATTCTTATTTCATCTTCCTACAGAGTTTCTATTTTGTTTAGGACTCGGTGAAGCAGCTTTCTTCATTTCCTGAACGGATTGTGAGAGCTTTTGATTTTCCTCGATTAATTGATTCATTCTATGCTGGGCTTTCTTCCATTCCCGTGAGGTATCTGCCGGTTGACCCTTGTCAGCTTTGTTTTTCTTTTCCTTTCGGGCCATCCATATTCCCTTTCCACAAAAGAACAGACACACGACTTTAAAAGCGATTAACGCTATTAAGATAGCATCCATGATATATCCTCTTTTCCTCTAGAATCGTTGTTTCCTTTTTAAACTTTCTAATTCATTCATAAGGGTGTGGTTTTCCTTTTCTATTTCATCCATTTGAGCACGGATCTTCTCCCAGTCTTCAGACAACATCTGATTTGATGACAAGTTTCCTGCTTTCCTTTTAGTATGGCAAGATTCTTTTTTCCTTCCCAACATACTGCAAGTACTTTTATATGTTCCTGATTTGTTCAATCCCCGAAAGCAAGGAATCATCAAAAGCAACAACACCCCAATCAGTAGATAGGTAGATACCATTATATAAAAACCTCCCTTTTCCCTATTGGACAGCTATTACTAATCTGTTATCACCAATATAGTAAAAGAATGTGTTAAAACTATGAATAAAATAAATAAATTCTATGGTTTCATTAGGTATGGGGAAAAACCAGGGAGGTAGAGGATCATCTAGAGTCTTTTTTCATATAACCATCTTTGCCAAGAAAGAATCATGCATAACGTTTGCCCGGTTATGAATATGTAACAAGGTTTTCATTGCCTTTCAGTCTCTGAGTGTCAAAAGGGGGGAGGATGACTTTTTTGTTCTGCTCTAGTTCAGGGTAAATCTATAAATAAAACTCTTCTATTTAGGTTTTATTTCATAGCTTTTAGTCGGAATATCACTAATAGTTAGTTCTCCATCCTGTTGTTTTTCTTTTGAAACCCACTGTTTAAAAACATAACCCATGGCAAAACCAAAAATGATTTCCTGGCAAATCTTCATCACAATACCTGCTAGCTGTTGATCTCGATAATCACTGAGAAAAGATAGTGCTACGTCTCCTCCGTGCATCATCATGTTTGGGTTTGTATATGTTTCATACATAGGACTGCCTGCAAATATCATTAAGGCACAAGCAGGAGTAATGAGAATACCGTTTAAAAAGATATAACCAATACGTCGTAAATCGGATAAATAAAAATCTTCTATAGGTGCTGGATCCAGGATATGCCACCACATAAGCCAAGCTCCAGCAAACAAAACGGCCTGGTAAAAGTTAGGTAGTACTGATGCCTGCATCATAAAATCAAATACCAAAGGGAGATGGTAAATGGAAAATAGAGTATTAAATCCAATTAAACCCATAATAGGACTCATTAAAATACGATACGATCTCAAAGATTTTCGTTTCCATTTATGAAGTACAGAATATAATAACCATTTTGGTATAGCCAAGATAAGTAGCGGGATAGCCACATAGTAAACCAGTACCATTTGAGTCATGTGCAAAGTAAAAATGGAGTGTCCAGCGGTATAAAGAGGACTTCCTAATCCTAGGTATAACGATATAAGAGCTAGTCCAAAATATATTTTTTGATGCAAAGGGACGTCTTCTGCCCCAATAAATTTATGGCGCCATTTAACAGTGATCCAGTAAAAAAAGAAAGCAATTCCTAATAGAACAACAATTATTTCAGGTGTCCACAATGTCCAAAACGAAAATGAATCAAAAAGTCTTTCCATCCCTTCTCCTTTCTTCCGTATTTATCCATGAAAAATTTTATAGAAAGTGTTATATCTTATTGAACCTATACTAAAAAGAGGGCTATAGCTGATAAGCATGGTTAGATCTTAAGGAGTTAAATTATTGGGTTCATCAAGGGTTTGGTACTCTCTGTTCCAACGATCCTTACCCCATATCCATAAGAACCTTCCTAAACAAATGAGAGCTAAACTTATAAATAAAGCACCATTAACTTCCACATGAATCATAATCTGTCCCAGTATTGCTATGACTAACCCATAACTGATTTGACCTTTTGTACTTTTCGGGGAAGTTTTCGGATCTGTAATCATAAAAAACGTAAAAATTAATAATCCGCCCCACATAAACTCATTAAAGATAGTACGGAATGATTGATCCCAGAAAAAAACTCGCGCGGAGCCAGCAACGGTAAACCCACCTAGAAAAGAAAGAATAGTAGAGAATCGTTTCACTTTATAAACCATATACGTTCCAACAATAGCTATAATAAATAATAAAGCTACATAAAACCCCCATTGCAAAGGAGCTGTAGCAACCGTTTTTGGAAATAAAAGGATAATAGCTACAATCCCAATATTGGAAGGGTTAAAAATGTGATTCCCTTTATACTGAAGCAAGTGTTTTGAACCTATTGCCACAAAAGAAACGATCAAAAATGGAATAAAAGTGTCTGCTCGCAGCAGGAGAGCTATACTTAATCCTGTAATTATTGCACTTTTTGGAAATCCAATATTACCGTCCTTCATATAGGTGAGCAGCAGTTCCAAAACCGTACACGTAATCAAGGTCACGATGATTTGTAAAGGAGTTACTTGAAACTTCAAGTATAATTGCCCCAATAAAGTAAAAAACGTCAAAATGATAATCTGTAAACTTCTTGGATCGCGAATCATAGGAAACCTCATAATTTTTTCAATTCCTCTAAAATTGATTCTAACGGGACATACATTTCATGTGGTGAAATGTCATGCCAGCGTACCGTTCCCTGTTCATCAATGACAAAAATAGAATGTGTATTCACTGGCCCCATATCCATGCCTCCTGGGACATTATGAACACCATATTTACTGCCAACTTTATGATCGACATCATATGTGATGGGAAAATCGATATTATATTCTTCCGCAATGGCCTTAGACTGTTCTAATGGATCGGTAACCGCACCAACTACAACAGCATTTTCTTCCTCAAGCGACGATAAATTCTCATTCAACTCCACGAGTTGATCAATACAGGTTCCTCAGGTGTTTCCTTCATAAAAATAAATAACGACGTTTTTATCTTTATAATCTGACAGTGAGAATTCTCCCTCGGTGGACGAAAGAGTAAAATTAGGAGCTGTGGTCCCTGCAGGAAGTCCAGCAACATTTTTATCTTCTTCTACTGTCATTTGTATAACAAAAAGAGCTGCAAGAATAATGACTATAATACTGCCTGCAAACCATAACGTTTTAGTTGGCTTTTTCTTCCTTTCGGTATTCTTTCGTGTTGCTTTCTTATTTTTGTTCTTTTTATTTTTCATTGATCATTCGATCCTCCTTTTTTCAAAATAAAGCAATACTTTCTTTGTCCTAATCAACCGCTTAAGACTCCCTCAAACGGCGTTTCTAAGGACTCCATGTTATTGTAAAAATGAAATGTGTTAAAACTGTGATGAAAATATATGGCTATGGAAAGGACACAAAACCGAAACAGTTATAAACTTTAAAAGGCGGAGGGAAAATATCCTTACCATATACAAAGGAGTCCCTTTTAAATGAAGGAACTCCTTTTATATGGTTAAATAGTTCTTTATGTTCTCATCAATGCCTCTCCACTTTAAGTGATCATGTACCTATTGTTTTTTGCTGTGATATATCCCAGTCGAATAGTCTCACGTAAAATACTTCTTATTTCAAACAAAGGTTGATTGGTTTGTTTAACAATCTCTTCAATGGTTGGATCTTGTTCTTGGAAATGGATGACTTGTAAAATAAGTTTTATTTTCGATTCTGGTAAAGTGCTGTTTGGTTCCACACACGGCATAGCGTCACCCCTATTTTTTATAAATCTTTTTTACTCAAATACCAATCGGTGACTTCTAAACTTTCATCTTTTACTCTCTCTTCGGCCGACTGCTGGGAAGCAGGGGGTGGGACGACCACTTTTTCTCCTTGTTTCCAATTCGCAGGTGTTGCTACTTGATGTTGATCCGTTGTTTGAATGGCTTCAACTAACCGAAGAATTTCCTCCATGCTCCGACTCGTTGTTAACGGATAGTAGATTAGTGCTCGAATCACTTGCTTGTCATCTATAACAAAAACAGCCCTATTTGTTTCAGTGATGCTTTCCCCGGGGTGGATCATGCCGTATTTTTGGGCGACCTCTTTACTTAAATCTGCAATGACCGGAAACTCGATCTTCACTCCCTGTTTTTCTTCAATGTTACGGATCCAGGCAATATGCGCTGGCAAACTATCAACACTTAACCCGAGTAATTCGCAATTCCGATTTCTTAATTGCAGATAAATCTCCTGAAAAGCAACAAATTCGGTTGTACAAACCGGTGTAAAATCTGCCATATATAATGCCTCCTTTTCGGTTTAGCGGAACTTCACGCTGATTACAAATATAATCCTAAATATTGGGGTTGTTAGAAATATGATAAATGTATGGTAAAACTATGAAATTTAAATTTAGTAACAGAAAATAAAAAAGCCTTCCCTTTTCATGGAGAAGGAGGGAAGGCCTTGATTAAGGAGTAAATACTACATTATTGCTCTTCTGTATAATCTGTTGCCATTTTTCCAGGAGCTTGTATGCGAAACGGGATACTTACTGTCTCTCCGTTTTTCTTCACTGCTTTTACCGTCATTTGAATGGTGCCGGCCCCATGAATAAAGTTTCCGGTGAGTCGGTAGGCTCCATTCCCAAGCGGGAAAGCAGTATGTTCTATATTCCAGGATGGAAACATAAAAAAGGAGGCTCGCACTTCTTCAAATTCCGATTCTTCCTCAAATTGAATGGTGATATCATTTTTACCAATCCGGAAGGGTTCGACGTCAACGGATACTTCTACATCCTCTTTTTCCGCCATGGAAGGATAAATTCCTTGTTCGGCTTCTTTTGGCTGCAACTCAATTAAAATGGCTGCTGCAAATAGAAGAAGGACTCCTACCGCCACTTCCATTCTTGCTCGGAAAAAGAAGAGAAATATACTGGATGCTGATAAATGTTTTAAGGATAACCGCTGACCGATGGCAAAAGCCAAAATAACCAACACTAAACTGACTTTTATTCCAAGCACCATCCCCCACTCGCTGGAGATCAGACTACTGAACGTAAAGGACGGTATGTATTCCACGGTCATCAATACGCCTGTAATAATGATTAAAAGAATACTGAAAAACGCCCACTTGGCATAAGAAAGACCAGTCGTTTTCAACCATGTCACCTTTTCTTCTCTGGGAGAGAGGATGATAAGGCCAACGAGTCCACCCATCCAGATGGAGACTCCAAATAAATGTAAGGCGTCCAAACCCACTCCCCACAAAAGATTATGGTACGAAGAAACCGAATGCCCGGTAAATGACCACAAGACCACGGCCACACCAAGTAAAGCTAGATGAGAAAGAGGTTTGCTTTTTTTAACCCAGAAAGCAGACACAAGTAAGATCATTTGAAGGCCGGTTACCCATATAAAAGGCAGCAAAAAGAATTCTTTCCAGGAAAGCTGAGAAAATTCTGTCCGATATTGAATAAGTAGCAACATCAATCCGGTGATGCTTACCACATACAGAGCAATGGAGGTTTTTTCCCAGCTCTTCCCTCGGCCTTTTCCTTTGGCAATAAAAACTTTAAACCATGTTCCTCCAAAGAGCGTCAGCAAGCCAGTAAATGCAAGCCAATATTTTAGGGATGTACTTGCCTTTTCTAAGGAAAGGGAGGGAATAGAGATAGCATCCCCATTCTCTGAAGCAAAAGAAGTGACTTCTCCCACCGCAAAGTAAAACGTGCCATTCTTGCTGCCCTCCTCTACGGATGCATACCAATCTACGCTGTGGGTTCCCCTGTCCAACGTCTCTTCCACTTCAATGGTATAATGCGTGGGGTCCTCTGGATCAACTTCCGGTTCCCCGGTTTTTATAAGACTCTGCTTATCATTGTAGAGAGCAAAAGCCGATATATCCGCCGGTTGTGACAACCATAGTTCAATCTGGTTCGGGGAAGAAGCAATGATGGCTCCGTCCTCTGGATTAGAAGCTTTTAAAGAAAGGTTCTCTAGGCCTTCCTTCACCTGATTTTTTGGTGTAGCAATCTCAAAATCGTAGGTCTCTCTTAAAGGATGGCCATCCGAACCAATTACTTCAATATCAACTGTATACTGCCCCGGTGGCAGCTTATCTTTAATTGGAATGGTTATATGCCGTTGGTTTTCCTGATTTTTAAAGGGAGAAGCGATATTCATCTCCTCTCCCTCTTCATTTGTGACAATAAAGGACTCACCATGTACGTTTACCGTATCGGCAAACCAGATGTCAATCTTTTCCGGGGGGTCTTCTAGTTTGCTTTTTGCTTCCGGAGAAGACTTTTCAATGGAAGAATGACCTTCCACGGGCAATTCAAAAAAAAGAAAAAGAAGACTAACTAGAAAAATAACACCAAGCAAAAATCGGCCTGAATCATGCTTCCAAATATTTTTATTTTGTATCTCTATCATGTAACCACCGCACTCCAACCTTGCTTTATGTAATAGGAATATCCCGACGGTACAAAAAAGCTCTCTTTTATCCCGTTTCCTTCTTTGCGACTTCTTAATAGAAAGCGACTTACTTTCCTCCACCCGTCGGAACATCCATTTTTTCATCATCCCTATGCTTATCGTGAATTCTTTTTTAGGTTTTCTATTTCTGCTGTTAACTGTTTGTTTTTCTCTGAAAGGTCATGCATGCTTTTCTCAAGGTCTGCGTTTGATGAGGAGGAACAATCTTTCTCGTAATTCATCATACCTTTCATCATCCAAAACATGACAATAAGCATCACTGGGCAAGCCAACAAAGCTAAATAATACAGCCACTGTTCCATTTTCATCTCTCCAGTCATTTTTATAATAGATCTTTCCGTTTGGAAACTCTTCTCCTGTTATCTTAAAAAAAATGTGAGGAAACTATGATCAAATTTAAAAGATGTCCTCCATACCCGCTTTTTCCTGAAGTTAAAAACAGTAAGTTATTTAAATGCCTCCTTGTTCTTGTCATAAGATGACTATAACTAGGAATTTTGATAAAAGTGTGTAGAAAAACATTTTTATTCGTTAAAAGTCTTCACATATTGAACACATCTTTTTTTTATAGTAATTGTATTAAAAAATTCCCCACGGGAATGTAATCTATCTACCTGGAGGTGAAACGCTATGTTGTATTCCGTTCCAGCTATGGATCGGGTAGCTGTGGAGTTGGGACCTTTCACGGTTTACTGGTATGGGGTGATTATTGGAATGGGAGCGTTACTAGGTTTTCTTCTGGCCAATAAAGAAGCACAAAGGCGAGGAATGCCAAAAGACATTTTAGCCGACTTGCTCATTTTTGCTATTCCTATTTCGATTCTTTGTGCGAGGCTTTACTATATAACTTTTCGATGGGAGTATTACTCGCAATACCCTTCTCAAATTCTTGCCGTATGGGAAGGAGGCTTGGCCATACACGGTGGATTAATCGGAGCCGTGATCACCGCCGTTATTTTTGCGAAAGCGAAGAAGATTTCTTTTTGGAAGCTGGCTGATATTACGGCGCCAAGTATTCTCCTCGGACAGGCCATTGGGCGCTGGGGAAATTTTATGAATCAGGAAGCACACGGAGGTCCGGTGACAAGAGAGTTTCTAGAAGGACTGATGCTGCCTGAATTCATTGTTAATCAGATGTATATTGATGGCATCTACTACCACCCAACCTTCTTGTATGAATCACTTTGGAGCTTGGCGGGAGTGTTGTTCCTTCTTTATTTGCGGAAAGTTAATTTACGACGAGGAGAACTGTTTTTAAGCTATCTTATTTGGTATTCGGTTGGCCGATTTTTCATTGAGGGAATGCGCACGGATAGTTTAATGATCGGTGAATCCCTGCGAACGGCCCAGGTCCTTTCTTTTCTTTTGATTGTCGTTGCCATTATTCTTCTAGTTTATCGACGAAAAGCAGGGCTTTCAAATGTTAGGTATCTTGAAAAGGCGAGCTAAAGTTAAAAGAATTAAAATAAGAACCTATTTTGATTAACTTTTTTCAAAATAGGCCCTTAATCCTTTTTGATTTTCTAACATCTTTTTTAAATGATTAGAAAAGACACCCCTAAAAATAAGAGCGAAGATACCACGGCTGCTGTTATGTTATAAGGAGCCATGGCCTGGACATACTTCATGTGGTCAGCCTCGGCAATGCCTGCAGACATCGCTGTCATTCCCGAAACAGGAGAAGTTACATCTCCAAATGTACCTCCCGAAAACACGGCCGCCGCTGCTAATGGAATGGAGCTTCCCGTTGTCACAGCCAGAGGAATGGCTACAGGCATCATTAAAGCCCACGCTCCCCAAGAAGAACCAATAAAATAAGTGACGGTTGCCGTAACAACAAACACAAGGAAAGGCACCCAAATTGGTGATATATTTCCTTGTAATGTTGTTTCAATCAACTGAGTTAACCCCAGGTCCTGTGAGACATCAGAAATAGGCCAAGCTAAAAGTAAAATAATAATGGTCGTCATGAGCTTATTTCCGCCCTTGATAAAACGATCTGTCATCTTTTTTAAAGATAATCCCTGTACAAGAAAGAGAAGAATGGACACCACTAATGTAATGATCAACGCCTGCAGCATCATTCTTGATGGTTCCTCACTGCCAATCATGAGAAAAAAGCTTAAGGCGATCAAAAGAATAATTGGAACGAAAATATTGAAAAGACGAGGACGCAGTTCCGGTTTTTCGTTATCCATCCCCATTTTCATCCCCATCCCCTTCCCCTTCTTTTCTCCTTTCATGGCAGTCCCTGTTTGATCTTTAGCACTGTCTGCTTTTTCCGTATTTTCTCTTTTCCCTTCCTCGAATTCTTTGGAAAACTCTGTGGCAAAAACCCCACTGTTTCCTATATCAGCTTTTGTGGTCTCCTCTTGTTTGCCTTTTATCCATTGCTTCATCATTCCAATATTAAAGGCTGGGATAAGCGATAATAGAGTGATTAGAATGGAGATATAACTAAAAAAGTGGAATGGCAGTGATTGAATAAACAAAGCCAACGGATCACCACTTATCCCGGCAGCTTGCATTCCCTTATTTAACACACCAATAATATAACCGATAAAAGTGGTCGCCAAAGGGATTAAGACAATAACCGGACTAGATGAGTTATTAAGCATGTATGCCAATCGTTCCCGAGCGACACCATACCGTTTGGCCAATGGTTTAATAATGGCCCCGCCTGCTACTACTCGGAACCCGCAATCCATAAATGTGATTGGCAGTAATCCCCAGGAAGCAAGAAGTGTCTGATTAGGTCCTTTAATAAACGTAGAGATCCACTGAGCAAAAGCTTGTACTCCACCAGCGGCCTGTATTAGAGCAACTAAGCCACTAAATATATATAAAAAAAGCAACACATCCAGATTTCCTATGTCTGTTAACACCCCTGTAATGTAGACCAGCGTTTGATTCAAAGACTCCGTCAAAGAACCAGTATAAAGCCAACTTCCAACCCACAAACCAACAAGCAAAGATGGAATCACCTGTTTGGTCCACATCGCAAAAATAACGGCTACAAGTGGTGGAGCAATGGATAGCCATAGTTCCATTTGCATGATCATGTCCTCCGTTCTGTATAAAAACAATATAGCATTAGCTTGTATATTCTTATGCAATATATGTAACCTATTCATGCTTGTCTGCTTTTTCAACAGTCGTAGAATTCTGCCTTACTCATATAGCAAAACAAGAATTCTACGTCCTATATCCTATTTAAATCCATGCCCTTAACTCATCATACTTTGTTCCATTCTGTGTAAACGTTCATCTATACTGTCTACTTTCCGTTTGATTTCATTCGTTTAACTGCATGTGTTGCAGCATCATCTCCATCATGGGATCCATATTCTCGTTAGGCATTCCGAATTCGTTTGGTGAGCACGGGATAAGGGAACATATCCATAAAGACCGTGACTTCCATATTCTGAGAAGAAAGGATGAGTGTCATGACTTACGAAGAGTGTATTAAGGAATGTCTAAACTGTATGGAGCAGTGTAACCGGTGTTTTAATGACTGCTTGAACGAAGACAATATAAAAATGATGGCGGAGTGTATCCGACTCGACCGGGAGTGCGCAGACATCTGTGCTTTTGCTGCGAAAGCGATGCAGAGCAACAGTCCATTTGCCAAACAAATCTGCAGCTTGTGTGCTGACATTTGCCAGGCTTGCGGAGATGAATGTGCTAAGCATGATGAAAAGCATTGCCAAGACTGCGCAGAAGCATGTCACCGTTGTGCAAAAGTGTGCCGTGAGATGGCAACAGCTTAAATTTCATGTAGGCCTGGAAGAGAACATGCCTTTCCCTTCCAGGCTTTTTCATTTAGAAAAAAGAAAAGAGAACTCGGTGGAAGGATAAGAAAATTCAAAGGTAAGAAGTTGTTATGGATTTGATAAGGAGGCTATGGACCATGGAAAACTACAAAAAAAACAGTCTAACACTTACGAGTGCTGTTGCTTTAGGGACGGCAGTCATGATCGGAGCAGGCATTTTTGCTCTCTTAGGTCAGGTGGCTGAATTATCAGGAGCTTTTTTTCCCATTACTTTTCTTTTAGGTACTATCGTGACTGGGTTTAGTGCCTACTCTTATGTGCAAATGTCTCATACGTATCCGGATGCCGGAGGGATAGGTATGTTTTTCGTGAAGGCTTATGGGAAAGGCACCATAACAGCTGTGGCTTCTCTTTTGATGGCTGTAACAATGGTCATTAACCAGAGTTTAGTTGCACGTACGTTTGGCACCTATACCTTACAGCTTTTTAATATAGACAACAACACGTTTCTAGTTCCTGCTCTAGGTGTCTTGCTGCTGGCATTTGCTTTTATCATTAATATCACCAATAACCGAATCATTGGATCGTTCTCTTTTGTCATGTCAGCCCTTAAAATCGGCGGTATTGCTCTTTTTGCCATTGCCGGCTTATGGGTTGCCAACTTCTCTTTAGGTATAACTGGTACTAGTGAATCTGATCCAACAATCGTAAGCCATATTGCAGGTATAGCTTTAACCATTTTAGCTTTTAAAGGCTTCACCACCATAACCAATAGTGGATCAGAAATTGTAAATCCGCATAAGAACATTGGACGAGCCATCATTATCTCGATACTCATTTGTGCAGTCATCTATGGCCTGGTAGCTTGGGCTGTCTCCAGTAACCTCTCCATAAGTGAAATCATTCAAGCCAGGGATTATGCATTGGCTGAAGCAGCACGACCGGCATTTGGTTCCTATGGAGTATGGTTTACCGTGCTTATCGCCATTATTGCGACCGTTTCTGGCGTCATCGCCAGTATTTTTGCCGTGTCTCGTATGTTAGCCATGTTGTCCGATATGCAACTTATTCCCCATAAACACTTTGGGATGCCGGGAAACATTCAAAAACACACGCTTGTTTATACTGTAGTGATAGCCATCACGTTGACTGTATTTTTTGACTTAAGCCGAATTGCATCCATGGGAGCCATTCTATACTTGGTGATGGATATTATGTTTCACTGGGGAGTGTTACGTCACTTACGAAAGGAGATCAAAGCAAACGCTTATGTGATAGGAACAGCCATTATGTTGGACGTCATCGTGTTAGGTGGATTTCTTTGGATTAAAATAAACTCTGATTTATTAGTCGTTATTATTTCTCTCATTATGTTTTTGCTTATTTTCGTTGGAGAAAAGTACTTTTTAACCGCCCATCCTCCTAAACATGACCATTCATCGATGCATCACTAATCATGCAACACTTCAAAAGATGGAACTCCTAAAAATACTAGGACTACATGGAATCATTTGTTTCATATAGATGAAGTAAAAAAATAATTCCATGTGGAGGTTGTTTATGAACTGGGAGCAAAGAGTATCAATGCCTGATGTAACAATCGCTCCTTATCAAAGGGGTAACAATACGAGATATTTTAAGTTAATTGCAGAGCCAATTCACCACAACATTTTGTCAGATATAATGCTCGAAGCATTAGGTTATAACGGTACTACTCCGGGTCCGCTCATTGTTATGGAACAAGGAGAGTGGATCCAACTGGAAGTAGAAAACCGATTAGACGAACCGACCTCTCTTCATGTTCACGGCTTATCTAAACCTAATTCACAGGACGGCATACCTGAGATTGAACCTACGCCTTTTATTCAACCGGGAGAATCGTATATCTACCAGTTTCAAGCATGGCAGGAAGGTTCATTTTTTTATCATGCCGGCCCTGTTCTCCAAGTTACACAGGGGCTTATAGGAGCTTTTATTGTCTTGCCGAGACAGGAAAACATCCATCCCTTTTGTCTTCCAGATCGTGATTACATTTTGTTGATCCAGCAGTGGCAGATTGAGCAGCCGGAACTAGGAGAGGTATTTCCAGGTACCTATAAGCCAAATAAATTTGCACAACAACCTAATTTTTTCACTATAAATGGGAAAGCTTTCCCGGAAACATCTCCTATGTATACGAAATATGGAGAAAGGATAAGACTTCGCTTCATTAATAAAACAAACGCTTCCCATTCCATGCATACTCATGGGCATGATTTCCATGTAGTGTCAGTAGATGGATTTCCTAGAACGACCATGGACGATACAATAAGTGTTGCCTCTGGCCAAAGGTGGGATGTCGAATTTTACGCGAACAATCCTGGAGTGTGGCCGATTAACGGTACGAAAACATTCCATCAAACAAATAACGGTAAAACCCCGGGTGGGATGATCACAAGACTACAATATGTTTAAAAACTCAGTTGTCCTTACAAACAGATTATTTTTCATTTCTCGCGTCAACTGCAAGAAAAATATCTTTATAATATTTGTCGATTCGTTCCACTCGAAAACCATTTTGTTTTATCAGGTCAAGCGTACGGCGGTTTAAATGACAGCCATCACACAGTCTTTTCCAAAATGGTGTGAGCCAATCCTGTAAACGACCGAGAAGTGGGCGATCTACTCTGACATGTTCTAAAAACAAAATAGGGGCCCCGGGTTTACATACACGCCGGATTTCCTGCAGGGCACGATTCGGATTGGGAATGGTACAGAGAACTAACGTTCCAATAGCAGTGTCAAAGGTATTGTCATCAAAGGGTAAATGTTCACCAGAAGCATCCACCAGTTCTACAGGAACATGAGCATTTTTCACTTTGGGAAACGACTGGTTTCTCATCGATGAATCTGGTTCTATTGCTACAACTTTTTCTGCGTTTTTATAGTAGGAAAAATTGGCTCCTGTCCCCGACCCAACCTCCAATATCACTCCTTCTTGTTGGGAAACTAAACGCTCGCGAATGTTTCCCATTCGCATTTTTTCAAGTGGTCTCATAATCGGATCGTATATTTTAGAAAACAACGTGCTCATTTGTCATCTCTCCCTAGGTCAGTTTTGTAATGTGAAACATCATATGGACGCTCAAAAAGGAAGATCATGTGAGACCTTCCTTTCCGTCATTCTTTATTCAAATGCTAAACGGGACGAATTGGGCGAGATAACTGGAAAGCATCTGAAAGTACCCGAAAAAAAGCATGACGCCCATAATTATCATTACGATACCGCCAGCTTTCTGAATACGGGGCATCAGCTTATGAAAGCGTCTTAACTTATGTAGAGATTTTGAATAAAAAATAGCGACTAATAAAAACGGTATCCCCATCCCAACAGAGTAAATAAAGAGCATCCCCATACCAGAGATCATCGTTTCACTTTGACTTGCGAGCGTTAAAATAGAACCAAGTACTAACCCTACACAAGGAGACCAGCCCGCTGCAAATAGCAAACCAAACATCACGGAACCACCGAAACTATTTGTTTTCGTTGGCTTGGAAGATATCTTCTTCTCTGACATTAAACTGCGAATGGACAACACTCCGGCCATCTGCAGGCCAAATAACACAATAATAATACCACCGATTTGTGCTACTAGATTGTTATACCGGCTGAACAATTGACCAATAAAAAGTGGAGGAGGCGCCTAGTAGCATAAATATAATGGTAAATCCCAAAATAAATCCAAGGCTTCTTAAAAGAATCAAACGTTGATCGGCCTTAATTTCATTTTGGGATACGGCGGTACCGGTTAACTGAGCTAGATAAGCTGGAACTAATGGGAAAACGCATGGAGATAAAAAAGAAACTACTCCTGCTCCTAATGCCAGCCAAATCGTTACCTCATTCATTTCTATTCCTCCAAATATATTTCTAGAAAGGCTGGATTCGCTCCATATACCCTTGTATATCTTTTTCTGTCATTCCACCCGTTAGAATATCAATAATTTTTCCGTCTTTGTTTATGAGAAAGGTTGTTGGCAACGGACCAATCCCATAACTATCTAAAACGGCGTTGGAAAAGACAATGGATGGCGGTCCACAAAACGTTCTACTGCTAATTCTGATTCCCCCACGTTCACCGCAAGAATCTCTACCCCTTTGTCTTTATATTCCTGATATTGATTTTCCATGTAAGGCATTTCTTCTTCACAAGGAGGGTAATATGTACCCCAAAAATTCAGAAAAACACTTTGGCCTCGGTAATCATTTAATTCAACGGTTTCTCCTTCAAGTGTTTCCAATTGAAAATTAGGCTCAATATCCCCCTCCATAACTAATGTGTTTTCATTTTGAAAAAAATTGGAGTAAAAAACATAACCAAGCTAAACGCCAATTACACTTAGGGTTGACACCCGAAAATATAGTCGTTTCCTTTTTTTAGACACTATTCCTTTTCACCTCCTTGTCCAAGACATCTCCTGCCCTATCGCTTCTATTATTTTATAAAATAATATGAAAAAACGATGAAGCAAAAAGAAAAAGAAGTGAAAATTTCAAGGAAGGCACTCTAAAAAGTTATGTTTACACTTATTTATTTTCACTTGCGTGATTTGATGGATAATGGCTTTTATCCTCAAAATCTATAGGCAAAAATGTTAAGAACACAATGAGAATCCATACGCATGTTCCAGCATACAAGAACGAAAACATACGTTTATTTTGAGGTTCTTGGGTGATAATAAAATACCTTAAACAAAATGTAATAGATAAAATAATAAATAAAAAACTAATAAACAATAATTTCTGACCCTCTGCGGGCGATAACATTTCCGAAATCATAGTTCCCATCATTCCAGCCATTGCCCCGTTAAAAACACCTTCAATAGACGCCAAAGGACTAAAAAAATAACCGATGAATGCTCCAATGAGACCAGTAAGAGTAATGCTGCTTACAGTGGAGAAGAAAAGATTCCCTTGAAATTGAATGCCTATTATAATCCCTAGGGTAAAACCAAAAGTCATACTTAATGACATGGTCATGACCATATGGTGCGTATGGGAGCTATTCCCCCTGTATTCTCGTATAAAAAAAACAACAAATAGCATGGAGATAATATAAAGCAATAATACCCAAACCAATATTTTTCCCCTCCGTGTTCTGACACTTATTATTATGATTGGACAGAAAGGATATGAGAAAATAAGTTAGCAGTCTATTCGCCTGAAGGCGTTTTTATGTCATGCTACAGCTTGACAACATGGCTTGAGGATCGCTGCACCATTTCACCATGAGTGTGTGGTGCCAATTCATCCCCAATATCATGCAACAATCATATGCTCATCTTCATTATTCTGATAAGCTCTCGTAGCAGATTACTTTTTATTGCTTCGATTGGTAATTCCCCCCTAAGTCCTCCGATATGAACGACAATTCCTTTAGACTCCGCCTACACGCCTATTTCCTCGTCACATACCTTACATATAACGAAAGGGGTAAATTTAGGTGAAAGCAGGGTGATCTTCAATGAATAGAAAAAATAATGACTCTTATTCTTCCCCTTATCTGAAGGCAGAATCCCAGAATGAAAACAAGCCTGAGAACAAAGAAGAAAAAATAGAAGTTGAAAAGACGGAAGAACAGCAAAGCCGATATCCGTGGACAGAATTATTGTTTGGGAGAAGCCCCACTCTTCCTACTTCGGCAAAGAAATATCAAGACAAAGAAAACAATAACGACAAATGAGAAACATTGGAAATTCAATTCATCATAAAGAGGACATAAAAGCGCGGTAACCACTCTTTGTTTAATCAGTTGTATATTACATTAATAAAAAGAGGTGAAGAAAGTGGGGTCAAATAACGACAAACTACCAAAGTCTTTTTATGAATCTGCATTCTATGATTTGATGAAGCATATGGAATCTTTCGTTGATGAATCTTTTCAACACTTCCACTCTTTGTTTAATAGACAAATGTTTGAGATAGAGGTATATGAGACGGAATCTGATATATTGATGGAATCTTCGCTGCCTGATTGCGAGCGTGACCAAATCCAACTAGAAATCATCGGTAACCATTTAAGGATTTCCGTGGACGACTCTGCCATGTTAGAAGAAAAAAACGATCAAAGTATATCCCAGAAAAAAGAGCAATCTTTTAAAAGGATGGAACGTTTGATACCACTTCCATTACCTATTTCTGAAAAGGACGTAACTGATTAAGTTTTATAGATACATTTCATAGTTTTTTATATAGAAAATATAACCGAATTCAGCTTTTAAAAATATTTTAGAGCTTGCTTCTCTCCCCCCTATCCATGTAAGCTTCCCTGTAATCGGTGAGGAAAACGATAGCTACTAATCGGAATTTGGATAAGGCTGGTTTTTTCTTCCAAAGTAATCCCGTAGATCTCATCACATAGACTGGCACTAAATCCAAGGAGCGGATGTCCCCCTAACCCAATAGCAGACGATACCAGTAATAAACGCTGTACGAGCATGCCCGCTTCGATCTGTTGAATGCGATACCCTCTGTACCCCAGTTCCATTTTGAGGTGGTCTTGATTTCCTACTACATGTAGGCAGATCGGAATTTGGAACATATTCACATCTTGCAGAGACATTCCTTGTTGAATCCAAAGCCGATGATCCCCAAGACGTTTCTGTCGCAACACATGAGTAGCGCTGTCATAGTGGTAAGCACCATCTGGAATACCTTCAACACCATAAAAACAGCCATATAACGAGACACGATATCCGGAATTTTTTTGTCCTCTATCCAAATCATTATGATACGAGAAGGAAGCCGTTGCTTCTTGCAACAGAGTGGCTAATTGCTGTTGACTTATTTTGCCCAGAACAAAATCCATTCCCGGGGAATAGCGTTTACGGCAAACCGATGCAAAATCATATGAGAACCGTTTCACGTTAGGAAGGGTTAGTGTTTGCTCCTTACGGTTAATGCTTTTCTCCTTCTCCTCTATCTGAAGAAACGATTCCGTTGATTCCATCAGGCATGATTCGTTCATTTTGACAAGCATTGGATACTCTTTGATCTTTTCCGAACGGGTATAGTGATTATGTCTAATCGGTGTTAGCTCCTGGCACAATTCGGCGCTAGAGACAGTGCCGTTTTTGTCATTCTCTGTAGCACGCCAAGTGGTCTCGGGCTTCAATGACATTGGAATAACAGCATACACGCTTTCCTCTTGTTCAGATAACCCGAGCAGGTGGTTAACGGCTCGATCAAGAAATTGGAAGTATACTCCCGATGAAAAGCCAAATCTTTTCGTGACTTCTAACAACTGACCGATTACTACTCCAGTATCCAGGCCTTGCAGGCGGTAGGAAAAATTATGGTATTTAAAGAAATTCTTCCAAAATATCGTCGAAACAAAAACGGTACCAAAACAAGCCGACATATCACAGCGATTCCCAAGGGACTGAGATAGATATGAATCGAAATTACCTTCGCGCAACAATACCAATTGGTGATGCGCTACATCATAATGATAGACTCCATTAGGTGTATCCTCCATTTTTAGGTAGACGTATAATTCATTTGGATACAACGCTCCACCAGAGGGCACAAATCTCCGTAACCATTGCATCAGACCCGTTTGTTCTGTAGAATCTAAGGCATCAACGGATTGACAACATTGAGTGAGACCGAATATATACCAGAGGAAATGGCCAATTTCACGAAGGTCTGGTTTCACTATCACTTGCCGCTCTTTTAGCGTTAGAGGTACTTCTTGAGAGAGTGGAAATACTGGCAAGTCTCTATAAATCTTATATGGAAGCGGTGCGTCTTCCCAATCCACCTCCCAGTCCGGCGGGCTAATCTTACCAGAATTAAAATGCAGATTGTGTAGAAATCCTTCTAAATTCATCCTTTTCCTCCTTCGCTGCCTATGGAAACGGATGCGGATGTGGATTGAGCTGTTCAAGCGTCAGTGGTTGTTTTACATAACCAAGCTCTACTGGTACCCTTAGCACCCTGTCTAGTCCTTCCAGACGGGTAAAGTGATGCCCAAATGTCATCGGCAACATCCCCGGAATGAGTACTTTCACGCAATGTAATCCATTCCGGCCTATTTCTGGTCTCGTCTGGTCGACCACAATCACATCGAGGTTTAAGCGTCGAAACAGTTGCAGAATCTTCTTTATATCCTCAGTCAGATCCGTATGCCCCTCCCTCCGCTTAAACTGCTCATCAAACGTTTGTAATGGACAATTTTCATCTAGCAAAAATTTCAGGTGCTCCTCTGCTTGCGGCAAGCTATACAACATGGAGTGATCTTCCATCTGTCGTACCAAAGACGGGTCGTGAAACATTCGTTCCGCTTTTTCCCGATTTATATCAAATTTCTTGTCAAGCATCAGCATTGTACTGGATAACTCATGAATCGCGCTTTTTGCCGCTCGTATCGGATCCAGATGAGCACCGGCCGCACAGATCAGATTCACTCCCTGTTGTTTCCGGTTTTTTGCTAACGCCCAAACACTTGGAATCTCATTCTCCATCGTCGTGTTAAACAAATATAAATCGAATCCTGCCACCATCTTCAAACGGTCGACCATCAATCGCAATTCCGTGTCATTTGCAGAATAAGGGTCAAGACGTGGGACAGGTAATTTGGCGTACCAGGTCATTAAAAAGGAATCTCGTTCCACTACTTCTAATATGCCATGAAGAATGGCTTCCTCCAAACTTCCTCCTAACGAACATCCGTTGGAAGTTTCAAATACAAAGCCTGCCTCATTAGTTAGCCCATAATAGGGAAGCCACAGAGGAACCAAAATCGGACGCTCATGCAAGAACGAATAACCCCACACCCAATCCATGGTACGGTTAGGATCAAACTCACGAAATGGAAAACCCGGCTGTTCATACTGCTCTTTCGTATGAACCCCGACTTCGACAGGATGGAGCGCCTGATCGGAGAGATTGTTGAAGCTATCTTGGATAACTGGTAGTTTCCCACCACGGGGGGCTAAACCGGAGTATCGCTCCAATCCCTCCAAAATAGCCGTCACCTCGCTTTCCTCATAGGAATGAGTCCGCCCCCCTGTTCCCACATCACCTGAAAATAACGGCAGGTTTACACCTGCATCAGCAAAAAGTGATGAGAGATCAAGCATTTGCTGATTTAAAATACCAGTCCGATCATCTAGATAATCGTTCACTAATACTTCTTTCAATTCATCGATCGAACGGCTGCGGTAGACATCTTCGCTTACCTTCGGAATTGGTTGAAGTGAAATTCGGACATTTATGGATGAATGATTAGGCCATTGGCCACAAACCGTACATAGCGGGTTGGGGAGGAAGAAGTGTCGTGAGCTCTTTAATGTTTTTAGGTTGATAAAAAATATTCGTCCTTCCAAGTGAGGACGTTCACCTTGCAGCACTCTCTGTGACTCTGCCACAATGACGTGAACCATATGCAAAAGACCCGTACGCGATGCCCAAGCATCATGTGGGATTCCCCCGTGAGACGCCAGTCTCTGTTTCAGTCCCCGCATCTCCTTCCTATCGATTCCTGCCATAAGGCGCCGTAAGTCCGCACACTGGGAGCATCCCGGCATACCCTGACGAACCAGTGGTCCGATGACACCTTCGCCCAATGAAACAAACCCTCGCAGCCAAGGAATGTCAGCCGATTGAAACACCTCTTCCGCCTCACAGTGAACAGAGGGGTGCCAGGCATCATGCAATACCAAAGCTAAATCTGTAGTGTCTGGTATTTCTTCTTTCAAATCGGTATAACGAATGACCTGGTATTGGGAAGACAGTTCTCCGCACACGAAATTGGCCAACAATCCTTCTCCAACAATCACCACGACAGCACTCACTTCGATTCCTCCTTTTGAAACAACACACCAAATACACCTGCCAGTTGTTTTTTCAAAAATGGTTCCAGCGCTAGATCTAAGACCAACAGCTGCTTGTGGTGGTATTTTAAGACCTGCATAGCGGACTTTAACATCTCCCGTGAGGGCGTCTCTTCACATGCTGGTATGACAAGACTTTTCGAGTCCTTTTCTTCCAAAAGAACGGAAGTCTTTTTTAACTCTTTTGTCTCGAGGTATGCTGCTTTGTTTTGTTCCGTCGACAGTGCTTGTTGCAGCGCCTTCCGTAATGCCATTGTTACATTCAACCCTACACTGCTATACCAGTGTTCTCCTGTACCAACCCAAACCACAGGGAAACCGCACATTTCCTCTCCCATCCCGAGCTTCGGTGCTCCTTTCATCGTGGTTAGGGCCTGTAAATAAAATAGACACTGTTCATCTTCTACTTTATTTAATTGGAAACGAAAAACCCGAAGTTTTTGATTCACCCGTTGTTTTTCCAGCTCCTCGGTCAAACACTTTTGCAACCCACGAGCTATGCCTTCTGCAACCGTTTCCCCCGCTCCCACACCCACAAATTCCTGTGAATCTACCGTGATATTTACTTCTTTTTGAGGGGACGTAATGGGCAATTCGGTCATTCGTGAAACATATGCTTCAATTCCGGCCAATCCCGCTTCCCGACGTGCTTCCTCATGCGTCATACCTGTGCATGTGATATCCGTCAAAAGCGGAGTCGGCCCTTCCGACAAAGCGTCAGCTACCTGGACGCGGCATTGAGCTAATGGAAGCTGCTTCAACTCCCCCTCCTCCCAAATATGAAAAATCCCCGATATTTCGGAAGTTAATGAACTAAAGTAGGAAAGCAATCCACTCGACTCATTTCTGCCTGAATGTCGTTCAAGTAGCAGATCGGGATCCTGAACCCGTTTAGCTGACGTTTCGGTTATCAATGGATGAGGAATAAAGGAATGCCAATTTCCTTCTAACGTTTCTAAATTCAGTAAGTAAAATTGATTATTTCGTACTGATTCTGCTACACCTGTTACCTTTTTGAACAATTCAAATACGATGACATTGGCCAATGTTGCTACTGCTGTTGATGAAGAGCCATATGACTGCGAATCTTGAGAAAGTGCAGAATGATGTAGTCGACGCCATGCTGATTCCCAGCATCCTTCAGAATCTGGATGAACCGACGGACCCGCTAAACCAACCTGCTGTAGAACGATGGCAGGAAGTAAAACTTTCTTCTCTTCTCTACAAAACGTGTGAAGAATACGTAATTCATCGATATCCCCCTCTTGTGAGGTGTACAAAATCCAATCAAACGGTCGTAAAACCTCCCGCAATGAGTCTATGCTCTCTGACCCTAGACTAACCTCCTCCAGCTCGACCTGTGGATCTGTTTTACTGGCATAAGCCGCCAATTCCTCCAAACGCTGCCGATTTGTTGGTACCGACTTCATCATCAACATATGGATTTTAGGTAATCCAGATTCTAACAATGCCGCTATCAACGAAACAAAAAAGGGGCCAGATCCGATAGCCAACACTTTAGCCTGACGATAGGACTCAAAACGATGTGCACCTGAATCGCTTACATTTTCCAAGAATTCAATTTGAAAAGCATACTTTTTTAGTACCTGTTCTGGCATTTGGTGGGGAAGGTCTTTACTTACATCCCGTACAAATCCATTTTGGTACAACAGTTCAGCGATCTTATATATCTGGTCTCGATGCTCAACCGATAATCCGTTCGTTAAGTCCTCCAGTGTGTGTTCTCCATTGAACATGGGTAAGAGTTTTTCAACCCACTGATTGATCGTCCTCCCTTCTATACGGAACGAACATGAGTTATTTCGAAAATACACACTATCATTTGAATCAGGGATGAAAAAAGTGTCCCTTTTCACTTTTAGACGCATAGAAGGGGCCAAATTTGTCATTCCGTTCCTCCTAACCCATGAATATAATTCTTAAGTCTAAACCTCACCTCCACTATCTTATGTACTGCATGTTTGTCCACTTTCATCATTTGAGCAGAGATAAACCCCTGCACTTATGCAGGGGCTGACTCTTCTCTTTGAAAAACGATCGTTTTTACTTTTTGTCACCTTAACAATGGCAGTGATGACAGTGATGACAGTGGTGGCAGTGATGACAGTGATGACAGTGGTGACAGTGGTGGCAGTGATGACAGTGATGACAGTGATGGCAGTGATGGCAGTGGCCTCCACTGTATGGTGAAATGTACGGGCCTTGATTTTCGCATGATCTCACATTACTTCCCTTAAACTCGTTAACACTCAAATCTTGGAGTTCTTTTTTGAAATTATCCATTTTAATACCCCCGACTTATAAAATTAATAGTTGTGCCATAATACCTTTAGAGGGGTAGTTCGTCGTTTTCTTCATTGTTTTTTTATTTGTTCAGCCCTTTTGGTAAAAAGAAATCATAAAGTTACTTCTCATTTTTTAGGAGATTCCCTCTTTTGGTCCTTCCGTTCTACCCTATTCAACAAAAGAATAAATGGGGCTTTTATTAAAAAAAAAATAGGCATGAATTTTTAAATTTTTTTAGAGACTTTGCCAGGTAACAGCAAAAAGATCCATCCTTCCATCCATTCGTAAAAGTAAAAACATTACCTTCCCCTTGTTATACTGGGTTATCATTTATTACTACAGAGATGGATCGATAAAGAAGGATTATTTCTTCATATAGACTTAGATCAAATAAACGTTGAGGAGAATGAATATGACTAGACGAGCAAGAAGAAGCTTTACGAAAGAATTCAAAGAACAAATCGTCCAGCTGCACGCTTCAGGAAAACCCAGAGCTGAAATGATCAAAGAATACGAGTTGACGCCATCTGCCTTTGATAAGTGGGTTCGCCAATCCCAGGCCACTGGTTCCTTTGAAGAGAAAGACAACCGCACACCCGAACAGGAAGAACTGATCCGACTACGGAAAGAGAACCAAAAACTTGCCATGGAGAATGATATTTTAAAGCAGGCCGCGCTGATCATGGGACGAAAGTAGATGTGATCCGAAACAACCGTCACAAATACTCGGTATCAGCAA